>DASVVV010000013.1:0-16400 GCA_036386375.1 Allosphingosinicella sp. | reverse complement strand
GCGCCGATGGGCGTGATCGAGCTGGTCGACCGCGATCCCGACGCCAAGGGGCAGGATTCCGGACCGGTCGGCGCCGAGGAGGAAATGGAAGCCGCCTAAGGCTGTCATTCCCTCTGTCGCACCTGAAAAGGGCCGCCTCGCGCGGCCCTTTTTTGTGGCCTCGCAGCTGAAACAATTGACACAATAAACCCGCGGCCGCGCAATTTCGGAGACACCGCCCGCCCCCACTTGCCGCCCCGTCGTCGCATTGCGGCGGCGGGAGGGGCGGCGACTGCGGCAACGCGGGCGGCGCCCCTTTTTCTTCACAGGGGAGGTGGAAACGGGCGCCGCACGAGCGGCAGCGGCCGCTGGCGTGCGCCCGAGAGCGAGGGATTTTTCGGAATGGCCGTCACTGCATTCTTCACGCCGGCGAGCAAACTGCTCAGCATTTTCGGCGACAATCTCGACAATGCCATGACCCTGAGCCGCAACGCGGCCGGCAGCCTGCTCGTGAACGGCGGCGCCGTGGCGATCGTCGGCGGCTCCGCGACGGTCGCTAATACGTTCAAGATCCAGGCGTTCGGCCAGGGCGGCAACGACGTCATCACGCTGAGCGAGACCAACGGGGCGCTGCCGGCGGCGAACCTGTTCGGCGGCACCGGCAACGACACACTCACCGGCGGATCGGGCGGCGACATGCTGTTCGGCCAGGGCGACCACGACACTCTGCTCGGCAAGGGCGGTGCCGACTTCCTGTTCGGCGGCAGCGGCAACGACGTGCTGACCGGCGGCGACGGCGACGACCAGGTGTTCGGCGAGAGCGGCGACGACCGCTTCATCTGGAACCCGGGCGACGATACCGACCTCTATGAAGGCGGCGCCGGCACCGACACGACCGAAGTCAATGGCTGCGGCGGCACCGAGAAGTTCACCATCACCGCCAACGGCACGCGGGTGCGCTTCGACCGGCTCGATCCGGCCCCGTTCGCGCTCGACCTCGGCACGATGGAGAAGATCTTCGTCAGCATGAACGGCGGCGACGACCATTTCTCCGCCACCGGCAACCTAGCCGCCTTGATCCAGATCACCGTGGATGGCGGCGCCGGCAACGACACCATCCTCGGCAGCAACGGCGCGGACCTCCTGATCGGCGGCGAAGGCAATGACTTCATCGACGGCCAGCAGGGCAATGACACCGTCCTCCTCGGCGCCGGCAACGACGTCGCGCAGTGGGATCCGGGCGACGGCAGCGACACGATCGAGGGCCAGGACGGCACCGACCAGCTGCGCTTCAACGGCAGCGCCGGCTCCGAGATCTTCACCCTCTCGGCCAATGGCGGCCGGGTGCTGCTGACGCGCAACCTCGGCAACATCGTCATGGACCTGAACGATGTCGAGACAGCCTATGTCCGGGCGCTCGGGGGCACCGATTCCATCGTCCTCAACGACCTGACCGGTACCGACCTCACCAAGGTCCAGGTCGACCTCGCCGGAGCGATCGGCGGCTCGGCCGGCGACGCCGCGCCGGACACGGTGATCGTCAACGCCACCAGCGGCGACAACATCATCGACGTTTTCGGGAGCGGCACCAGCGTCGCCGTGCTCGGGCTTTCGGCGCGAATCGACATCACCACGTCGGAAGGCGCCACCGACGCACTCGTGATCAATGGCCTCGGCGGCAATGACGGCATAACCGCCACCACCGTGCCGGCCGGGGTGATCAAGCTCACCCTCGACGGCGGCGGCGGCAACGACACCTTGCTCGGCAGCCAGGGCGCCGACATCTTCCTCGGCGGCGAGGGCGACGACTTCGTCTTCGGCGACAACGGCAACGACGCCGCCTTCCTCGGCGCCGGCAATGACGTCTTCCAGTGGGATCCGGGCGACGGCAGCGACACGATCGAGGGCCAGGACGGCAACGACGAGCTGCTCTTCTTCGGCTCCAACGCCAGCGAGAACGTCAACATCGTCGCTAATGGCGGGCGCGCGCTGTTTCTTCGCGACGTCGCCAACGTGACCATGGACATGGACGACGTCGAGCAGATCCAGTTCCGCGGCCTCGGCGGCACCGACAATGTCGTCGTCGGCGACCTCAGCGGCTCCGACGTCAAGCGCATCGAAATCGACCTGCGCGGCCCCAATGGCGGCGGCGACGGAGCGGCCGACACGGTCACCGTCAACGGTACCCAGGGCGCCGACGTGTTCGGCATCGCCGGCGACGCGGGCGGGATCACCGTCTTCGGCCTTAGCGCCCAGGTGCTGATCTTCCAGCAGGAGGTCGTCAACGACAAGGTGACGCTGAACGGCCTCGGCGGCGACGACGTGATCGACGCCACCAGCCTGGAGGCGGACGGCATCCAGCTGACGATGAACGGCGGCCTCGGCAACGACATCTTCCTCGGCTCGGAAGGCAACGACCTCATCATTGGCGGCGACGGCAACGACACCGCATTCATGGGCGCCGGCGACGACACGTTCGTCTGGAATCCCGGCGACGACAATGACGTGCTGGACGGCCAGGCGGGTTTCGACACGCTGGTCTTCAACGGCTCGAACGTCGCCGAGATCATCGACATCGGCGCCACCGAGAATGGCGCGCTCTTCACCCGCAACGTCGCCAGCGTGGTCATGGACGTCGACAATCTCGAGGAGATCCGCTTCAACGCGCTCGGCGGGGCCGATGCGATCAACATCGGCAACCTCGCCGGCACCGGCGTGACGAGCGTCGTCATCGACCTCGGCGCGGCCGGCGGCGGTGATGACGCTCAGCCCGACGTCGTCACCGTCCAGGGCACGGCCGGGGACGACGTCGTTCAGGTGGTCGGCGCGAACGGCAACGTCTTCGTCTTCGGCCTTGGGGCGGTGATCGAGGTGCGCAACATGAGCGCCAACGACAAGCTCGTCATCAACGCCGTCGCCGGCGACGACGTGGTCGACGCCTCCGGCCTCGGCGCCGGAATGATCTTCCAGGCCGACGGCGGCGACGACGACGACGTGCTGATCGGCGGCGACGGCGCCGACATCCTGTTCGGCGGTGCCGGCGACGACGTCCTGATCGGCGGTCCCGGCGCGGACGTGCTCGACGGCGGCACCGGCAACAACGTCATCATCTTCGGCTGAGCGGCGGCGGCCGGTCGTTGCCCCCCGAGGGCCGGCCGCCACGCAGGCTTTCGTCGGGCGGCGCCTCGCCGGCGCCGTCCGGCGATTGCCCTGCAAACCGGGCCGGCGATACCGCTGCAAGGCCCCGCTGAGAAACCGCAGAAATAAACCGTTCCTTAGAGCGACATGTGCAACGCTGAGACATGGCAGCGACAGCACTTTACGACCGCAGCAGGCTATTGCTTTCCGTCTTCGGCGACGAGGGCATAGACAGCATAAACCTCAGCCGAGCATTCGCCGGAAGGATCCTGATCAACGGAGGAGCAATAACGGCACCGGGAAGCATACCGACGGTCGGAAACACCAGCCTCGTCCAGTTCGTCGGCGGCGGCGGCGACGACACCATCTCGTTCAGCGAAGATAATGGCCGGCTGCCGATTGCCAGCATCAGCGGCGGCGAAGGCGACGACCGCATCACCACCGGCTCGGGCGCCGATCTGATGTTCGGGGACGCCGGCGCTGACATCCTCTCCGGCCGGGGCGGGGCCGACGAAATGTACGGCGGAGCCGACAACGACCTTCTCTACGGCGGTCCCGGCAGCGATCGTCTCCATGGCGACGGCGGCGACGACCGCCTCGTCTGGAAGCAGGGCGATCAGAGCGACCGCTTCGACGGCGGCGAGGGCACCGACACGGCCGACATCACCGGCTATTGGGCAGGCGAAGCCCTGACTGTCATCGCCGACGGCGCCCGCATCAAGGTGAACCGCACCAACGTTTCACCCTTCACCCTCGACCTCGGCACCACGGAGGTGCTCCGGATCAGCACCGGTGCCGGCCACGACAGGATCCAGGCCAGCGGCGACCTTGCCGCCGTGCAGCTCAGCGTCGACGCCGGCATCGGCCATGACAAGGTGATCGCGGCGGACGGCGCCGACTTCCTCAGCGGCGGCGAAGGCAATGATGTGCTGGAAGGCAGGGCGGGCATCGACACGCTGAACGGGGGCCCGGGCGCAGACGTCCTGTCCGGCGGCGCCGGCGATGACCTCGTCCATGGCGAGGGCGGCGACGACCGGTTCGTCTGGAAACAGGGCGACCATAGCGACCTGTTCGAGGGCGGCGATGGCACCGACACGGCCGTGATCACAGGCTTTAACGCTTCTGAGGTCGTCGACATCGCTTCGGAAGGTTCGCGCCTCCATGTGAGCCGCTCCATCCCCTACGTGTTCAATCTCGACATCGGCACAACGGAGAAGCTTGTCGTGAACGGCGGCGCCGGCGGCGACACGATCAGCGCCGCCGCCGATTCCAACGGATCGGTCAAACTCACCCTCGACGGCGGGACCGGCAACGACATCATCACCGGCGGCGTCGGCGCCGACCGCCTTCTCGGCGGCGGCGGCAATGACCGGGTCACGGGCGGCCGCGGCACCGACGAGGCGCGGCTCGGCACCGGCGACGACTCTTACTTTTGGGAGATGGGGGACGGCCAAGACAGAGTCTTCGGCGACGACGGCTCCGACGCGATAACCCTCAGCGGCGAACGGAGCGATGACTTTTTCGTGATCGAAGCTAGCGGTAGTCTTCCAACCTTGACCGAAAGTAATGATCCGATCCTCGCAATCGTCGGCGTGGAGACGGTGGTCTGGCAACCGCTCGAGGGAGCCGACTACGTCTACATCGGCGATCTCGCCGGGACCGAAGTTACGCGAGTCATCGCGGATCTGGCGGCGCACGCGGGCGGCGACGCTCCTGACGACAACTGGTCGGGAGACGACCTTGTGGGGGTGTCCGGGACCGAAAGCGAAGACGTTGTCAGCATCGCCGTCACCGACACCGGTTTCGCGATATCGGGCCTTCATGCCGAGATTCTGGTCCGCAACGCCGGACTCGACGACGAGGTCGCCCTTTTCGCCATGGGCGGCGCCGATTCGATCGTCGTCGATCATAGTGGGCCGCTGGCATCGCGCCTTATCATCGACGTGAGCGATGGCCCGCACGGCACCGTCGGCGACGAGGCGGCGGACCGCGTCGTTGCCCGGTTCGGAGACGCAGAGGACATGGTCTTGGTCGTCGGCGGCGCCGGCACAATGGGGGCGTGGGTCCAGGCGCCGAGCGGGCCTTATGGAGGCGTCGAGCTCGAGAACGCCGACGATGACGATACAGTCGTCGTCGAGTTGGGGGCCGGGTCCGACACGCTCGACGCCGACCAACTCGGCACCGATGCCGGCAGGCTCGAGGTAGATGGCGGCGGCGGCGATGACGCCGTGGCCGGATCGGCCGGCGACGATCTCATCAGCGGCGGCGCTGGGGACGACACCGCCTTCATGGGCGCCGGGGACGACATCTTCGTCTGGAACGCAGGCGACGGCGAAGACCTCGTCGGCGGCGGCGACGAGTTTGGTGCTCCCGACGCACTCGGCACCGATACGCTACGCTTCAACGGCAGCGACACCGTCGACGAGATCCAGATCGTTGCAGGCGACGGCGCCACCTATGTCGGCGGCCAGGGCGCCGCCGCCGTGCTCAGCAATGTCGAGGAAGTGCATCTCCAGCCAGGTGGCGGGGCCGACCAGGTCACCGTGAACGGCCTCACCGGCGGCGGCGTAGAAAGGGTCGTCATCGACCTCGCCGGTGCGGGCGGCGGCGGCGGCGGGGACGTGGACGTGATCCTTATTACCGCAAGCTATTATCCCGACGTCATCACCGTCACCGGAGCCGACGGCTCGGTGACCGTAACAGGCCTCGCCGCCGAGCTGCTGATCCTCAACATGGAAGCGATTGACCGGCTGATCATCGACGGCTGGTCCGGCGATGATAAGATCGACGCGTCGGGGCTGGAGACGCCGGTCTGCTTCCTTGCCGACGGCGACGAAGGGGACGACATCCTCATCGGCACTTTTGGCGACGATACGCTGCTCGGGGGGCCGGGCACCGACGTGCTGCTCGGCAACGGCGGAAGCGACACTCTCAACCAGGACGGCTGGTTCGTATCCTAGTGAAGCCGCTTGGGCACCGACGTGCCCTCGCGTCAGTGCATCACACCACGCCGAAGGCCAGCATCGCGTCGGCGACCTTCTTGAAGCCGGCGATGTTGGCGCCCTTTACATAGTCGATATAGCCGTTGCCGCGGTCGCCATATTCGATGCAGCGCTGGTGGATGCCGTCCATGATGTCGCGGAGCAGCTGCTGGAGCTGGTCCTCCTTCCAGCTGATCCGGGCCGAATTCTGGCTCATCTCCAGGCCCGAGACGGCGACTCCGCCGGCGTTCGACGCCTTCCCCGGCGCGTAGAGCAGCTTGGCGTCCCTAAAGACGTGAACGCCCTCAAGGTCGGTTGGCATGTTGGCGCCCTCGGAAACCCCGATGCAGCCGTTCTTGACCAGCGTGCGGGCGTCCTCGCCGAGCAGCTCGTTCTGCGTGGCGCAGGGGAGCGCAAGGTCGCATTCGACACCCCATGGCCGCTCGCCCTTCTGGAAGGTCGCGCCTTTGAACTCCTCGGCATATTCGCAGATGCGGCCGCGCCGCTTGGTCTTGTGGGTCTTCACCCACTCGATCTTCTCCTGGGTGATCCCATCCGGATCGTGGACGAAGCCTTCGCTGTCGGAGAGCGTCAGCACCTTGCCGCCGAGCTGGTTGATCTTCTCGGCGGCGTGGGTGGCGACGTTGCCTGAACCCGAGATGACCGCGCGAAGGCCGGTCATGTCGCGGCCGCGCGTCTTCAGCATGTTCTCGAGGAAGTAGACGGCGCCGTAGCCGGTGGCCTCGGTGCGGATCAGCGAGCCGCCATATTCGAGGCCCTTGCCGGTGAGCACGCCTTCCCAGGTGCCCTTGATGCGCTTGTACTGACCGAACATGAAGCCGATCTCGCGCGCACCGACGCCGATGTCGCCGGCGGGGACGTCGACGTCGGCGCCGATATGCCGGTAGAGCTCGGTCATGAAGCTCTGGCAGAACCGCATGATCTCGTTGACGCTCTTGCCCTTGGGGTTGAAATTGGCGCCGCCCTTGCCGCCGCCCATCGGCAGGCCGGTGAGCGCGTTCTTGAACGTCTGCTCGAAGGCGAGGAATTTGAGGATGCTCTCGTTCACGCTCGGGTGGAAGCGGATGCCGCCTTTATAGGGGCCGATCGCATTGTTGTTCTGGACGCGATAGCCGCGCTGGACGCGGATATTGCCATTATCGTCCTCCCAACAGACACGGAAAGAGATGACCCGGTCCGGCTCGGCGATGCGCCTCAGGATCTGCGCCTCGTGATATTCGGGCTTGCCGTCGATGAACCCGAAAATGTCCTCGGACACTTCCTGGACCGCCTGGATGAATTCGGTCTGGCCCGGATTGCGCCGCTTCACGCCCTCCATGAAGCCGTTCAGGTCCACGTGCTCCGCGGCCCGCGGAACCCCTCCACCCCTGTTCATTCGCATCCCTCCCTCACGCCGCTCCGCTTCGCTGCGCGGAGTCGCTCCGAGGGAGCATAGCACTTTTTGCGGAAACGGAAGCGCCTTCGCGCCGCGCTCAGGCGCGGTCGAGGATGGCGTCGATCTGGGCGCCGACTTCGGCGATCGGGGCCATGCCGTCGACCCTGCGGACGAGCCCGCGCTCTTCGTAGAAGGGCAGGATCGGCGCGGTCTTGGCGCGATATTCGGCCATCCGGGTGCGCACGGTCTGCTCATTGTCGTCGGGCCGGCGCTTGAAGTCGCGGGCGCCGCAGACGTCGCAAATGCCGGGCTCGGCCGGCAGCTTGTAGCGGTCGTGATAGCCTTCGCCGCAGCTGCAGCAAGTAAAGCGGCCGGTGATCCGGTCGACCAGCGCGTCTTCGTCGACGGCGAGCTCGATGACATGGTCGAGCCGGCGGCCGCGCTCGGCGAGCAGCATCTCCAGCGCCTCGGCCTGGGGGCGTGTGCGCGGGTAGCCGTCGAAGATCGCGCCGGTCGAGGCTTCCGCGGCGTCGAGCCGCTCGCCGATCAGCGCCGAGACGATCGCGTCGGAGACCAGCTCGCCCGCCTCCATCACCGCCTTGGCCTGGAGCCCGACCGGCGTGCCTGCCTTCACCGCCTCGCGCAGCATGTCGCCGGTCGAGAGCTGGACGATCCCGCGTTCCTGCACCAGCCGGGCCGCCTGCGTGCCCTTGCCGGCCCCGGGGGGCCCGAGCAGGATGATGTTGAGCGCCATCCCGCTAGCGCCCGCGCAATGCGCCGCCTTTCAGCTTCGCCTTCTTGATCAAGTCGCCATATTGGTGCGCGATCAGGTGGCTCTGGATCTGGCTCACCGTATCCATCGTGACGTTGACGACGATGAGAAGGCTGGTCCCCCCGAGATAGAAAGGGATGCCCGCCCGCGCGATCAGGAACTCGGGGATCAGGCAGATCAGGGTCAAGTAGGCGGCGCCGACGACGGTCACGCGAGTCAGGACGTAATCGAGATATTCCTCGGTGCGCTTGCCGGGCCGGATGCCGGGGATGAAGCCGCCATATTTCTTGAGGTTCTCGGCGGTCTCCTCGGGATTGAAGACGACGGCGGTGTAGAAGAAGCAGAAGAAGATGATCCCGGCGCCGTACATGAACATATAGAGCGGCGCACCGTGCTGGAGCGCGGTCGTGACCATGATGATGAAGTCGCTCCACCAGGTGTCGCCGGTCTGCTGCTGGCCGGCGAACTGGGCGATGGTGAGCGGCATCAGCAGCAGCGAGGAGGCGAAGATCGGCGGGATCACGCCCGAGGTATTGACCTTCAGCGGCAGGTGCGAGCGTTCCTGCTGGATCTGCCCGCGCGCGGTCTGGCGCTTGGGATATTGGATCAGCACCCGGCGCTGGGCGCGCTCCATGAAGCAGATGAACAGCACCAGGCCAAGCGCCAGCACGACGATCACCATTATCACGAACGCATCGAGGCTCCCCGTGCGGCCGCCCTCGAACAATTGCGCGAGCGCCGTCGGGAGCTGAGCGACGATACCGGCCATGATGATCAGCGAGATGCCGTTGCCGATTCCCCGGGTGGTGATCTGCTCGCCCAGCCACATCAGGAACATCGTCCCGCCGACAAGGCTGATGACGGTCGTGATCCGGAACATCATGCCGGGATCCAGCACCGCCGAGCCGCCCTGCCCCGCGCCCCAGGATTCGAGCGCGACGGCCATGAAATAGCCCTGTATCGCACACAGCAGCACAGTGCCGTAGCGCGTATATTGGTTGATCTTCTTGCGCCCCGCCTCGCCTTCCTTCTTCAGCTGGGCGAGCGTCGGCGACATCGTCGTCGCCAGCTGCATCACTATCGACGCCGTGATGTAGGGCATAACGCCCAGCGCGATCAGGCTCATGCGCTCCAGGCTTCCGCCCGAGAACATGTTGAAGAAATCGAGCACGCCGCCGCGCGTGGTCGCGAACAGCTGGCTGAGCGAGCGCGGGTCGATGCCGGGCAGCGGCACGAACGAGAGCAGGCGGAACAGGATCAGCGCGCCCAGCGTGAACCACAGCCGCTTCTTGAGGTCCGTCGCCTTGGCGAAATTCGCCAGGCTCAGGTTTGCGGCCATCTGGTCGGCGGTGGTTGCCATGCTCGATATTTCCCTACGCTCAGGCGCTCATATAGGTCGCTCTGCCTCCATTGCGAGGAGGCCCGCCGACCGGCTCAAGCGTCGGCCTTGGCCCGGCCCTTCGCGCTGCCCTTCTTCGCGGCGGCCTTGTCCCGCGCGGGAGTGACCTCGATCACCTCCACGGACCCACCGGCATCCTCGATGGCCTTGCGCGCGCCCGCTGACACGCCGGCGACGCTGAAGGCGAGCTTGGCGCTCAGCGTACCCTTGCCGAGCAGGCGAACACCGTCCTTCCCGCCGCGGGCGAGGCCGGCGGCCTTGAGCGCGGCGTGGTCGATGGTGCCGTCGCTCCCGAGCCGTCCGGCGTCGAGCGCCTTCTGGACCGCGCCGAGATTCACCTCGGCATAATCCTTGGCGAAGATGTTGTTGAAGCCGCGCTTCGGGAGCCGCATGTGGAGCGGCATCTGCCCCCCCTCGAAGCCGTAGACCGAGACGCCGGAGCGGCTCTTCTGGCCCTTCTGGCCGCGGCCGGCGGTCTTGCCCAGGCCGGAGCCGATGCCGCGCCCGACGCGAACGCGCGCCTTGCGGGCACCCTTATTGTCGCGGAGGTCGTTCAGTTTCATGTCCTGCACTCGCTGTAGTTCACCCCCGCGAAAGCGGGGGCCCAGTTTTCGCTCTCGGCCCGGCGCGCGTCGCGCAATGCGCGCTGGATCCCCGCTTTCGCGGGGATGTCGGTCACTCGCTGACCGACACCATATGCTGCACCTTGCGGATCATGCCGCGCACCTCGGGGGTGTCGTCGAGCTCCACGGTACGATGCATCTTGTTGAGGCCGAGCCCGATCAAAGTCTTCTTCTGGTCGGGGGTACGGCGGATTGGGGAGCCGGTCTGCGTGATCTTGAGCTTGGCCATGACCGCTTACTCCGCCACCGCTTCGGCCTGGGCTTCCGCCTCGGCGCCGGTCAAGCCCTCGCGGCGCGCCATCAGCTCGGCGATCTTCTTGCCGCGCCGCTGCGACACCGACTTGGGGCTCGTCTGCTCGCCCAGCGCCTCGAACGTGGCCCGGATCATATTGTAGGGGTTGGAGGTGCCGACCGACTTGGTCACCACGTCGGCGACACCGAGGCTCTCGAAGACGGCGCGCATCGGGCCGCCGGCGATGATGCCGGTGCCCTGCGGCGCCGAGCGGACATAGACGCGGCCGGCACCGAAATGGCCCATGCCGTCATGGTGGAGCGTGCGGCCCTCGCGCAGCGGCACGCGCACCATCGCCTTCTTGGCCGCCGCGGTCGCCTTGGAGATTGCCTCGGGCACCTCTCGCGCCTTGCCGTGACCAAAGCCGGCCCGGCCCTTGCCGTCGCCGACCACGACGAGCGCGGCGAAGCCGAAGCGCTTGCCGCCCTTCACGGTCTTGGAGACGCGGTTGATGTGAACGAGCTTCTCGATCAGCTCCTCGCCGCCGTCATCGTCGCGGCCCGGGCCGCCCCGGCGGTCGTCGCGCCGGCCGCGTCCGCCGCGGTCGCCGCCGCCGCGTCCGCGCCCGCCGCGCGGGCCGCGCGGGCCGCGCCCGCCGGGACGTGCCTCGGCCGGCGCCGCTTCGGCGGCCTCGGTCGGCAGGCTGGACTGCTCGGCCGCCTCGGGCGTCTGGTTGGTTTCGTCAGCCATTTTCTAAAACTCCAATCCGCTCTCGCGGGCCGCGTCGGCGAGCGCCTTGACGCGGCCGTGGAACAGGAAACCGCCACGGTCGAACACCACCCTGGTGACGCCGGCTGCCTTGGCGCGCTCGGCGATGCGGCGGCCCACTTCCTGCGCGCCGGCAAGGGTCGCGCCGGTCTGGCCGCGCAGCTCCTTGTCGAGGGTCGAGGCGGCGGCCAGCGTACGGCCTTCGGCGTCGCTGATCACCTGCGCGTAGATGTGCCGGCCGGAGCGGTGCACCGACAGGCGCGGCCGGTCGCTGCCGCGGCGGCGGATCGCCGTGCGGACGCGCTGGGCGCGCTTCTCGAAGGGGTTGAATCTCGCCATGGCTATTTCTTCTTGCCTTCTTTGCGGAAGATATACTCGCCGCGATATTTGATGCCCTTGCCCTTATAGGGCTCGGGCTTGCGCCAGCGGCGGATCTCGGCGGCGATCTGGCCGACCCGCTGCCGGTCGATGCCGCTGATCACCACCGTCGTCGGATCCGGCGTGGCGATCTCGATGCCTTCCGGCACCGGCACGTTCACGTCGTGGCTGTAGCCGAGCTGCAGGCGCAGATTCTTGCCCTGGGCTGCGGCGCGATAGCCGACGCCGGTGATCTCGAGCGTCTTGGTGAAACCTTCGGTCACCCCTGTCACCAGGTTCTGCACCAGAGTGCGGTGCATGCCCCAGAAGGAGCGCGCGCGCTTCGTGTCGTTGGCCGGCTTCACGACGATGCGGCCGTCCTCGATGCCGTAGGTGATGTCGTCCAGCATGGGCATCGTCAGCGTGCCCTTGGGCCCGCGGACCGACAGCACCGAGCCTTCGGCCGACGCGGAAACGCCGCTCGGAAGAGCGACCGGGACCTTACCGATGCGGGACATCAGAACACCTCCGCAAGCACTTCGCCGCCGACATTCTGCTGGCGCGCCTCGGCGTCGGACAGAACGCCCTTGGGCGTGGAGACGATGGTGATGCCGAGCCCGTTGCGGACGCGCGGCAGCTCCTGCGCCCCGGAATAGACCCGGCGGCCCGGCTTGGACACGCGGCTGACGTGCTGGATGGCGGGCTGCCCTTCGAAATATTTGAGCTCGATGCGAAGGCCGGCATGCTGGCCGAGCTGCTCCTCGCGATAGCCGCGGATATAGCCTTCGCGCTGGAGCACATCGAGCACGCGCGTGCGCAGCTTCGACGCCGGGCTCACGACGGAGTCCTTGCGCGCCTGCTGGCCGTTGCGGATGCGGGTGAGCATATCGCCCAAGGGATCGGTCATCGGCATATGTCAGCCCTTACCAGCTCGACTTGGTGACGCCGGGGATCAGGCCTTTATTGCCCAATTCCCGAAGCATGATCCGCGACAGGCGGAACTTGCGGTAAAAAGCGCGCGGACGCCCTGTCAGCTCGCAGCGGTTGCGCACGCGCGTCGGGTTCCCGTTGCGCGGGATCTCGGCCATCTTCAGCCGCGCGATCAGCCGCTCGGTCTCGTCCTTCGACTCGTCGTTCGCGATCGCCTTGAGTTTCGCATATTGGCCGGCATATTTCTTCGCCAGCTTCTTGCGCCGCTCGTTCTTGTTGATCGAACTCAGTTTCGCCATGACTTAAGTTCTCTTCCTTTCACGCGAGGCCGCTCAGGCGGCCTGCTTCTGGTCCTGCTCGGCGGGGAACGGAAAGTTGAACAGGCGCAGCAGCTCGCGCGCCTCGTCGTCCGTATTCGCCGTGGTGGTGACGATGATGTCCATGCCGCGCACCTTCTCGATGCGGTCGTAATTGATCTCCGGGAACACGATCTGCTCCTTGAGGCCCATCGCGTAATTGCCGCGTCCGTCGAACGAGCGCGGATTGAGTCCGCGAAAGTCGCGCACGCGCGGCAGAGCGATGGTGACGAGCCGATCGAGGAACTCGTACATCCGCTCGCGCCGAAGCGTCACCTTGACGCCGATCGGCATGCCTTCGCGCAGCTTGAACTGAGCGATGGACTTCTTCGCCCTTGTGATCACCGGCTTCTGGCCCGCGATCAGCTCCATTTCCTGGGCGGCGGTCTCGACGCGCTTCTTGTCCTGGGTCGCCTCGCCGACGCCCATGTTCAAGACGATCTTGTCGAGCCGCGGCACTTCGAGCCGGTTCTTGTAGCCGAACCGCTCGATCATCGCCGGGACGATGCGCTCGTCATAGTCGCGCTTCAGGCGCGGAATGTACCTGTCTTCAGCCATCGATCAGCTCCCCGGACCGCGCCGCGACCCGCACTTTCTTGCCATCGCGCTCTTCGAAGCGAACCCGCGTGGGCTTGCCCGTCTTCGGATCCTGGAGCGCCACCTTCGAAAGGTGCAGCGGCGCTTCCTTGCGCTCGATCCCGCCCTGCGGCCGCGCCTGGTTGGGCTTGGTGTGGCGGGCATGGACGTTGATGCCGGAGACGAGCACCCTGCTCTCCTTCGGCATCACCTTGGTGACCTCGCCGCGCCTGCCCTTGTCCTTGCCGGACAGCACGACGACTTTGTCGCCCTTCTTGATCTTGGCGGCCATTACAGCACCTCCGGCGCAAGGCTGATGATCTTCATATGCTTCTTCGCGCGCAGCTCACGGACGACCGGGCCGAAGATGCGGGTGCCGATCGGCTCGGCATTGTTGTTGACCAGCACGGCGGCGTTCGAATCGAAGCGGATCGTCGAGCCGTCCGGACGGTGGATGTCCTTGGCGGTACGGACGATCACCGCCTTGTGCACGTCGCCCTTCTTGACTCGGCCGCGCGGCGCCGCCTCCTTTACCGAGACGACAATGATGTCGCCGACTCCGGCGAAGCGGCGCTTCGAGCCGCCCAGCACCTTGATGCACTGGACTCGCTTCGCGCCGCTATTGTCGGCGACCTCGAGGTTGGACTGCATCTGGATCATCGATCCATTCCTTCTTTCTCAATCCCAATTTCGTCATGCCAGCGAAGGCTGGCATCCATTCTGACTGAGTATGGACCCCAGCCTGCGCTGGGGTGACGCTTCACTTCCTATCCCTACGCCTCGGCGGGCTCGGGCTCGGCCTTGTCGGCCTTCGCCTTGCGGCCCCGCGCCTTGGCGGCTTGCTTTTCGCCGGCCGCCGCATCGGCCGCCGCCGCGTCGGCGCGGCTCAGCACCCGCCAAGTCTTCAGCTTCGAAAGCGGCCGCGATTCCTCGATGCGGACGATCTCGCCTTCCTTGAACTCGTTCGCCTCGTCATGGGCGTGGTACTTCTTCGACCGCTTGATGATCTTGCCGTAGAGCGGGTGCTTAACCCGCCGCTCGACCCGAACCACCACGGTCTTGTCGGTCTTGTCGGACACTACGGTGCCGGTCAGGACGCGCTTGGGCATCTCGTGTCTCTCCTTACGCCTTGGCCGTGTCGGCGGCGCGGGCGCGCTCGTTCTGAAGCGTGCGGATCTTGGCGATGGTGCGGCGCACCTCGCGCACCCGCGACGGCTTCTCGATCTGGTTGGTGGCGGCCTGGAAGCGCAGGTTAAACTGCTCGCGCTTCAGCTCCGCCAGCTGGTCCGTCAACTGGTCGTCGGTCTGGTTCCTGAGCTCGTCGAACTTCACCATCTTCAAGCGTCCTCAAGCAGCGATTCGCCAAGGCGGGCGATCACCTTGGTCTTGATCGGGAGCTTCTCGGCGGCGCGCTCGAACGCCGTCTTGGCGAGCGGCCCCGGAATGCCGTCCAGCTCGAACAGGATGCGGCCCGGCTTCACCCGGGCCACCCAATATTCGGGCGCGCCCTTGCCCGAGCCCATGCGGACCTCGGCCGGTTTGGACGAGACCGGCACGTCCGGGAAAATTCGGATCCACAAACGCCCCTGGCGCTTGATGTGGCGGGTGATCGCCCGGCGGGCCGCCTCGATCTGGCGCGCCGTGATCCGCTCCGGCTCCATCGCCTTGAGGCCGTAGGCGCCGAAGTTCAGCGCCGTCCCGCCCTTGGCGTCGCCGTGGATCCGACCCTTATGGGCCTTGCGGAACTTCGTGCGTTTGGGTTGAAGCATTATCCGTTCCTAATCCTTAGCGCGCCGGCCGGACGCCCGAGGTCTGGGCCTCCATCATCAGCCGGTCCTGGGCGAGCGGATCGTGGCCGAGAATCTCGCCCTTGAAGATCCACACCTTGACCCCGCAGACGCCGTAAGCGGTGTGGGCGGTCGCCTCGGCGTAATCGACGTTGGCGCGAAGCGTGTGCAGCGGAACGCGGCCCTCGCGATACCATTCGGTGCGGGCGATCTCGGCGCCGCCGAGGCGGCCCGAGCAGGTGATGCGAATGCCTTCGGCACCGAGCCGGAGCGCCGACTGAACGGCGCGCTTCATCGCCCGGCGGAACGCGACCCGGCGCTCGAGCTGGTCGGCGACGCCCTGGGCGACCAGGCGGGAGTCGATCTCCGGCTTCCTGATCTCGACGATGTTGAGGCTGACGTCGCTTTGCGTCATCGCGCCGAGCTGCTTCCTCAGCTTCTCGATGTCGGCGCCCTTCTTGCCGATGATCACGCCGGGGCGCGCGGCATAGATGGAGACCCGGCAAAGCTTGGCCGGACGCTCGATCACCACTTTGGAAATGGCGGCCTGCGGCAGCGCCTCCATGATGAACCTGCGGATCTTCAGATCCTCGAGCAGCAGCCGCCCGTAATCGTCGCCCTCGGCGTACCAGCGGCTGTCCCAGGTCCGGTTGATCTGCAGCCTGAGGCCGATCGGTGAAGACTTCTGACCCATGCGCTTAAGCTTCCTGCTGCTCGCGGACGACGATGCGCACGCGGCTGAACGGTTTGACGATCCGCGCGGAGCGGCCGCGGGCGCGGGTGGCGAAGCGCTTCATCGACAGGCTCTTGCCGACGCTCGCCTCCGCGACGACGAGGCTGTCGACGTCGAGATTGTGGTTGTTCTCGGCATTGGCGATCGCGCTTGCGAGCACCTTCTTGACGTCGCGCGCCATCGCCTTGGGGGAGAATGTGAGGATGCTGAGCGCCTCCTCGGCCTTCTTGCCGCGGATCAGGCCGGCGACGAGGTTGAGCTTCTGGGCCGAGCCGCGGATCTGCGTGTTCACGGCCAACGCCTCGTTCTCGCCGACGCGGCGGGGGTTCTTGGGCTTGCCCATGGCCTACCTCTTGCCCTTCTTGTCGGCGGC
>DASVVV010000012.1:0-30288 GCA_036386375.1 Allosphingosinicella sp. | reverse complement strand
TTCGCCTTCATGGTCTCGCCGGCCCAGGCGCGGGCGTGGCAGGAGCGGCTGCGGCGGGGCGAGACGGTGCGGCTGCGCGCCGAGGCCGAGGCCGGGCGCAGCCCCGGCGCCTATCTGATTCCGACCGCCCTCATCCCCGGCACCGACCGCAGCCGGGAGATCGTCTATTCCTGCCACCTCGACCATCCCTCGCCAGGCGCCAACGACAATGCCAGCGGCTGCGCCGGTATCCTCGAGGTCGCGCGCAGCCTCGGCCGGCTGATCGCGAGCGGGGCGGTCCCGCGGCCGCGGCACAGCCTGCGCTTCATCTGGCCCTGCGAAGTCGAATGCACGATCGCGCTGCTGAACGCCCGGCCGGAATTCGCCCGCCGGACGCTCGCCACCATCCACCTCGACATGATCGGGGGCAATACCGACGTCACCGGATCGATCCTTCGCGTCTACGGCTCGCCGCCGAGCCTGCCCAGCTTCGTCAGCGAAGTCGGATTCGCCTTCAGCCGCTACGTCAACGACCAGTCGCTGGCCTTCGCCAGCACTGGCAGCGCGGCGATGCCGCTGATCGACCCGCAGGGCAGCCGGCACGCGCTTCGGGCGGAGATTGGCGGCTTCAACGAAGGCAGCGACCATCAGGTGTGGGCGGAAGGGAGCTTCCGCATTCCCGTCATCTACATCGCTGACTGGCCGGACCGCTACATCCACACCCAGCGCGACGTGCCCGGCAATCTCGACCCCACGAAGATGCGCCGCGCCATCTACATCGCGGCGGCCTCGGGCTATGTCCTGGCCAACCCCGGGACCGGCGATGCCATATCCGCCGCGGTGCTCGCGACCAATGTCGAGCAGGCCTCGGCCACCGAGCGTCGCGCGCAGGCGCTGCGCGCTTCGGGAGCGCCGGAGGCGGACGTGCGGGCGCTGTGGCGCCACTACCAAACTTACACCGATGCCCTGCGCCAGTCCTTCGGCCGCTTCGGCCTCAGCGTCGGCGACGCGCCCGCGGGGGCTTCGGCGATCGTTCCCGCACCCGCGGCGACGGTCTCCGGGCCTGTCTACCGCCGGGTGCGCCGGGAAGGGCCGATGGACGGCTTCGGCTATAGCTGGTTCGACGACCGGCTCGCGCGCGCGACGCTGCCGCGGCCGCGGCTGCTGTCGCGCGAGCCGGGCGGCGAAGGCCCCAGCTTCGGCTACGAGGCGCTGAACCTGGTCGACGGGCGGCGCAGCGTCGGCGAGATTCGCGACGAGCTCGCCGCAACGGTCGGCGCCGCCCCGGTCGAGGAAGTGGCGGAATATCTGGCGACACTGGCGCGGCTCGGCGTCATCGCCGAAGTGGAGCGATAGCATGGACCTGGGGATTGCCGGCCGCAACGCGATCGTCTGCGCCTCGAGCCGCGGCCTCGGCCGCGCCTGCGCGCTCGAGCTGGCGCGGGCCGGCTGCCGGGTCGTCATCAACGGCCGCGACGTCGCGCGGCTGGAGGAGGTGGGTCGGGAGATGGCCGAATCGACCGGCGCCGAGATCGTGCCGGTCGCCGCCGACGTATCGACGGTCGAGGGGCGAGAGGCGCTGCTGGGCGCGCTCCCGCAGGTCGATATCCTGGTCAACAACAATGGCGGCCCGCCACCGCGCGACTGGCAGCGCCTCCAGCCGGGCGACATCGTCGCCGGCGTCGAGGCCAACATGATCGCCCCGATCGCCCTCGTCCAGGCGGTCCTTGACGGCATGGTCGAGCGCCGCTTCGGCCGGATCGTCAACATCACATCGGGCTCGGTGAAGATGCCGATGGCGGGCCTGGAGCTTTCGAGCGGCGCGCGCGCCGGCCTCACGGCTTTCCTCGCCGGCGTCGCGCGGTCGGTCGCCCATGCCAACGTCACGATCAACAACCTGCTGCCGGGCCAGTTCGAGACCGATCGGATCGCTTCGCTGATCCGGACGCAGGCGACGCGCAGCGGGCTCGACCAAGAAGCGGTCCGCGCCGACCGCCAGCAGCGCATCCCCGCCGGCCGCTTCGGCGATCCGGCGGAGTTCGGCGCGGCCTGCGCCTTCCTCTGCTCGGCTCAGGCGGGCTACATCACCGGCCAGAGCCTGCTGATCGACGGCGGCACTTTTCCGGGGATAATGTGAGGCGAGAGGAAAGCGGGATGGAGTCACTGGTCTCGACGGAATGGCTGGAGCGGGAACTCGGCGCGCCCGACCTCAAAGTCATCGACGCCACCACATTTCTGCCCGGCAGCGGTCGCGACGCCCGCGCCGAATATGAGGCGGAGCATATTCCCGGCGCCGTCTTACTCGACATTGAGGAGGTGAGCGACCGTGACAGCCCGTTCCCGCACATGCTCCCGACCCCGCACAGGTTCGCGAGCCGGATGCAGTCGATCGGCGCGCGCGACGGCCAGCGCTTCGTCGTCTACGACAATTCGCCGCTGCACAGCGCCGCCCGGGTCTGGTGGATGCTAAGGATATTCGGCGCCCATTATGTCGCCTTGCTCGACGGCGGCTTTCAGAAGTGGAAGGCGGAAGGCCGGCCGACCGAGCAGGGTCGGGCGCCCCAGCGGCACGGCCATTTCACGCCCTCGCTCGACGCCGGCGCCGTCGCCGACAAGCCTTATATCCGCTCGCTGGTCGATGCCGGCACGCACGAAATCGTCGACGCCCGGCCGGCGAACCGCTTCGCGGGCGAGGGCTCCGAGCCGCGGCCAGGCCTTGCCTCAGGCCACATTCCGGGCTCGCGCAACCTGCCGCAAAGCCAGCTGTTCAATCCGGACAATAGCTGGAAGCAAGGCGAGGCGCTGAAGGCCGCTTTCCTTGCCGCGGGTGTCGATCTCGCCCGGCCGATGGTAACCACCTGCGGCTCGGGCGTGACGGCGGCGGTGCTGCTGTTCGGCGCGCACCTGCTCGGCAAGGACGATGTGCAGCTTTACGACGGCAGCTGGTCCGAATGGGGCGCCGACCCCGAAATGCCGAAGGCGACGGGCGCGGCGTGAGCGACCGCAAGCCGGCGACGCGCCTGGTCGAGGCCGGACGGCGCAAGGAATGGACCGGCGGCATCGTCAATCCACCGGTCTGGCGCGCCTCGACCATCCTCTTTGACGATGTCGAGGCGCTCGAAGCGGCCAATCCGCCGCGCGACGGCGTGCTCCATTACGGGCGCAACGGCACGCCGACGACCTGGGCGCTGTGCGAGGCGCTCACCGAGCTCGAGCCGGGGGCTGAGCTGACCCGGCTCTACCCCTCGGGCTCTGCGGCGGTGGCCGGAGCGCTCCTGGCGGCGCTGGGAGCCGGCGACGAGCTGTTGATGGTCGACAGCGCCTACGGCCCCACCCGCGCTTTTTGCGACACCGTGTTGAAGCGGTTCGGCGTCACCACCCGCTATTACGATCCGCTCGTTGGGGAAGGCATAGCGGAACTGATCGGGGAGCAAACCCGGGCCGTGTTCATGGAGAGCCCCGGGACGCATACCTTCGAGGTGCAGGACGTGCCCGCCATCTGCCGCGTCGCCAGGGAGCGGGGTCTCGTTACATTACTCGACAACACCTGGGCGACGCCGCTCTTCTTTCCCGCGATTGCCGCCGGGGTGGACCTCTCGATCCTGGCCTGCACCAAATATATCGGCGGCCATTCGGATTTGATGCTCGGCTCCGTCACAGCGACGAAGAAGCTGGCGACGCGGCTCGAGCGGACCCGGGCGGTGCTCGGCCAGGCGGCCGGGCCGGACGACGCCTGGCTGGCGCTGCGCGGCCTGCGAACGCTCGACGTCAGGTTGCGGCGGCACGAGGAGAATGGGCTCAAGGTGGCGCACTGGCTGAAGGCGCAGCCGCAAGTGGCCGACGTGCGGCATCCGGCGCTGCCCGCCTGCCCCGGCCACGAACATTGGCAGCGCGACTTCGAGGGGTCGACCGGCCTCTTCTCCTTCGTCCTCAAGGGCGGCGACGCGGCCGCTCAGGCGCGGTTGATCGACGCGCTGCAGCTGTTCGGCATCGGCTATAGCTGGGGCGGCTTTGAAAGCCTCGTCGTTCCCGCCGACCCCGTGCGGACCGCCACTTCGACCGAGTGGGAAGGCCCGATCGTTCGGCTCCATATCGGCCTCGAGGATCCCGACGACCTGATCGCCGACCTCGCTCGCGGCCTTGGGCGCTGGGAGGAGGCGGCGTGAGGCAGGCCGCGGCCGCTTTCGGGATCGCGATCCCGGAGACGCCGGACCTCGGCGCCACGCTCGTCGCGGCCGCCATCGTGGTGCTCGCCGTGGCGCTGGGCTGGGTGGTCGGCCGCTTCGCCGGGCCGCGGCTCGCGGATTTCTGGGAGCGCAAGTTCGGCACCCGAGCCGAAGGCCTCGCGCCGCGGATGTGCGGGCTGCTGCGCTACGTTACGGTGTGGCTGACGCTTTCGACGGCGCTCGGCGCTTATGCCTGGCCGCCGCTCGCGACATTGCTGCTCGGCCTGGGCGCGGCGAGCGGCGCCGCCTTACTCGCGCGGCAGATCGTACGCGGGGTGCAGCTGCCCAAGTGGATCGCCTGGACGGTGGCACTCTTCCTGTTCGTCGCGGTGCTGGCCGATGCCGTCGGCGGCCTGGCGCCGATCCGCCAGGCGCTCGACAGCGTCGCCTTCTCGATCGGGCGGCGACGGCTGTCGCTTCTGATCGTGTTCCAGATCGGCCTGGCGCTGCTCGCCCTCTACCTCGCTGTCCGTTTCGCGAACCGTCTCGTCGCGGCGTCGATCACCCGGGCGAGCAGCCTCGACCCGACGCAGCAGCTGCTGGCCCAGAAGCTGGCGGCGATCGCCATATTGGCCGTCGCCTTCTTCATTGCCATCGACCTGGCGGGGATCGACCTTACCGCTTTAGCCGTGTTCTCCGGCGCCCTCGGGCTGGCGGTCGGCTTCGGCCTCCAAAAGACGGTCGGCAATCTGTTCGCGGGGATCATCCTCTTGATGGACCGGTCGATCAAGCCCGGGGACGTGATCGTTGTCGGCGACAGCTTCGGCTCGGTCAGCAAGATCGGCGTGCGCGCGGTCTCCGTCGTCACCCGCGACGGCAAGGAGCATCTGATCCCGAACGAGGATCTGATGACCCGCGAGGTCGAGAACTGGTCCTATTCGAACACCAATGTGCGCGTGCACATCCCGGTCGGCGTCGCCTACGATTGCGATCTGCCGCTCGCGCAGCGCCTGATGGTGCAGGCGGCGACCGAGTCCAAGCGCGTGCTCGCCACGCCCCAACCTACGGTGTGGCTGCGCGCCTTCGGCGACAATGCCGTCGAGCATGAGATACTCGCCTGGATCTCGGATCCCGAAGCGGGTGTCGGCAACGTGCAGTCCGAGATCCTCAACCGCCTCTGGCAGCTGTTCCGTGAGAACGGCATCGAAATCCCGTTCCCGCAGAGGGACGTGCGAGTGAAGGAATGGCCGGCCGCGCCCCCGCCGGAGCAAACCGGCGACGGCGGCGAAGCTAGCGGCCGAGCAGAGCGGTAAGCGCGCCGATCGCCCGCTCGAGCTGGTCGGCGAGGCGCCCCGCCGCCGCGCGGGGCGGGGTTCGGGCGCCGGCGGCGAGCAGGGCCTCGACGCCGGCCGCAGCCCATGCGGAGGTCTCGATCGCGAGCGCGTCGAAGCGGCGCTGGACGACGGGAAGCGCCCCCTCATAGTCGCCGCTGACCTGCGCAGCCTCTTCGAGCAGCGCTTCGGTGACGCGGGCAGGCGAGCGGCCGGCAATCCGCTGCACCAGCGCCAGCGCTTCGCGAAGCTGGGCGACCTGGTGGCCGGGGTCGGCACCGGCCGGTGCGGGCGAAGGCGGGGCGTGGCGGGTCACGCCGCGAAGCTAACCGGACGTGGCTAAGGAAGCGCTAACGGCCTGCGGCGCTTGCGTCGACGCAGCCGCTCGGGCAGTCGCGCAGGCGAAAGATGATGTTCAGGCTCGCCCTCGCCGCCGCTGCCGTTGTTGCGGCCGCCCCCGCCGCCGCGCAGGAGGCACCGGGCGAGCCGCTTCCGGAGGAGACGGAAGCGCAGCTCGGCCTGGCCAATTCCGTTTTCAGCCTGAGCGGCGAAATCGGGCTGATGTCCGACTATCGCTTCCGCGGCGTGTCCCGTTCGGGCGAGGATCCGGCGCTTCAGGCGCAGCTGACGCTCAGCCACCGAAGCGGTTTCTATGCCGGCGGGCGCGCCACCACGCTCGAGGGGCTGGACGGGTTCCGGCTGCGTGCGCCCGGGCTCGGTGACACGGGCGACGTCCAGCTCGACCTCTATGCCGGCTACGGCGCCGATCTCGGCGGCGGCTGGGAGATGGACGCGGGGGCGCTTTACTACGCCTTCCTCGGCGCCGCCGGCCCGAGCGACTATGTCGAGCCTTATGCCTCGCTCTCTTACCTCATCGGGCCTGTCCTCGCGACGGGCGGTATCAAATATGCGCCCTCGCAGGACGCGACCGGCAATGAGGACATGCTCTATCTGTTCGGCGAGGTGGAGGTCAGCGTCCCGTTTCGACCGTGGAGCTTCACCGCGGGGGTCGGCCATCAGGATTGGGGCCGGTTCGGCAACTATTGGAACTGGTCGCTGGGGGTGCAGCACCAGCTGCGCATTGGCGGCGTTCCCGATGCGGAGGTCGGCCTTCGCTATGTCGACACCGATCTCGGCGCCGGCGGCGCCGACGCCACGCTGGTCGGCTCGATCAGCCTGCGCTTCTAGCTATTGCGGGACCTGGACGGAGGCTTCCTGGCCGTCGCCGGCCGGCAATTGCATGATCGTCTGGACCAGAGTGCCGCGATTGACGACCGCGGTCGCGGGGTCGCCGGCAGTCGAACGGGCGCCCAGCGAGGCGCGGTCGGCGCCCGCCGCCTGAAGCAGGTCCTGCTCGACCTCGCTGCGCGCCTGCGGTCCGCCGAACAGCGCCTGGAGCGCCTGCGCGCGCGGGTCGGCGCCGGTATCGGCTTCGCCCGGCCGCGGCGGCGCCATCGAGAAATCGGGCGGCACGACCAGAGGCGCGCTTCGCCCGACGGCGAATTCGTCGGGACGGTCGCGGCCGAACGGGCCACCGCCGCCGCACGCGCCAAGCAGGGCCACAGCCGATCCAGCCAGGACGAGGTGGGACAAACGCATTCTCAAGCTTCCTTCCTGGGGCCCCTGCCATCGCGCATCAGGAGCGCCCGTACAAGCAAAAGCAGCACGCCCACGGTAATGGCGGCGTCGCCGACATTGAAGACCAAAAACGGCCGCCACTCGCCGAAATGGAGGTCGGCGAAGTCGACGACATAGCCGTAGCGGACGCGGTCTACGATGTTGCCGAGCGCCCCGCCGAGGATCATCGCCAGCGCCACTGAATCGTCGCGCCGTTTCTCCCGCCACATCCAGACGGCGACGAAGACGGCGATGGCAGCGGTCAGCGCGACCAGGAGCCAGCGCGCCATTTCGCTGTCGGCGGAGAGCAAGCCGAGCGACACGCCCTTATTCTCGACCCAGTGAAGGTTGAAGAAGTCGGCGATCCGGATCGTCTGGTCGGGCTGGCCGCGCAGGTTGAGCGGATAAGTGACGATCCATTTCGTCGCCTGGTCGAGGACGAAGATCAAAAAGGCGATGACGAACCCCGCCGAGCGGTTGCGCCTCAGCTTAAGCTCAACGCTCGCCATTCACCACCTCGTCGCAGCGTGCGCACAGGCCACCATCGTCCACCTCCGGCAAATGCCGCCAGCAGCGGCCGCATTTCAGCCCGTCAGTCCGCGTCACCTCGATGCTCCCGCCATCGCCCGGAGCCACTTCCGACACGATGTAAATTTCCGCAAGCGCGTCGAGCGTCTGATCGGCCAAACCCAGTTCCAGATTGGGATAGAGGATCTTGACATGGAGGTCGGATCCGCGCTGCACGCCCACCAGCTCGACACAAGCGCGGCATTCCGCCCGGAATTCGCGTGGCGGAACCGCCGCGTCCCCATCAGCGACTGCGAGCGGATGATGAAGTCCTCGATCGTGTTCCCCATCGGATGCCCAATATGGATGTCCCCGTTCCGCATGCGGCGGCCGGTCGTGGAGGATCCAAGCGTTCGGGTCGCGCGAGGCCGGCGGATCTGCGGGTGCAGGCCCTCTTCGCCCAGCGAGCGTGGATCGCCGGCCCCTTCTGGGGAGCCGGCCTTGATCGGAAAGTCCTCTTCGGCACGAATACCGCGCCGCGATAGTCTCTTTTCGGGCATGGCCGGCGGCCTTAGAGCCAAGCCGTCGCGGCAGCAACCTGGAGGGTGACCGACGCCCTTGCCTGCTCGCCGGCTGGGTGGAAGGATTCGGGCCTATGGTTCACACCGGCCGATGCCACTGCGGTGCGATCCGCCTCACCTTCGCGACCGAGCGGCCCCTGGCGCCGCGCGCCTGCCAGTGCGGCTTCTGTCGCAGGCACGGCGCCCGTACGGTGACCGATCCGCAAGGGTCGGCGACGATAACGCTGGGCCCCGACACGATCCGCTACCGCTTCGGCACCGGCACCAGCGACTATCTTCTGTGCCGCCGCTGCGGCGTCTATGCCGGTGCGGTGGCCCGGATCGACAGCGCCTGGTTTGCGACGCTCAATCTCAATGCCTTCGACGACCCGCGACTTCATCTCGTTGCGGAACCGGTGAGCTATGAGGGCGAGGGAGCTGAAGCGAAAGCGGCGCGGCGCCGGCGCAACTGGACGCCGGCACGCGTTGACGGCTGATAGGGGCTATTCGGAAGGCGCCGCGGCGATCAGTGCGCGCACCTCCCGGTGGTAGCTGCGGCCGACGGGGAGCACCCGACCCGATTTCATCCGCAGGACGAGGCCGCCCCAGCTTGACCGGCCGATACCGGCGACATGCGCACTGTTGACGACCGCCGAGCGGTGGATGCGCACGAAGGATTCCGACGCGAGCTGCTCCGCCAGCGTGCCGAGCGGTCCGCGGTGGAGGTAGGAGGCGCCATTCGCATGGAGGCGGACATATTCGCCTTCCGCCTCAATCGCGTCGACCGCCGCCAGATCGAGTCTGACGCGCTCGGACTTTTTCTGAACCCAGATGTGGCGCGGCTGAGCCGAGCGCGAGGCGGTGCCGCGGAGCTCGTCGAGCGTGGCCATCAGGCTGGCAAGGCGCTCGGCCGACTGGCGCCGCTCCACCGCCACACGGGCCCGCTCCAGCGCCCGTTCGAGCCGTCGAAGCCGGACGGGCTTGCTAAGGAAATCGATCGCGCCGCTGTCGAAAGCCTCGAATGCATATTCCGGGTGGGCCGTGACGAACACGACCAGCGGCGGCGAGCCACCCCATTGGCGCCGCGCGATCCAGTCGACGATGTCGAACCCGTCGAGCTTCGGCATTTCGATGTCGAGGAGGAGGAGGTCGGGCCCGAGCCGCTCGAGCTCGGCGACGGCCTCCTCGCCGCCGAGGCTGGTGCCGACAAGCTCGACGTCGGGGCAGCGCGCGAGCAGGGCGACCAGACGGTCGAGCGCCAGCGGCTCGTCGTCGCAGGCGATGACCCGAAGCGACGTCATCCCGTAAAGCGCAGCGGGAGCTGTATGACGGCTTCGAAACCCTTGGGAGGCATGGGCTGCGCCGTCAGCGATGCCCGGTCGCCAAAGTGCAGCCGCAACCGCTCGGCCACGTTGGCGAGGCCGATCTTGGTTCCGCCCGCGTCGGCGGCGTCGGCATCGCCGCCATCGTCGCGGACGCTCAGAAGCAGCGAATTGCCCTCGCGATGGGCGGCGATCCGCACTGTCACCGGCGCCCGGCTTCGGGCGACAGCATATTTTACGGCATTCTCGACCAGCGGTTGTGAGATGAGGTTGGGCACCGCCGCCCGCCTGAGGTCCTCCGGCACGTCGAGCTCGACGATCAGCCGCTCGGGGAAGCGGGCTTTCTCGATGTCGAGGTAGAGCGACTGCATGCCGATTTCTTCGCCGAGCGTAATGTCGCCTTCCGGGTCGAGCCGCATCGTCGAACGCAGGAAGTCCGAAAGCGATTCGGTCATGGATTCGGCCTCGTCGTTGCGTCGGCTCGAGATCAGACTGGCGATCGAATTCAGCGCGTTGAACAGGAAGTGAGGATTGAGCTGGAAGCGCAGCGCGCGGAGCTGGGCGGCGTGGGCGACGCTGCGCAGCGCGGCGATCCGGTTCTCCCGTTCCCGAAGGTCGATGGCGTAGGTGAGCGCGAGGACGATCACCGAGACCGACATGTAGAGCCAAAGGTTGCTCAGCATGTTCCAGGCGAAATCGTTCAGTGTCGAATGGCTGCCCGTGCACATCAGGAAGACGAGCTCATTGGCGCCGCCGTGAAGCGTCGCCCCGGCGAGTGCGAGCAGCGCAGCGAGCATCGCCCTGCGCCGTAAGGCGGAGCGCCTTGCAGCCCATTGCGCCGCCAGAATGCCGACGGAGAACAAGATGCCGGCCGAAGTGACCAGCGCGCGCGGGAGCAGGTAATCGAGGGCGTCCTCGACCGAGCGAACGTAGATCATCGTCGTCAGGAAGCTGAACTGCGCGATCCAGAACAGCAGGATGATGGCGATCGTGATACGCAGGAACGCGCCGCGGGCGATGTGCGGCGGCGGGGTCTCGCCGAGCGGGTGCGCGAGCAGGTCGATCTCCGTTCCCGCGGGCGGCGGGAGCTCCGGCTGCTCGCGCGGTTGCCAGGGCCTGTTCATCGGCCGACTGGTGCTTCTCGTCCCATTCGGCGATTAAACGGCCTCGCACCGACGATGTCAAAGCGGCGGCCGAAGGCGTGTCGCCCTAGCAAGCGGTTCGGACCGCCTGGATCGTGTCGTTCGGCGGCTTCCACGGGTCGTTCAGCGGTGCCCGGCGCCACCCGCAACGGCGGCGAAGCCGTTCGCGACAATTCGTCCGCGGAGGCTCCTGAGCCGCGTAGAGTCGACCAAGTGAGACCGAGCGCGAACCTTAGCCGAGAGCGGGGTACCAAGGATGGAACCCACTACGAACCTCAGCGATTCGCCGCCGCCTGGCACAAGCCGGGTGCGCCCCGCCAGATTCCGGACGAACCGGCGAAGGAGCAAGCTCCGGCGAGGCTCAAGCCCGGCCTCTACTGAGGGCTGAACAGCCGCTCCATAGTCGGGCGGCTCATCATCATCAGGAACTGCGTGCCCTTGGTGCGGATGAAGTCGGGCAGGCCGCTCGCGACGCCCCCATTGGCCGCGCCGGGAATGCGGAATTCGCGCGTCGCGCCAGGAAAGGCGCGATTGCCGACCAGCGCGTCCTGATCGCGGCCGTGCGCGAGGAAAGTCCGGCTGAAGTCGTTGCGATTGCCCCAAGCAAGGAGGCGCAGGAACTGTTCGCGGATCGATGCGCAGACGAACATGCCGAGAATGCCGCGGTCGACCCCGTCATCCTGCGATCCCTCAAGCACGGGGCCGTAGGACATTCCGCGGCGCACGATCTGCGGCACGCCGGTGGTCGCCGCGGGCCCGAACAGCTGCTGGCTGCGCGGGTTCATCACCCGTATGTGGCACGAAGCCGGGCAGACCCCGCCCGCGGGATCGTCGAGATAGTCGAAGTCCGCCTGCGTCAGCGACGGATCGGGGGCGTCCGGCGAGCACATCAGCGGCGTGCCGTCGCGCCAGCGGCCCATCAACTTGGCGGCCAGGATCTCGCGCCCATGAGCGGGATCCTCGTTGGGGTAGAGCCGAGGGCCCTGCTCCCCGAGGAAGCGCTCGAACCCGGCCACGTCCTGATAGAGCCAACGAAAGACGGCGTAGCTCGAATTGCGAAAGAAGGCCGCCGCCTGGGCGTTGGCCGGGGCGGAGGGGAAGGCGTCCTCATTATAGCCGATCAGCACCGACCGGAAATTGACCGGCCGCTGGGGAGTCGGCGGGTCGGTCCACGAGACGGCGCTTTTCGACAGTCCGTCGACATAGCCGAAATGAATGCGGGCGCCCCCGTTTGGGCCCGGCGCGATGAAGCGCGCATCGAGCCGGCTCCCGTCGGCACGGGCGATCAGCTCCGCCACGCCCGCCGTCGCGGCCGCGGCCAGCACATGATCGGTGCCGGCGTCGAGGGCATCCGGGCTGATCGCGTGGATGTGGAGGAAGCAGCTCGCCCAAGGCGTTCGGAACCGCCCCTCCCACCATGTCGAGGCGGCGTTCGTCCCGACGTCGTGGTTCGCCGTGCCGGCCTCGGCGCCGCCTCGGAAGGCCGATTCGGTGCGTCGGAACAGGTCCGGAGGCGCCAGCTTCTCGACCGCCGCCGCGGCGAGGCTCAGGTTGAGGACCCAGCCGAGTTCCGGCGGGGGCTCGGCAGTGCCGTAGAGGATCCGCGGCAGCAGCGGCAGCAGGAACGCCCGCAGGGCGTCCCCGCTGTCGGGACTGAAGATCAGGTGCCGGACGAAGCCGTACTTGGCGTAATTGCCGAGGATGAGCCCCTGAAGCTCGCTGGTGTCGATCTGCATCGCGCCGGCGGGCCCTCAGGTCGCCGAGCGGGATCCGCCGGACACGCCGACGCCGGCCTGCGCCATGCCGCCGCCGCTGCCGATCGAGGGGCCGCCATGGGAACCGGAGCCACCGCCGCCGCCCTCGCCGTGACCGCCTCCGCCTGAACCTGAGCCGGAGCCCGCCCCGCCGCCCATCGCTTCCTCGATCTCGCGGACGGTCTTGTCGCCGAAATAGCTGAACAGCCATCCCTGATCCTCGCGCCCGTCGGTCGAGCGGCCGAGTGCCTTGACGTTGAAGCCCTTGGAAGCCTCGAAAAAATCGTCTTGGTTGTTGATCTCATCCCAGTCCGGAACGCCTTCGGCAAGGTCGAAGATCGCCCTGAAGACCGGCTGAAGGTTACGGCGGAAGAACTCCGTATATTCCATCGGATCGCCGTCGAACTCGGTGAGCACTTGAATGTATTTGTCGTCGATCACCAGCACGCGGGCGAAGTGAACGATCTGCGACTGGCGAAGCGCCTGATCGATCGCCGGCTGGATATGGTCTGCAAAGGCCGCCTTCATCTGCTGGAGCTTGGCCTGCGATTCCGGGTCCTGCTTCAGCGGCATCGTCATGTTGAGCGCAGTAAGCATTTCGCAGTCCCTCCTCTTATTGTCGCGAGTCGCAAGGATTACCGCGTTTCGCCTTCGGGTGTCATGCGGTTTTGCATCCGGCGATGCGCCCTTATGACCTGATCGACCGGAAGCGCCTCGACCGTTCCGCGATGGCCTGTCACCCTGCGGGCGCGGAATAGCGAGTTCAACACCGCTTCCTCGGTCGCCTCCACCACCGCCTGGAAAAGGGGCGTCATCGCTTCGTTGCCGAGCTCGGGATAAGGGGCGGCGGCGGCGCGGCGCGCGGCGGTGCGGCGCACGCTTTCGTGGGTGGAGAAAGCCAGGGCATAGTCGCCGGAGCCGTTGGTCATCGGCGATCCGGTGCGTCCGATGCCGATGAACGCACGCCGGGCGAGGCGGGTGAGATTTCGGTCCGAGAGCGGCGCGTCGGTGGCGATGACGACAATGACGGAGCCGTCGCCGGAGGCGGGTGGCGGGGCCGGGCGCATGAAGTGGCGGCCGGTCAGCTCATCGAACGGCAGGCCGTCGATCACCAGCGCGCCGCCATAATTGCTCTGGACGAGCACCCCCACCAGGTACCCGCCCAGGTCGGCCGGCAGTCGGCGCGAGCTGGTGCCGATGCCGCCCTTCCAGCCGAAGGCGACGGTGCCGGTGCCGGCGCCGACGGCGCCTTCCTCGACCGCGCCGCTGCGCGCGGTTTCGATCGCGGCGCGCACGTCGGCGGCGGTGACCCGGCGGCGCCTGATGTCGTTGAGGAAGCCATCATTGGTCTCGCCCACCACAGCATTGACGGAGCGCACTTCCTCATTTCCGGGTTGGGCCAGCGTCCATTCGATCGCACCGGCCGCGCCTTCTGGCACCGACAGCGTATTGGTGAGCACGATCGGGCTCTCGATCTCGCCCAGCTCGGCGATTTGGGTGGTGCCCATGAACTTGCCGTAGCCGTTGCCCACCGCGACGCCCGCCGGCACCTTCTCCTGATAGAGGTTGCCGGGGTGCGGCAGGATCGCCGTGACTCCGGTGCGCACGTCGCTACCCTCGACCAGCGTTCGATGGCCGACGCCCACGCCGGCGACGTCGGTGATGGCATTGAGCGGGCCTGTCGCCATCACGCCGACGACGATCCCGGCGTCGCGGGCGCGGGGCCGGTCGGGCTGGCTCTGGGCGGTGGCGCTCATCGTCAAGGCGGCGAGGATCAGCGGCGCGGCGGCGAGGCGCAGGACCATGAAGCCGCTATGGCAGCGGGCTCGAGCCGCCGCAACGAAGACCTAGCGCTTCGTTCCTTCGCCGCCCGCGGCGAAACGGTGCCGCTCGGCGAGCTGTGTCAGGTTGACGAACTCGCGGCGCCAGAAATCGTCGGCGCGGGCCTGGGCGGCAAGCCGCCTCACCTCGGCGAAGCTGAAAGTCCCGAGATTGGTGTCGCCGCGCAGCAGCTGGCCGTAGGCAGCGACGGCGGCGGCGAAGGCGCTGTCGCCGGCCGGCGGCCGCGCCGTCCGCAGCAGTCCGGCATGGACCGGCTGCTCGATCAGCCTCGACTGGCTCTGTCCCGGCAGCTTGTAGCGCAGCCTCAGAAAGGCGAGTTCCCCATTGTTCGCGCCGGCAGCCTCGCGGCGATTTGGCGGGTAGCGCCGTTGCGGAAGCCAGCCGCGGCCGCCCGCGGGCACCAGCTCGTAGAGCGCGGTCACCTGATGGCCCGCGCCGATGTCGCCGGCATCGACCGCGTCATTGTCGAAATCCTGCTCGGCGAGAAGCCGATTTTCATAGCCGATCAGCCGGTATTCAGCGACATAGGCGGGATTGAACTCGACCTGGATCTTCACGTCCTGGGCGATGGTGAAGAGTGTCGAGGCAAGCTCCTGGTCGAGCACCTTCTGCGCCTCGCGCGGCGAATCGATATAGGCGTAATTGCCATTCCCGTGATCGGCGATCTGCTCCATCATGGCTTCATTGTAATTGCCGGTGCCGAAGCCGAGCGTGGTCAGCGTGATCCCGGCCTGGCGCTCGCGCTCTACCATGTCGACCAAAGTCTCGTGGTCGGTGACGCCGACGTTGAAGTCGCCGTCGGTGGCGAGGATGACGCGGTTGATGCCGCCGTCGATCATGTTCTGCCGCGCCACCTGATAAGCAAGCTGAATGCCGGCCGCGCCGGCGGTGGAGCCCCCCGCCTGCAGTCGCTTGATCGCCGCGATAACGTCGTCGCGGCGCGACGTCGATGGCAGGACCAGCCCCGCGGCGCCTGCATAAACGACGATCGCCACCCGGTCGCTCCGCTCGAGCCGGTCGGCCAGCAGCGCCAGCGAGCATTGCACCAGCGGCAGCTTGTCGACGCTCTCCATCGATCCCGACACATCGATGAGGAAGACGAGGTTGGCGGGGGGGCGACCCTGGCGCGGCACGTCGTAGCCGCGCAATCCGACCCGCAGGAGCCGCGTCTCGGGGTTCCACGGCGTCGTCGTCATGTCGGCGGTGATCGTGAAGGGCCGGGTGCGGTCGGTCGGCCGCGGATAATCGTAGCGGAAATAGTTGAGCATCTCCTCGGTCCGCACCGCGGCCTGCGGCGGCATCTGGCCTTGGGTGAGCATGCGGCGGACATTGGCGTAGCTGCCGGTGTCGACGTCGACGCCGAAGGTGGAGACGGGGGCGTCCGCAACTGCCGCGACCTGCGCCACCTCCTCGCCGGAGTAGCGTTCGCGATTCTCGGGCGATGGCACGTAGCCCCGCCCCGGCGCTCCGCCGACGACGGTCACGGGCGAGGGCGAGTTGAGGCTGGGTTGTTGGATTCGCGTTCCGGTTATCGCCAACTGTTCGTCCGCGCTTTGCTGCTGCGGCGCGACCGACGGCGCCGGCGAAGGTGGCGGGGGGGCGGCGACGCCGCCGCCGACGCGCTGGCGAACCGATCGGCCGGTTCCGACGCGGTCGCCGAAATCGGCGCGGAAATCCTGGATGAACGGCGCGCAGACCTGGTCGGGGTCTTCAACGCGGCGAGCGGCGGGCTCCGCCCCCACTGGCGAAAGCGGTGCCGGCGGCATTCCGCTGAGCAAGAGAGCCGCCATCGAAGCCACGATCAGCCCACGCATCGCATTTTCTCCGGTACCATGAATGTGACACTATCACATCGAAGCGGCTGAACCGCCGCTGAACCTCTTCCGGCCGTCCGGTTTTTCGCCGGAGAACGATCCGGACTGCCTCTGTTAAGGTTTGGCCTGCTATCGGACGCAGGTTCCAGCGGGCCGGTGTCCGCGCGCCGAGTGCTTGAAAAGCAAGGCGAATTCGACCACTTGGGTCACAGGCTTAAGCGAGCGGGGCGGATGGCGGCAATCAACGGAACGGCTGGCAATGACACGCTCAACGGCGGTAGCGGGGACGACGAAATCTCCGGCCTGGGCGGCGACGACCTCATCAGGGGCGGCTCCGGCAACGACCACCTGAACGGCGGCGCCGGCGGCGACCGTCTGTATGGCGGTGCGGGCGACGACACTTACTATGTCGACAGCCTGGCCGATCGGGTTTTCGAATCGAGCGGGAGCGGCACCGACCTGGTGTTCAGCTCCGTCAGCTTCAGCCTCTACGGCCAGTATATCGATAATCTCACCCTGACCGGAACGGGCGCGACCAGCGGGACCGGCAACAGCCTCGCCAACATTCTGACCGGCAACAACGCCGCCAACGTGCTGAACGGGGCCGGAGGTGCGGACGTGATGCGGGGGCGAGGCGGCGACGACGTTTACTATGTGGGCGACGCCGCCGATCAGGTGATCGAGCTTGCGGGCCAAGGCACGGATAGTGTCAACAGCTCAATAAGCTACACGCTCAGCGCCAATGTCGAACATCTGACGCTGACCGGAACTGGCGCGACCAGCGCGACCGGCAACGCTCTTCGCAACACCCTCACCGGAAATGCGGCCGCCAACGTCCTCGACGGTGCAGCGGGAGGGGACACGATGCGCGGCGGCGCCGGCGGCGACACTTACGTCGTCGACGATCTGCGAGACGTCGTCGTCGAAGCGGCGGGCAAGGGCACCGATACGGTGCGGTCTTCGATTTCCTTCAAGCTGGGCGCCAACGTCGAGAATCTCTCCCTGACCGGCAGCAGTGCGATCAACGGAAGCGGCAACGAGCTCGGCAACACCCTCGTCGGCAATGGCTACGCCAACGTCCTCGACGGTGGCAGCGGTGCCGACGTGCTGACGGGCGGCGGCGGGCGCGACACGTTCGCCTTCACCAGCGTACCGGGGAGCTCGAATATCGATCGGATCGCCGATTTCCAGCCGGGTCTCGACAAGATTCTGCTCGCCGGGGCGGCTGGGTCGCCCTTTGCCGGCCTCGCCAGCGGCACCTTGGGCGCGGCCGCTTTTCACACCGGCGCCACTGCCCGCGACGCGGACGATCGGATCATCTACGATCGTGCGACCGGCAGCCTATTCTACGATGCCGACGGAAGCGGCAGCGGCGCGGCCGTGCAATTCGCCACGATCGCGCCCAAGCTATCGGTTGCGTTCGACAACTTCTCGATCGCCGGCGCTCCCAACAACCTGCCAACGATCAGCTCCGGCCCCGCTGTAACGGTCGAAGAAAATATCTCGACCTCCGCCGTCGTCTACCAGATCGCGGGCACGGACCCGGACGGCGACTCGATCGTGTTCAGCCTGGCTGGTGCCGACGCGGCGAGCTTCCGCCTCGACGGAACAGGCGCAGTGCGGTTCGCCGCCTCCCCGGATTTCGAGACGAAGAGCAGCTATTCCTTCACGGTAATGGCCCTCGATTCAAGCGGTGCCGGGGCCAGCCGCGAAGTAACCGTTTCCATCGCCGATGTCGCCGAGGGTCTTCGCGTCGTTCAGGAAACAAGCGCCTTCAACGACACTCCCGGATCCGCGCAGCCGCTGTCCCGGGACCTCCTCAAAATAAGCTTCGATCCGAACCTGCCCGACGCGTCGCTTCCTTCGCTCCGGATTGTGGGCGCCCTCTCCTCCACAAGCGATGGCGACTTTTTCTCGGTCGCGCTCGGCCAGGGCGAGTTGCTGGTGCTGGACGTGGACGGGACGCCGACGCTGGATTCGCTGGTCAACATCATCGGGCCCGGCGGCGGGATCGTCGCGTCGAACGACGACCTGGTCTCGTTCGACCCGGGGTCCGCGGCGCATCCCGGGGTTTCCCACAATCAGGACTCGTTCCTGCGCTTTCGGGCCCCGACCAGCGGCACCTACGTCTTTTCGATCCAGGCGTTCGACGACGGTTCCGGCGCGACAACTTCAGGCGACTACGAGATCAACGTCAGCATCGGTCCTCCGGCCCCGCGCGAGGCTCTGGACGACGAGAATGTCGAGGCGCTGCTGAGCGGCGACCAATGGCTCGATTTCAACCTAACCTACGGCTTTGCGTCCAGCCCGAGCGATTACCCCGCCGGCCAATGGGACGCCGAAGTGGCATCCGGATTTCAGCCGCTCAACGCCCAGCAACAGGCGACCGTCCGGGCTATCCTCGGCCAGGTAGCCAACCTGACCAATCTCAGCTTTGCGGAAATCAGCCCGGGCCAGGCGCAGATGCGTTACGCGCTGAGCGCCGAGCCCGAGACGGCTTATGCGGCCTACCCCGGAAGCGGCGAGGGCGGCGACAGCTGGTACAACAACGCCGAATATACCAGCCCGGTCGTCGGCAATTACGAATGGACGACCTTCATCCACGAGACCGGCCACGCCCTCGGCCTCAAGCATGCGCAGGAATCGCCGGCCGTCTCCGCCGACCGCGACTCCCTCGAATACAGCGTCATGACGTACCGCAGCTATATCGGCGCGGCGGTGGGCGAGCCGGACGGCGGCTACACAAACGAGACGTGGGGGTATCCCCAGACGCTGATGATGTACGACATCGCAGCGCTCCAGCGGCTGTACGGCGCCGACTTCTCGGCGAACTCGGCCGATACCGTCTACCGCTGGTCGCCGACGACGGGCGCGTTCCAGATAAATGGGGTGACTCAGTGGACGCCGGGCGCCAATCGCGTGTTCATGACGCTGTGGGACGGCGGCGGCACCGATACCTACGATCTCTCGCAATATTCGGTGAAGGTCACGATCGACCTGCGGCCCGGCGAATGGTCCATGCTGTCGCACGTCCAGCGCGTTAATCTCGGCGACGACCATTATGCCCGCGGCCAGGTGGCGAACGCGCTTCTCTTCAACGGCGACACGCGTTCGCTGATCGAAAACGCAGTCGGCGGATCCGACAACGACGTCATCATAGCCAATCAAGCGGTGAACCGTTTGACCGGGGGGCCCGGAACCGATCAATTCCGCTGGAATTCGCTTTCGGACAGTCCGGCGGCGTCGCCGGACATTATAACCGACTATGGCCCTGACCAGCTGAACTTCGCGGGCATCGACGCGATACCGGCGACGCCGGGGGATGATGCGTTTACGCTTCTCGGCACCAACGCTTTTACCGGCAGGGCGGGCGAGATTCGCTGGGAGCCCCTGACAGACCGGATCCTTATCCTGGCGGACGTCGACGGCGACGCCGCCGCGGACCTTCAGGTCATCGCGATGTGGACCGACACATCGCAGCCATGGATTCCCAATGACTTCTTCATCCTGTGACGGCGGCCGGTGCTCGAGGCCTCGAGCGCTACGGACCGGCCTGACCGCAGCTATGATCGCAGCGGCCGCGGCCGCGTCGGCGGCGCCAGCGAGGAGCCAGAGCGTGAGTGCACCAGTGCCGCCAGCGCGTGACGGCAATGTCGCGATCGCGCAGGAGCTCGAGGCGGCCCGCCGCGCCGGCACGCCCGAATCGTATGACCTGTTCATCGCCCGCCACCCCGGACATCCGCTGGCGGCGGTCGCGCGGCGCGAGCGGCAGCTACTGGTACACGCGCACCACCGGCGTTAGCCCTTCCGCAGTCCGGCAAGGATGTGCCGCGCCGCCGCGAGATCCTGAACGATGCTTCCGAGCGACTTGTAGATGGTGACGTCCGCCGTGCCGGTGCGGCCGGGAAGCGTCCCGGCGAACACCTCGCCGATCTCGCCGAGCAAATGGTCCTCGCCGACCAGACCCGCGGCGATCGCGTTGAGCAACTCTGCCCCCTGGGCACGCACCCCTTCGCCGTGATCGGCGAAGAAGCGGGCGCGCGCGACGAGCGGCCCGTCCAGCTCGGCCGGGCCGGCGCGGCTCGAGCCGACGGCGTTGATGTGGGCCCCGTCGGCCACCCATTCGCTCTTCAGGACCGGCTCGGTCGACGCCGTCACCGTACAGATCATGTCGGCCTCCGCCACCGCTTCTTCAGGACCGGGGCAGGCTCGGCCGCCGACGCGGGCGGCGAAGGCGTCGCGCTTGGCCGGCGAGCGGCCCCACACGGTTATCACGTCGATCGGGCGGACGTGGCGGATCGCCTCGACATGGCGCCAGGCCTGCTCGCCATAGCCGAGGATCGCCAGCCGCCGGGCGTCGGGACGGGCCAGCGCGTCGGTCGCCGCGGCGGAAGCGGCCGCGGTTCGGATGGCGGTGATCTCGCCGGCCTCGAGGAAGGCGGCGGGCGCGCCGGTGGCGCCGTCGAACAGCACGACCACGCCCTGATGCGATCGTCCGCCGCGCTCGAAATTGTCCGGATAGATGCTGACCAGCTTGGCGCCGAACGGGCCCTCACCGTCAAGCATCGCCCCAGGCATGACGCCCAGCGCACGGCCCTTCGGAAGGTCGAGGATCCCGCGCAGCAGCTGGCGCGTGCGCCCCAGCGACAGCGCGATCATCGCTTCGCGCATCAGCGGGATGCACTCTTCATAGGGAAGGCAGCGGCCAACTTCCTCGGCAGAGACGAAGACCGGCGTCATCCGGTCACCTCCATTTCAGCATCGACGCGGCTGCGCCACCAGCGGATCAGCAAGGTGGCGTTGAGGATCATCAGCACGCCGTAAATGTTCTGGGTTACCGCCAGCGGGAGGCTGTCGAGCACGGTGAGCGTCAGGAAGATCGCAAGCGTGACGTTCTGCACGCCGGTCTCGATGGCCAGCGTCATCGAATCGCGCGCGCCCGCGCCGAGCAACCGGCCGAGCAGCAGCCCGAACGCCATCGCCGCGACGTTGAGCGTCCAGATCGCCGGCGTCGCCGCCGCCAGCCGTTGCAGCACCATCTCGACGCTGACCGCCACCGACACGGCGATGACGGCGATGACGATGACGAAAGCGGTCGGCCGCAGCCAACGCGCCATCCTCGCCGCGGCGTCGGGGGCGAAGCGGCGCACCACCATCCCCGCCGCCACCGGCACCAACGTGATCCGCGCGAGCTGAAGCATCGTATCCGGCACCGACATTTCCGGGACGGTCCGGCCCGGCGCGCTGAGGAACCAGGGAACGGCCCAGCTCAGCAGCAAGGGAATGGTGAAGACGGTGACGAGGCTGGTCAGGGCGGTCAGCACGACGGCGAGCGCGACATTGCCGCGGCCGACGAAGGTGAGCGCGTTCGACGTGGTGCCGGCCGGACAGATGGAAATGATGAACACGCCGAGCGCGAGCTCCGGCGGGAGACGGAAGAGCAGCGCTACTCCCAGCCCGAGCAGGGGGAGGACGAACAGGTGGGTGGCGAAGCCGGCACCGGCGACCTTTGGATGGCGTAGAACGAGCGCGAAGTCCTTGAGCGCCAGAGTGAGGCCGAGGCTGAACATTATCAGCATCAGCCCGATCGGAACCAGGGTGGCGTTGAAGAAGCCGATCCAGGGATCGGTCACGCGCCCCAAACCTCCCGCGCGAACGCCAGGAAGTTGAGGCCCATGATCTTCTCGATGCGGGCGCGCGGATAGCCCCGCCGCTCGAGCAGGGCGATCAGCCGGCGGAACTGGTCGGGACCGGTAAGCTCCTCGACGAACGGGACGGTGCCGGGATTCTCGCCCCTGGCGCCGATGCCGGCGGCGCGACGCTCGGCAATCTCCTCGCGGATACGGGCGCGATAGGCGGTCATGTCGTCGATTGCGGTGGTGCCGCCGTCGGTGCCGATACCGACATGGTCCTCGCCGCAGACGTTCACCGCATGGTCGATATGGGCGACGACGTCAGCCGCGGTGGCGACGCTGTCGGGGCTGAGGAAGGGCATGAAGTAGATGCCGACGAAGCCGCCGCGCGACGCGACCAGGCGAAGCTCCTCGTCGGTCTTGTTGCGCGGCAGGTCGGCGAGCGCGCGGCAGCCGGTATGGTTGATCGAAATCGGCTGGCGCGACACGCGCGCCGCATCCAGGCAGGTGCGCTCGCCGCTGTGCGAAAGGTCGACCATCACGCGCGCGGCGTTCAGCGCTTCGACGATCTCACGCCCAAACGGCGCGAGCCCGCGATTCTGCGGCGCCATCGCCCCGTCGCCGAGCGTATTGGCGGGATTGTAGGTGAGCTGGACGACACGGACGCCGAGATCGGCGAAAATCTGGACGCGGCTGGCGTCGCGGCCCATCATCGCCGCATTCTGGAACCCGTAGAAGATCCCTATCCTGCCTTGTTCTCGCGCCCGATCGATGTCCGCCGCGGCAAGGACGTGCAGCAGGTCCGCCGGTCGGCTGCGCAGCCGCGCGTTCCAGCGGGCGATCTCGCGCACCGTCTGCTCGAACGGCTCCTCGTCGCCGGAAACATAGCCGAGCGTGACGTTGACCGCGTCCATGCCGGAGGCGCGGGCATTTCGAATGATCCGGTCCGACAGCGTCCGGCGGCGCTCAGGATTTTCCTGATTGGCATCGACATTGGGGTCGACGAGGCCGCCGAGCGCGTTGACGATCAGCATGTCGCCGGCATCGGCCGGCTGCGTGGCGACCGCGCCGGGCATGACCGCGCCGGCGCCGGCCAGAGCCAGGAAAGTGCGGCGATCGATCGAGTTCATGCCGGCGCCAGCTCAGGCCGCGCCGGCGACCCGGGCCGCCTGCAGCGTGTCGGTATATTGCTGGAAAGCGACGGCCTTGCCGCCCTCGATGCGCCAGACGTGCGCGAGCTGGGCGTCGAGCGTGTTTCCGGTGGCCTTGTGGGTGCCGCGGTAGCGCCCGAGGACGACGATCGTGTCGCCCGCGTCGAGGAACTCCTCGGGCACCGCCGCGAAGGCATCCCACTCGCCGCCCAGCCGCGCGAAGACGCCAGACAGGATCGCGTCATGGCCGCGATAGGGATTGCGGTCGGCGTAGATGAAGCTGTCCGCTTCGTTCCAGACCATGTCAGGCGCCATCCGGCCGAGCACACCGCCAATGTCGCCGGCGGCAAAGGCGTCGTAAATGGCGCGGACGAGCTCAAGATTCTCCTTCGACATTGGCGTTCCTCCCTCGATTGCCGCCATCCTGCCCCAAACCCCTTGCCGAGGCGAGGGCGGTGAGCCTGCGGGCGGGGCTTAGCCCACGAAACGCCAGCGAAGCGTCCGGCCCGCCAGGAACGGCACGACGCGCGTCTCCCCGAACGCGACCGCGTCGGGAATGGCCTGCTCGGTTCGCTCGAGGGTAACCCGCTCCTCGTTGAGCGGCAGACCGTGGAAGCTGGGGCCGTTCTCCGAGGCGAAAGCCTCGAGCCGGTCGAGCGCGCCTTCCTCCTCGAAGACCGTGGCATAGGCTTCGAGCGCGAAGGGCGCGTTGAAGATGCCGGCACAGCCGCACCCCGACTCCTTGGCCTTCACAGCATGTGGAGCGCTGTCGGTGCCGAGGAAAAATTTGGGCGAGCCGGAAGTGGCGGCGCGGCGGACGGCCTGGCGATGATGCTCGCGCTTGGCGACCGGAAGGCAGTAAGCATGGGGTCTGAGGCCGCCCTCGAACAGCGCGTTGCGGTTGATGATCAGGTGATGCGGCGTGATCGTCGCCGCGAGGTTCGCCGGCCCCTCCTCGACAAAGGCAACGCCCTCCGCGGTCGTCACATGCTCCAGCACCATCTTGAGTTCGGGAAAATCGCGCGCCAGGCGGCTGAAGGTCCGTTCGATGAACACTTTCTCGCGGTCGAAGATGTCGACGTCCGGGTCGGTCACCTCGCCGTGGATCAGCAGCGGCATACCGATCCGCTGCATCGCTTCTAGCGTCGGATGGATGTTGCCGACGTCGATGACGCCGAATTCGGAATTAGTGGTCGCGTTCGCCGGGTAGAGCTTGCATGCAGCGAACACCCCCTCCTCGAAGCCGCGCGCGATCTCATCGGGGTCGGCGCCGTCGGTGAGGTAGCAGGTCATAAGCGGCGTGAAACGCGATCCTGCCGGCAGGGCGGCCAAGGCGCGGTCGCGATAGGCGCGCGCCGCCGCGACGCTCGTGACTGGCGGTACCAGGTTCGGCATCACGATCGCGCGGGCGAATTGCCGGGCCGTGAAGGGGGCCACCGCCTTCAGCATGTCGCCGTCGCGCAGGTGGACATGCCAGTCGTCCGGTCGGCGGATCACGAGGCGGCTTGGTTCGCTCATCCGCCCCCGATATCAGGGGCCGGTGAGCGGAACCACCTTGATCGATCGTGCCGTCCTTCGCCTGTCGGGGGAGGATGTTCGCGGCTTCCTGCAGGGGCTGGTGACGAACGATCTCGATCTTCTGGCGCCGGAGCGGCCGCTCTGGGCGGCTCTGCTGACGCCCCAGGGGAAGGCGCTGTTCGACTTCATCCTGTGGGCCGATGGCGACGACGTGCTGATCGACTGCGAGGCCGAGCAGGCCGAGGCGCTGGCGAGGCGGTTGACGCTGTACCGACTACGCCGCCCGATCCGGATCGGACGCGACGCCGGGCTTTGCGTCCACTGGTCGCCCAACGGAGACAGAACGGCAGATCCGCGCTTGGCGGAGCTCGGCCGGCGCTGGCTGGGGCCCGAAGGGGAAGCCGCCGAAGGGTGGCTCGAGCACCGGCTTCGGCTCGGCGTCACCGAAGGCATGGCGGAGCTCGGCTCCGACAAGACGCTCTGGCTCGAATGCAACGCGAAGGAGCTGAAGGGCGTCAGCTTCACCAAGGGCTGCTATGTCGGCCAGGAGAATACGGCGCGGATGAACTACCGCAACAAGGTCAGCCGGCGCCTCGTAGTCGTTCCAGCTGACGCGCCGGGCGATCGGACCCGGACCCTTTATCCGGAGCTCGGCCTGGCGGTGGAGCACCGCCGCGTGGAGGAGCTCGACGGCGCCCTCGTTCCGGCCTGGCTGGAGGCGGCGCTCGGCTGACCGACGCGGAACGAGGGCCGGGCGCTCGGCGTTATTGATGCTCCTGCGTAACGAGGAGATGCACATGTGGCGCCGACCGTTCATGAACCGGTGGGGCTACCGCTCCGCCATGCCCTATCGTCGCCGCTCGATGCTGACTTATTCGTACGGCGCCACCGTGCTGGTCATCTCGCTCGGCATTCTGCTGGTCATGTACCTGCTCGGCTATCTGGCGCTCTAGCCCGGAATTTCAGCGAAGGCGCGGACCGGGAACGACCCCATCCCGGCTATCTTCGGAGGCACCGCGGTGAAGACGAAGCCGCTCGCCGGTAGCGCCGCAAGATTGGTCATGTGCTCGCAGATCAAGATGCCCCCGCCGAGCAGGATCGTGTGGACCGGGCGGGCGCGGACGCGCGTATCGTCGATGTTGTGACTGTCGATGCCGACCAGAGCAGCGCCGCGCATCGCCAGCAGCCGGGCCGCGGCCTCGGTCAGGAAAGGGTGGTTCTCGAAATAGGCGTCGGTGCGCCAGTGGCGGTCCCAGCCGGTGTGGACCAATACCGCCTTGCCGGCGACGTCTAATTCGGCGAAGGCCTCCGCATCCACCGCCATCGCCTGGGCGCTGACCACCAGCCCCGGCAACGCCGCCAGCCGATCGACCCCCAGCGCGCCGAGGTCGTCGCCCTCGGCGAAGCGGTGGAAGGGGGCGTCGAGATAGGTGCCGGTATTGGCGACCATGTCGATGCGGCCGATCTGGAAGGTCGAGCCGTCGTCGTAATTCGCGGCGGAGGCTTCGCGGGTCCAATAGTCGCAGATGTGCGGCGCCGGCAGACCGCTGTAGGTGGTCATGCCTTGCTCGATCAGGTGGCTGAGGTCGACGAGCTTCTTCTTTTCCATATCCGCCACAAAGCCAGGGCCGCGATCGCCATCCACACGACGTTGAGCGAAGCCGAGGGAAGCGCGCCGTGCCAGGCGCCGTTGACGGTGAAGCCGGCGGCGCCGAACAGGTTCATCCACTGATAAGCGGGCGAGCGGCCGGTCAGGCGGTCGGTGCTGATCAGGAGGTAGGCGAGCAGGATCAGGGCGGCCCCGCTCCACCCCGCTATCTCGACCAGGATCAGCTGCCCGCTCAGGCGGCGAGGTTCCTCAGCACATAGTGGAGGATGCCGCCGTGGCGGAAATATTCGAGCTCGTTGGCGGTGTCGATCCGGACCCGCGCGGTGAAGCTGGAGCGGCTGCCGTCGGCCTTGGCGACCTCGACCTCGATCTCCTGGCGGGGCTGGAGACCGGCGACGCCGGTGACCGTGAAGGTCTCGGTGCCGTCGAAGGCGGGGACCTCGCCGACGAACTGGAGCGGGAGGACCCCCATGCCGACCAGGTTGGATCGGTGGATACGCTCGTAAGTTTCGGCGATGACGGCGCGCACGCCGAGCAAATTCGTGCCCTTCGCCGCCCAATCGCGTGAAGAACCGGTTCCGTATTCCTTGCCCGCGATCACAACAAGCGGCGTTCCGCTTTCCTTATACTTCATTGCCGCGTCGTAGATAGGCATGACCTGGCCGGTCGGGATATATTTGGTGACGCCGCCCTCTGTTCCGGGGGCCATTTTGTTCTTGATGCGGATGTTGGCGAAGGTGCCGCGCATCATCACTTCGTGATTGCCGCGGCGGGCCCCGTAGCTGTTGAAGTCGGCGCGGCTAACCCCATGATCCACAAGGTATTTTCCGCCCGGAGAGTCGAGCTTGATGGCGCCGGCGGGCGAAATGTGGTCGGTGGTGATGCTGTCGCCCAATATGGCCAGCGGACGTGCGTTAGTGATGTCCGAAGGCGGCGTTGGCGTCATGCTCATGCCCTCGAAATAAGGCGGATTGGCGATGTAGGTCGATTTGGGCCAGCCGTAGGTCGCGCCGCCCGAGACCGCGATGCCCCGCCAGCGTTCGTCGCCCTTGTAGACGTCGGCATAGCGGGCGCGGAACATGTCGCCGTTGACATAGGTGTCGATCAGCCGGTGCACCTCCTCGTTGGTCGGCCAGATGTCCTTCAGATAGACGTCGGCGCCGTCCGAGCCCTTGCCGATCGGGCAATCGACCATGTCCTCGATCACCGTCCCCTTGACCGCATAGGCGACGACCAGCGGCGGCGAGGCGAGATAATTGGCGCGCACGTCGGGCGACACCCGCCCCTCGAAGTTGCGGTTGCCCGAAAGGACCGAGGCGGCGACGAGGTCATGCTTGTGGATCGCCTGGCTGATCGGCTCGGGCAAGGGCCCGGAATTGCCGATGCAGGTGGTGCAGCCGTAGCCGGCGAGGTGGAAGCCCAAAGCCTCGAGATCCTCGGTCAGCCCGGCCTTGTTCAGATAGTCGGTGACGACCTGCGAGCCCGGCGCGAGGCTGGTCTTGACCCAGGGCTTGCGATTGAGGCCCTTCTCGCGCGCCTTGCGCGCGACCAGGCCGGCGGCGATCAGCACGGCCGGGTTGGAGGTGTTGGTGCAGCTGGTGATGGCGGCGATGACGACGTCGCCATGGCCCAATGTCTCGCCCGGATCGATGGTGCCGTCATTGTCGGTGTCGACGTCGCAGCGCGTGTGCAGCCGGTCGAGCGTCTGGCCGAACTCGGTCGTGAAATTCTCCACGAACTCGTCGTCGACGCGCGCCAGCGTGACCTTGTCCTGCGGCCGCTTGGGGCCGGCGAGGCTCGGCTCGACGGTCGCCATGTCGAGCGAAAGCGTCTCGGTGAAGACCGGGTCGGCGTCGGCGTCGAGCCACAGGCCCTGCTCGCGGCAATAGGCTTCGGTGAGCGCGATCTGATGCTCGGGCCGGCCGGTGAGCCGCATATAATCGAGCGTCTTGCCGTCGATCGGGAAGAAGCCGCAGGTGGCGCCATATTCGGGCGCCATGTTGGCGATGGTGGCGCGGTCGGCGAGCGAAAGCGCGGAAACGCCGGGGCCGAAAAATTCGACGAAGCGGCCGACGACGCCGTGCTTCCTCAGCATCTGGGTGACGGTGAGGACGAGATCGGTGGCGGTGATCCCTTCCTTGAGCTCGCCGGTAAGGCGGAAGCCGACCACTTCGGGGATCAGCATCGAGACCGGCTGGCCGAGCATCGCCGCTTCCGCCTCGATGCCGCCGACGCCCCAGCCCAATACGCCGAGGCCGTTGACCATGGTGGTGTGGGAATCGGTGCCCACCAAAGTGTCGGGGTAGGCGACCTCGGTCGCGTCCTCGGCGGCGCGGCGCTCGGCCTCGCGGCGCTCGGCGCCGGGCTCGCGGCGGTCGAGCGGGACTTCGGAATCGGCCTGGCGGCGGTCCACCCCGCGCCGGTCGGCGGCCTTGCGGCGCTCCTCGGCGGCGGGGCCGGTCTCGGTCGACGACCACACGCCGCGGGCGATGTACTCCAGATTGACCTGGTGGCAGATGCCGGTGCCGGGCGGGACGACCTCGAAATTGCGGAAGGCGCTCTGGCCCCATTTCAAGAATTCGTAGCGCTCGCCGTTGCGGTCATATTCGAGTTCGACGTTGCGGGCGAACGCCTTGGGCGTGCCGAATTCGTCGACCATGACGCTGTGATCGATGACGAGGTGGACGGGGACGAGCGGGTTGATCTTCTGCGGGTCGCCGCCCAAGCGCGCCATGGCGTCGCGCATCGCCGCCAAGTCGACGACGGCGGGGACGCCGGTGAAGTCCTGCATCAGGACGCGGGCCGGGCGATACTGGATCTCGCGGGTGGAGCGGCGCTCCTTCTGCCAGTCGACCAGCGCCTGGATGTCGTCGCGGGTGACGGTGACGCCGTCCTCGAAGCGCAGCAGATTTTCGAGCAGCACCTTCATCGAGAAAGGGAGGCGGGAGACGTCGCCGAGCGTCTCGCCGGCCTTGGCGAGGGAGTAATAAGCATAGGCCTTGTCGCCGACCCTGAAGGTGGAGCGGGTGCCCAGGCTATCCTGTCCGACGGCGGTCATGCGGCGCTCCCTTCCCAGGCTTAGCGATAGCCTAATTCGACGGCGTCCTAGCAAGGTGGGGGAAGAGGTGGAAGGGAGGTGACGGACGGCCGCGAAAGCACAGGATGCAGCGGCGCCGAAAATCCACTATCAGACGGGCTGGGCCAGGAGCATCGATCGTGAACGAGCTTGCCAAAGCAATTCGAAAGGACGGTCGCAGCCTGGTGGAACTCCCGGAAGGCATGGAGCTCGAAGCGGGGCTTCTGAAGGTCGTGCGAATCGGGCGGACCATCACGCTGGAGCCGGTGGACGCGTCCCCGCCGGTCTCGCCTGGCTTTTACACTCCCGAGACTCTGCCAGCCTTGAGCGCCGGGGCCAAAGCGATAGTCGCGGCGATCGACGCGAAGGCGCCGTTCGTAGACTTGCCCGCGAGCATAAAATCCGCGGATGGCGGAGGCGGCATGGATCTGGAGGACCCAGGCTTGGAGGGCATCGACGTCTCCGACGATGGGTTTCCCGGTCTTGACCCCGACCGATAGTGGCCACCCCGGCAAGCTGAGAGGCTAGGAAGCAAAAGGATGGACCTCGAAAAAGCTCTCGGCGCGGGAAAGCCGGCGAGCGTTCAGAAGTTCAGCCTCTACCTGCCCGAGCTGGACCGCGACGGCGCCCCGGTCCCGGAAATCGAAAGGTGGATCGAGGCGGCGCTTTGGATCTTCGGCGAAATCAACGGTGGTGCAACTCGCCTTCCCGTCGCGCAAGGCTATTGGAGGCCCTCGAGCGGCGCCCCGGTCCGGGAGCCTACGAATGTCGTCTACTCCTATATTCGCGACGGGCGCTTCGAGGCGAATCTGGATCGACTGGTCCGCTTTATCCACAGCTTCGGGAAGCACGCCAATCAAGGCGAGGTAATGGTCGAATTTTCAGGCGAGGTGAGGGGTCGCGGCTTCGTCTCCCGGGCCTATTTCATCGACAAATATCCCAAGGCGGGGCCGCGCCCGTTCTAGGCGGCACGGGTGACGGTGACGCCGTCCTCGAAGCGCAGCAGATTCTCGAGCAGCACCTTCATCGAGAAAGGGAGGCGGGAGACGTCGCCGAGCGTCTCGCCGGCCTTGGCGAGGGAGTAATAAGCGTAGGTTTGTCGCCGACCCTGAAGGTGGAGCGGGTCTGGAGGCTGTCGTTGCCAACGGCGGTCATGCGGAGGCCCCTTCGATTTTCCGCAATCTGCGAAAATTTTCGCTCGCGCTCTAGCAAGGCGTTAGTGAAGGGGGAAGGAGCGGGGCCCGTCGAAAACTCTCCGAGGATCAGC
>DASVVV010000011.1:0-3618 GCA_036386375.1 Allosphingosinicella sp. | reverse complement strand
AACAAGATGGACCTGATCGGCTACAGCCAGGCGCGGTTCGACGAGATCCTTGCCGAATATCGTGCCTTCGCCGACGAGCTCGGCCTCACCGACTTCACGGCCGTCCCGATCTCCGGCCTGCGCGGCGACAATATCACCGAGCCGTCGCCGAACCTGGGCTGGTTTGACGGCCCTACCCTGATCCACCACCTCGAAGAGGTGCCGCTCGACGAGGAGGCGCTGCAGCGTGCGCCGTTCCGGATGCCGGTCCAGTGGGTCAACCGGCCCAGCCATGAGTTTCGCGGCTTTGCCGGCCTCATCGCCAGCGGCCTCGTCACGGCCGGGGCGCCGGTGCGGGTGCTCCCCTCCGGGCGGACGTCGAAGGTGGCGCGGATCGTCACCATGGACGGCGACCTCGATTGTGCGGGCGCCGGCCAGTCGGTCACTCTGGTGCTCGCCGACGAGGTCGATTGCTCGCGCGGCGACGTCATCACGGCGGCCGAAAGCCCGCTTGAGGTCTCGGACCAGTTCGAAGCCACTTTGGTGTGGATGGACGAGGAGCCGATGCTCCCGGGCCGCGCCTATTGGCTCAAGGCAGGCGCCGCCACGGTCGGTGCGTCGGTCACCGACATCAAGCACCAGGTGAACGTCAACACGCTCGAGCATATGCCGGCCAAGAGCCTGGAGCTGAACGGCATCGCCACCGTCAACCTCGCGCTCAACTGGCCGATCCCGTTCGCGCCCTTCGAGGAGAGCCGGGACCTCGGCGGCTTCATCCTGATCGATCGCCTCACCAACGCTACCGTCGGAGCCGGCATGCTCCGCTTCGCGCTGCGCCGCGCCCAGAACATCCACTGGCAGCACCTCGAAGTCACCCGCGAGGCCCATGCGCAGCTCAAGGGGCAGACGCCGAAGGTGGTCTGGTTCACCGGCCTCTCCGGGGCGGGCAAGTCCACGATCGCCAACCTGGTCGAAAAGAAGCTGCACCGGATGGGGCGGCACACCTTCCTGCTCGACGGCGACAATGTTCGCCATGGGCTCAACAAGGATCTCGGCTTCACCGACGCCGACCGGGTCGAGAATATCCGCCGCATCGGCGAAGTGGCGCGGCTGATGGCCGATGCGGGGCTGATCGTGCTGTGCGCGTTCATCTCGCCTTTCCGGGCCGAGCGGCGGATGGTTCGCGACATGCTCCCCGAAGGCGAGTTCGCCGAAGTGTTCGTGGATACGCCGCTCACCGAGGCGGAACGGCGCGACGCCAAGGGGCTCTACGCCAAGGCGCGAAGCGGCCAGCTGCCCAACTTCACCGGCATCGACAGCCCCTACGAGCCGCCCGAGCAGGCCGAGATCCGCATCGATACGATGGCGATGACGCCGGAACAGGCGGCCGAGCATATCGTCGCCGCCTTGCTCTGACGGCGATGATCGGCCTCGTCCGCAACCTCAACCGGCGGCTGCCCGGCCCGCTGCGCCGCGCCTTGCTGGTGCGGCGGCGGGCGAAATACTGGCGGCGCGCCGGCATCGTCTTCATCCACGTCCCAAAGGCCGCGGGCACCAGCTTCAACGAGGCGTTGTACGGGCGCTTCATCGGCCACCCGCACGCGCTCGACGTGCGGCGCTGGGCGCCGGCGGACGTGAGGGCGCTTCCCTCCTTCTCGGTCGTGCGCAATCCCTGGGACCGGCTCGTTTCCGCGTGGCGCTTCGCGCGACAGGGGCGGGGGCAGGGGGAAACCTACCGGGCCGGCATGTGGCTCCCGGAGCGTTACCAGGGTCCTGAATTCGAGACGTTCGACGGCTTCGTGCGGCAATGGCTCGCCGGGCGGGATATCGGGAAGCTCGACGGCGTGTTCCAGCCGCAGTCGCTGTTCCTGTGCGACAAAGAGGGCCGGCTCCTCGTCGACCATGTCGGGCGGCTGGAGGATCTCGCTCCCACCTACGCCTTCATCGAGGCGAAGGTCGGGGCCATGCCGGCGCTCGGTCAGGCGAACCGCTCCGGCGACGCGATCGACTACCGGACGCTGTACACGCCAGAGCTCGCCGCCCTCGTGGCCCGGATCTATGCCGAGGACGTGGAGCGTTTCGGCTACCGCTTCTGACCGCGTTCCTATGGACTTGACCCGGGGCCGACCGTAAGCCGCCGCCATGCCGCGCCGCAAAGCCAAGCTCCGACGGGCAATCATGTCGAGCCCGCTGGCGAACGCCGCCAAACGCGTCCTTTACGGACGCTTCTACAAGCTTCAGCGCGGCACCGAAGGGCTGCTCTCGCCGGCGGCCTACAAGCACATTCATGAGCGCATGCGCTCCGCGCCGGACCTCGACTCCATCGAGATCGGCGGCGCCAGCGGCAGCGCCAGCATCGCCATCGCCTGGGCGAAGATGGAGACCGGCCAAAGCTCCAAGCACATCGTCGTCGAGAAGTGCGAAGGCGGCAGCCGGGACAAATATGGTGGGTTCGAGGACAATCTCGCCCGTTTCAACCGGCATCTGGCCGAGTTCGGCGCCGCCGGAAAAGTGGAGATCTTCCCCCATTATCTGACGCCGGACAACGGGCAGCAGGTCAAGGATCTGGTGACGACGGGGCAGATCGGCGGGCTCATGTGCGACGCCGACGGCCGGCTTGACCGCGATTTCGCGCTGTTCCTGCCGCTCGTCCACCCGCAGGGGCCGATCATCATCGACGATTACCATCCGAGCCGCACCTGGAAGCACGCGATGACCTGGCGGCTGCTCAACCAGTTCATCGAATGGAAGCTGTTCGTCCTCGAGGAGCGCGCGCACGGAATGGCGTTCGGACGGCCCCATCAGGAAGCCGACGTGGCGCGCATCGACCCCGACGTTTGCGCCGACATCATCGACAGCGTCCGCACCGATTTTCGAGTCAGCGACCGCCTCGCCGGTCTCTATTTCCGCCACGGCAGGACCGCGCCGGCCGCCTAGCCCGCGTCACCAGATACGCTTGAAATGCCTGCTGTTGCCCAGCGAGGCGGTGCGTCGCATCGCCGCGCCGCGGGCCAGGGTCCAAGCCTTGGCCGGGACGTAGCGGCGCGCGAGCTCCTTTAGGCCGCCCGCCTTGCGCGCCGCGCCCGTGCCCTCGCCCCATTTCGTCACATAATCGCTCTGGAGGACCGGCTCGCGGAACGGCTCCGCCTCGCTGATCCGCCGCGCCATGGTCAGGATCAGCACCGGATAGCGCGTGACGAGATTGACGCGGCGGCCGACCGCGTCGGGATCGACGACTTCGTAGATGCGGTGGCCGGTGGTGGCCTCAACCGAATGGTAGCGGGTCTCGGCGAGGCGGACGAACTCGGTCTCGAAGCCGTGCCTGGGCGAGAAGATCCGGTGCATCAGCTCGGGGCTGAACTGGTAGAAGCCATGGCCGGCGAGGTTGTTGCATGGGCCCTTCGAATAGACCCGGCCGCCGACCCGCACGAGCCGCATCAGATTGGCGATGGCGACGGGGAAGTTGAACACGTGCTCGAGCGTGCCGCCGTCGACGGCGAGGTCGAAACTTTGCTCTAGCTCGGCCGGGAGCGGGGTGCTGAGATCGTGGACGATCGTCGCCCCCTGATATTCGGAGAAGTCGATGCTGTCGACGGAATCGAACTTGAGCACGTCGCGAAAGAAGCCGTCCGCCGGGAT
>DASVVV010000010.1:0-15411 GCA_036386375.1 Allosphingosinicella sp. | reverse complement strand
TCATCCCAGGTCTCGAGGTTGAGGCTGGAAAGGCAGCAGACGGCGGTGCGGTCGTTGCCGTGCTGGTCCCGGCCGGTCGGCAGCGTGATCTCCGAGCACAGGTTCGAGGTCGAGACCTTGAGGCCCACGTCGCGCTGATGCTTGGGCATCGAGCGGTTCACCTGGTCGATGAAGATGATGTAGGGCTCGCCGGTCGCGAGCCGGGTCTCGACCAGCTTCTGGAACAGCGCGCGCGCATCGACCGTGGCCCGGGCCGAACCGTCCTTCGGGCTCTGCAGCACCCATTCGGCGCCGTCGCGCACCGCCTCCATGAAGGCGTCGGTGACGAGCACGCCGTGATGAAGGTTCAGGGCCTTGCGGTTGAAGTCGCCGGACGGCTTCCTGATCTCGAGGAACTCCTCGATCTCCGGGTGCGAGATGTCGAGATAGCAGGCGGCGGAGCCGCGGCGCAGCGACCCCTGGCTGATCGCCAGCGTCAGCGAATCCATCACGCGCACGAACGGGATGATGCCGCTGGTCTTGCCGTTGAGGCCGACCGCCTCGCCGATGCCGCGGACATTGCCCCAATAGGTTCCGATGCCGCCGCCGCGCGCCGCCAGCCAGACATTCTCGTTCCAGGTGCCGACAATGCCTTCGAGGCTGTCGGAGACGCTGTTGAGGTAGCAGGAAATGGGAAGGCCGCGGCCGGTGCCGCCGTTCGACAGGACCGGAGTCGCCGGCATGAACCACAGCCTGGAAATATAATCGTAGAGCCGCTGGGCGTGGTCGGTGTCGTCGGCATAAGCCGAGGCGACGCGGGCGAACAGGTCCTGATAGGATTCGCCGGGCAGCAGATAGCGGTCCCGGAGCGTCTCCTTGCCGAATTCCGTGAGCAGCGAATCGCGGCCATGGTCGACCTGGACCGCGAACTGGCGCGGATTGACGGTCTTCGAGTCGCCGGCCTCGCCCTTGGGCCTGGCCGCGGCTTTGGTGGGTGCGCCCTCCTTGGCGGGAGCGTCGAGGGCAGTGGCGGTCACGTCGCTTGCGCTCACTTCATTGCTGCCGGACAGGTCCATCGCTCTACCCCTTGTTCTTCTTGCGTTCCAGTGGACTCTTGCCCACCCTAGGCCAATCGCAGGGGGAAAGGTGCGCTCATTCGGGCTTATCCCCGATATCCTCGCGACCCACAGGCCAGCGATCCGGCCAATATGGTGCCGGCGGCGCGCTCACACAACCTTTAGCGGCTCCCCCTTTGAAGCGCCACCAGAGATTGTGCCTCATCCGGATTCTGACGCCAAGTCCGGTAAATGAGTTATCAACACATTTCGTCGCGCGCCGGACTCGTTTCGGCGGACGATCGTCGCTCGCGCGGGAGCGGGAGCCAGGCCGTCACAGGCAATGGGATTCCCGCTTTCGCTGGAATGACGCTAACAGGCGGCGATGAGCTTCGTTCTCCACGCCCACCCGCTTTCCTCTTATTGCTGGAAGGTGCTGATCGCGCTCTATGAGAAGGGCAGGCCGTTCGACTTCCGCCCGGTCGATTTCGGAGACCAAGCCTCGGCGGCCGCGTTTCGTGCATTGTGGCCGATCGGCAAGATGCCGGTGCTCGAGGATGACGGGCGCATTATCGTCGAATCGAGCGTCATCATCGAATATCTCGACCTCGAGGATCCGGAGGCCGCGCCGCTGGTGCCCCGCGATCCGCACGCCGCGCTCGAGGTGCGCAGGCTGGACCGGATCTTCGACAATTACGTCATGGCGCCTATGCAGAAGATCGTGTTCGACCGCATCCGCCCCGCCGATCAGCGCAACCCGGCCGACGTCGCCGACGGCCGGCGGCTGATCGAGACGAGCTATGGCTGGCTGGAACAGGAGATCGGCGGGCGGCCATGGGCGGCGGGCGCGTCGTTCAGCCTGGCCGATTGCGCGGCGGCCCCGTCGCTGTTTTATGCCGAGAAGGTGCAGCCGACGGGCGGGCGCTTCCCCGCCCTCGCCGCCTATCTGGCGCGGCTGGAGGCGCGGCCCTCCTTCGCGCGCGTGCTCGAGGAAGCGAAGCCCTGGTTCCGCTATTTTCCGGCCGAGGCGTGAGGAGGGTTGGGGCCGGCACCCCCTGCAGGACGCCGGCCCCTCCCTCGATACGCGACACGAGGGAACTGCAAACTGGAGCCCGGGAAACCAAAGCGCACTGCCGAAGCTCGATGCCGCTAATATGTTGATTCGATTGAGCCAGTCCTGAATGCCGGCGTTATCGGAGGTTCATCGCGGCGGCCCTGGTTGGGGGCGGCTGCGGCGCGGCAATTGCGTCCGCAACTCCTCGAGCGTCAGCGCCCGCAGGGCGAAGGCGGCAGCGAAGTACATGGCGCCGCCGGCGGCGACCAGCAGCGCCAGCCCGGCGACTCGCCCGGCGAGGCCCTCGGCGATCAGCGCCGCGGCCTGCCCGTTCAGAAAGAGCAGCAGCGCCGTCATGGCCGCCGTGGCGAGCAGCGCGCGCGGCAGGACGCGCTTGAGGCGCGCGTCCATCCGGAAATGGCCGCGCCGGCGCAGCACCAGATAGAGCGCGGCGACATTCACCCAGGCCGCGATCGCCGTCGACAGCGCCAAGCCGACCTGGGCAAGGTCCCAGATCAGCGCGAAGTTCAGCGCCAGGTTCACAAGCATCGAGAGGATCGCGATCCTGACCGGCGTCGACGTATCGGAGCGAGCGTAAAAGCCCGGCGTCAGCACCTTAATGAGCACATAAGCGGGGAGGCCGAGCGCGAAGGCGGCGAGCGCGGCGGCGGTCGCGGTGGAATCGGCGGCGCCGAACTCGCCGCTCTGAAGCAGGCCGGCGACCAAAGGCCCGGCGCTCACCACCAAGGCCGCACAGGCCGGCAGCGTCAGCAGCAGCGTCAGCTGGATCGCGCGGTTCTGGCTGTGCATCGCCGCGTCCTCGCTGCCGTTGGCGAGCTGGCGCGACAGCAGCGGAAGCAGCGCCGTGCCGACGCCGATCCCGATCAGGCCGAGCGGAAGCTGGCCGAGCCGGTCGGCATAATAAAGGTGCGAGATCGATCCTTCGGGAAGGAAGCGGCCGGCGAGGAAGGTGCTGACGAGAAGGTTGACCTGGACCGCGCCGGCGCCGAGCGCCGCCGGCAGGATAAGCCGCATCAGCGCCCGGACGTCGCGCCCGAGCTTCGGCAGCCTGAGGCGCGGGCGCATGCCGACGCGGCGGGCGGCGAAGACCAGCCAGGCGAGCTGCAGCACGCCCGACACCGTCACCGCCACCGCCTGGGCGCGCGCCGTCCCGACGTCGGTCTGCCCGCGCGACAGGATCAAGGCGGCGATCAGGCACAGGTTGAGAAGGATCGGCGCCGCCGCCGCGACCCAGAAGCGCCCGAGGCTGTTGAGGATGCCGCCGAACAGCGAGGCGAGCGCGATCAGCGCGAGATAGGGAAAGGTGATCCGGCTGAGCTCGACGGTGAAATCGAGCTTGCCCGGCGCGCCGCCGCTGAACCCGCCGGTCATCGCCCACACGACCGGACCCGCCGCCGCCATGATCACGGCCGTGAACACGAGCAGGATGAGCGTCAGCATCGCCAGGACATGCTCGACGAACCTGTTCGCTTCCTCCTTGCCCTCCTGCGCGAGCTTGCGGTTGAACATCGGCACGAAGGCGGCGGAAAAAGCGCCCTCGGCGAAGAGGGCGCGGAACAGGTTGGGCAGCCTGAAGGCCACGAGAAAGGCGTCCGAGGCGAAGCCGGCACCGATAATCCGTGCCATCAGGACGTCCCGAACGAAGCCCAGGATGCGGCTGACGAGCGTGAGCAGGCCGATGGTCGAGGAGGAACGGACGAGGCTCACGCGGCGTGCCTTAGAGGGCGGCGGGGGCGGCGCCTAGCGGCGACCATTGAAGTCCTTTTCAGTTCGGCGCAGGGCTCTCGCGTCGGCGGCTGGCCTTCTTCAACTGTATCCGCAGCGTATCGCCGAACTCGCTCGAAGGGGCTCGGCCACAACGACAAGATAGGCGGCTTGCGAGGTAGCCGCCGTGGAGGCAGAGGCGCCCAACGGAGGCCGGCCACCTCCTTGCCTGGAGAAAAAGATGCTCGATTTGTCGGCCTTTTCAGTCACGGACCTCCTGCCGTTCATCGCCGTGGGCTTCACCGCGCAGCTGATCGACGGCGCGCTCGGAATGGCCTTCGGAGTCATATCGACGACTTTGCTGGTCAGCATCGGCGTGCCGCCGGCGGCGGCCTCGGCCGGGGTCCACACGGTCGAATGCTTCACCACCGGGGTTTCCGGAGCGAGCCACGTCCTTCACCGCAACGTCGACTGGCGGCTGTTCGGGCGGCTGGTGGTCCCGGGGATCATCGGCGGGGTGCTCGGCGCCTATGTGCTGACGCAGGTCGACGCCAGCGTCGCCAGGCCGGCGGTGCTTGCCTATCTGCCCGCCATCGGCGTCTATCTGATCTGGCGCGGCTATCATTATCCGCCGGCGGAGAAGGACCCGAAAGTGGTTGCGCCGCTCGGCCTCGTCGGCGGCTTCCTCGACGCGGCGGGCGGCGGCGGCTGGGGCCCGGTCGTCACCAGCAACCTGTTGATCCAGGGCGCCAGCCCGCGCCGCGTGATCGGCACCGTCAACACCGCTGAATTCTTCCTCACCGTCACCATCTCGGCGACGTTCATCGCCGCGCTCGGCTGGGAGGCCTTCACGGTCGCCACGGTCGGGCTGCTGATCGGCGGCGTGGCGGCGGCGCCGCTCGGGGCCTTTGCAGCGAAGAGGGTCTCGTCGAAGCTGCTGCTGGTCATGGTTGGCACCGTCCTGACGATCACGAGCCTCTACGGCATCTACCGGGCGCTCGCCTGACGCCGGCGCGACCGGCGGTCAGCCTCTTTCGGTTCGGCGCGCAAGGCCCTCGCTTCGGCGCTAGCCTATTGTCAACTAATACGGTTGAGTTTCACCTGCGGCTCGTCCCGGGCGGTGTCCCGGCAAGAGAAAAGGGAGGCGACATTGACACACCCCGCCGGCGCAGCCGTCTCAGCGCAGCCTGACGACGCGCTTGCCGCGATCCGAGATTATCTTCTCAAGCTTCGCTTCGGCTCGATCGAAATCACCGTCCACGACGGTCGCATCGTCCAGCTGGACGTCACCGAAAAGCGGCGGCTGGCGAGGTAAACCGCCGCTTATCGCACCGACCGGACCACCGGAGGGCTTCTTCACCGAAGCCGGCGGGGCACCCCAGCCCCGCCGGCTTTTCACGAGAGGGAAGAACCTGAGATGATATCGAAAGCAAGAAATTGGCTGGCCGCCGCAGTCTTCGGCAGTGCGCTGGCGGTCGCCGCCTGCTCGTCCCAGTCGAACGAACAGGCCAGGGGCGGGGCGGTCGAGCTGCTCAACGTTTCCTACGATCCAACGCGCGAGCTCTACCAGGCGATCAACCAGGCCTTCGCCCGCCGACTGCAGGCGGAGACCGGTCAGCGGCTTACCGTAAACATGAGCCACGGCGGGTCCGGCAAGCAGTCGCGCTCGGTGATCGACGGGCTCCAGGCCGACGTCGTGACCCTGGCCTTGGGCTACGACATCGATGCGATCGCCCGGGCCCGAGGCAATCTCGTCCCCGCCGAGTGGCAGGCCCGGCTGCCTCACAACAGCTCGCCCTACACGTCCACTATCGTGTTCCTCGTGCGGGCCGGCAACCCGAAGAACATCCGCGACTGGAACGATCTCGTTCGGCCCGGCGTGCAGGTGATCACGCCCAATCCCAAGACGAGCGGCGGCGCGCGCTGGAACTTCCTTGCCGCCTGGGGCTACGGCCGGCGCGCCGGCGGATCGGACGCGGCCGCACAGCAATTCGTGTCGCGCCTGTTCGCGAACGTGCCGGTGCTGGACTCCGGCGCGCGCGGCGCCACCACGACCTTCACCGAGCGCAATATCGGCGACGTGCTGATCGCATGGGAGAATGAGGCGCTGCTCGCTCAACGGGAGCTCGGCGGCCGCTTCGAGATCGTGGTGCCGTCCATCTCGATCCTTGCCGAGCCGCCGGTCGCCGTGGTCGAGGGAAATGCAGCCCGTCACGGAACCGCCGAAATCGCCAGGCGCTATCTCGAGTTCCTCTACACGCCGGAGGCGCAAGAGATTATCGCGCGCAATTATTACCGGCCCCGCGATGCCGCCGTCGCCCAGCGTCACGCCGGCACCTTCCCCCAGGTTCAGATGCTGACCATCGACAGGAATTTCGGCGGGTGGCAGGCTGCGCAGAGCCGGTTCTTCAACGATGGCGGAGTCTTTGACACGATCCAGGCGGGCATCCGGCGGTAACGTGGCTCAGGCGATCGCCCTCGAAGCTCCGCTCCAGCCCATCGCCGTTAGCGCGCCTGCGCAGCTCCGGCTGCGCAGGCCGCGCTTTCGGCGGCGCTCGATCATCCCGGGCTTCGGCCTCACTTTCGGCTTCACCTTGGCCTGGCTGTGCCTGATCGTTCTAATCCCGCTCAGCGCGGTGTTCGTGCGAACGGCGGGGATGGGGTGGAGCGATTTCGTCGCCACCGCCTTTTCGGAGCGCGCGATCGCCGCCTACCGCCTCAGCTTCGGTGCGGCGCTGATCGCGGCGGCGGTGAACGGGGTGTTCGGCTTGCTGATCGCCTGGATCCTCACCCGCTACGAATTTGCCGGCAAGCGGCTGGTCAACGCTATCGTCGACCTGCCGTTCGCGCTGCCGACGGCGGTCGCAGGCATCGCGCTGACGGCGCTTTATGCGGAAAATGGCTGGATCGGGCAGTATCTGGCTCCGCTCGGAATCAAGGTGGCCTACACGCCGCTCGGCGTCGTCGTCGCGCTCATCTTCATCGGCCTCCCATTCGTGGTCCGCTCGGTCGAGCCGGTCCTCGCCGACCTAGGGAACGACGTGGAGGAAGCCGCCGCCACGCTCGGGGCGACCCGGCTGCAGACATTCCGCCGGGTGATCCTGCCGTCGATCCTGCCGGCGCTCCTGACCGGCTTCGCGCTCGCGCTGGCGCGCGGTATCGGTGAATATGGCTCGGTGATCTTCATCGCCGGTAACATGCCCTATCGGTCGGAGATCGCGCCGCTGCTGATCGTCACCCAGCTCGAGCAATATGATTATGCCGGCGCGACGGCGATCGCGATGGTGATGCTGATCGCTTCATTCCTGCTGCTGCTCCTGATCAACGTGCTGCAGGCCTGGACCCGCAGCCGGAGCCTGTCGTCATGAATGCGCAGGCTACCGGCGAAAGCGCCGCCACCCGATTGGGGCTGATCCTGGTCGCGCTCCTGTTCCTGGGCCTGCTGCTCGTCCTTCCGCTCGCCTCGATCTTCGTCGAGGCGCTGCGGCGCGGGATCGCTGCCTATGGTCGGGCGGTGGTCGAGCCCGACGCGATTTCCGCGATCAAGCTGACGCTGCTGGTGGCCGCGATCAGCGTGCCCCTGAACCTGGTCTTCGGGGCCGCCGCGGCCTGGGCGATCACCAAGTTCGATTTTCCCGGCAAGAGCATCCTCATCACCTTCATCGACCTGCCCTTCTCGGTGTCGCCGGTCGTGTCGGGGCTGATCTACGTGCTGCTGTTCGGCGTCCAGGGCTGGTTCGGCGACTATCTCGCCGAGCGCGACATCCAGATCATCTTCGCCGTGCCGGGCATCGTGCTCGCGACGATCTTCATCACCTTCCCCTTCGTCGCGCGCGAGCTGATCCCGCTGATGGCCGAGCAGGGCCGCGACGACGAGGAAGCGGCGCTGTCGCTGGGCGCGAGCGGGTGGCAGACCTTCTGGAACGTCACCTTGCCCAACATACGCTGGGGGCTGCTCTACGGCGTGCTGCTGTGCAACGCCCGCGCGATGGGCGAGTTCGGGGCCGTCTCGGTCGTGTCCGGGCACATACGCGGCCAGACCAACACGATGCCGCTCCACGTCGAGATTTTGTACAACGAATATAATTTCGTCGCGGCCTTCGCCGTCGCCTCGCTGCTCGCTCTGCTCGCCATCCTGACCTTGGTTCTGAAGAGCGCGCTCGAGTGGCGCTACGGCTATCACGGGAGGGGCACGGGGCATTGAGCATTCGCGTCCACAACGTCGCCAAGAAGTTCGGCACTTATGCTGCGCTCCACGGCGTCAGCCTCGAGGCGCGGCCCGGCGAGTTCCTGGCCCTGCTCGGGCCCTCGGGCTCGGGCAAGACGACCTTGCTGCGGATCATGGCCGGCCTCGAATTTCCCGACGAGGGCCGGGTCTATTTCGATGGCCAGGATATCACCGAGCTCCAGGTGCGCGAGCGCGGCGTCGGCTTCGTCTTCCAGCAATATGCCCTGTTTCGCCACATGACGGTGCTAGACAACATCGCCTTCGGGCTGAAGGTGAAGAAAAGGCGGGACCGGCCGCCGCGCAGGGCAATCCGCGAGCGCGCACGCGAGCTCCTCGAGCTGGTCCAACTGGGCGATCTCGGGGGCCGCTATCCGAGCCAGCTGTCGGGCGGGCAGCGGCAGCGCGTCGCGCTCGCGCGGGCGCTGGCGGTCGATCCCAAGCTGCTGTTGCTCGACGAGCCGTTCGGCGCGCTCGACGCCAAGGTCCGCAAGGAGCTTCGGCGCTGGCTGCGCGAGCTGCACGGCCGGATGGGAGTCACCTCGGTGTTCGTCACCCACGACCAGGAGGAGGCGCTGGAGCTCGCCGACCGGGTCGTCGTCATGGACCATGGCGTGATCGAGCAGGTGGCGCCGCCGCAGGAGATTTACGACCGCCCGGCCAGCGCCTTCGTCCATGCCTTCGTCGGAGAATCGAACCGGCTTGCGGTCGAGGTCGGCAACGGGGAGGTGCGCTACCGCGGTCAGGCGCTGCGCCTCTCCGGCCGCCCGGCCATCGAAGGGCCGGGAGAGCTTTTCTTCAGGCCCCACCATGTGAAGCTCGGACCGGACGACGGGCGACATCTGACGGTGGTCGTCAGCCAGGTCCGAAAGCTCGGCGGCGAGACCCGGGTCGACGCCGCGCTCGACGGCTACGCCGCCCCGGTCGAAATCGTACTTCACAACGGCGAGGCGCCCGAGACCGGCCAGAAGCTCGGCCTTGAGATCGTTCATGCCAGCCTCTTCCCCGCCGGCGGCGCCGGCGCTCGGCGGAGTTCGGATCAAGCGGCGCCTTTGCCCTAGATTGAGGCGTCACTCCCGATGCCGACCGGACCGCCGGAGGCATCGACCCTTTCAGACAAGAATCGATGCCGACCGGACCGCCGGAGGCGTCGCGATCGACAGGAGCATTACAATGATCGCACGCCTGACTCTGCTCGCCGGCGCCGCCGGCATCGCTCTCGCCGCCCCGGGCGCCGCCCGCGCCGAGGACGACGAGCCCTGGACCCTCCACGAAGCGATCGGCGCGCCCGACAATCTGCGGATCAGCGGCAGCTTGCGGGCGCGCTACGAGATTCTGTCCAACCAGTTCCGCCCCGGGCTGGACGAGAATGACGACCTCATCGAGCTGCGAACGACATTGTTCGCGGAATATGATGCGGGCCCGGTGCGGTTCGGCGCCGAGCTCATCGATGCGCGCGCCTACGACGCCGATGCCGGAAGCTCCGTCGGGACCGGCGAAGTCAACGCGCTGGAACTCGCCCAGGCCTATATCGGCGCCGACCTCGGCGATGCGCTGGGAGAGGGCACCAGCACGACCGTCGACGTCGGCCGTTTCCTGCTCGATCTGGGATCGCGTCGGCTCGTCGGCCGCAACAATTTCGGCAACACCACCGCCGCTTTCACCGGCGCCCGGGGCGAATGGCGGGGGCGCGGTCGCGAGCGGCTGACCTTGTTCTACACGCTTCCGCAGCAGAAGCTCCCGTCGGACAAGGATTCGATCCTCGATGACGAAGTCGAGTGGGATCACGAAGGCTGGGACCAGCAATTCTGGGGCGCCTTCCTTACGGTGCCCAACGTCGCCTGGAATGCCGGCCTCGACCTTTACCTGTTCGGCTTGGAGGAGGATGACCGCGACTCGGTCGCCACGCGCGATCGGCACATCTTCACGCCGGGCATCCGGCTGTTCCGCGATCCCGCCGCCGGCAAGTGGGATTTCGAGCTGGAGCTGATGTACCAGTTCGGCAACATCCGCACGAGCACGGCGCCGACCGCGGCCCGGCAGGATGTTTCGGCGTTCAGCACGCATCTCGAGCTCGGCTATCAATTTGCCGGCAGCTGGAAGCCGAGGCTCCAGGCCGAATTCGACCTTGCCACAGGCGACCGTCCGGGCGGCGATTATGCCCGCTTCGACCAGCTGTTCGGGCCGCGCCGGCCCGACTGGGGCCCCGGCGGCATCTACGGACCCTTCGGCCGCGCCAACATCATTTCTCCGGGGGTCCGGCTGGAGGTGACGCCTTCGGACCGGTGGGACGGATTCGTCGGCTACCGCGCCGCCTGGCTCGAAGCGCGCGAGGACAGCTTCGCCAGCACCGGCGTAAGGGACCCGGCGGGATCGGCGGGGCGTTTCGCCGGCCATCAGGTGGAGGCGCGCGCGCGCTACTGGATCGTGCCGGGGCTGCTCCGCCTCGACAGCGGAGCGGCCATGCTCTTTTCGGGCCGCTTCCTCGACGAGGCGGCGAACGCCAACCGCTTCGGCAACACCGTCTACGCCTATACCGACCTCACCCTGACCTTTTGAAGCGACCGTCTCACCGGAGCGAACTCCTGTGCTACAGGAAGCGGGATGCTCTACCTGCTCGCCAAGGCCGTGACCTCCGGAATGCTGGTCGCGCTCGCCTCGGAGGTGGCGCGGCGCTGGCCGGGATGGGGCGCGCTGATCGTGTCGCTGCCGCTCGTTTCGATCCTGGCGATGCTGTGGCTGTGGCGCGACACGCACGATCCGGGGCGGATGGCGTCGCACGTCGAAGCGACATTCTGGTTCGTCATCCCGTCGCTTCCGATGTTCCTGCTGATGCCGGCGATGCTTCGGCAGGGCTGGTCGTTCTGGGCCGCGCTGGCGGCGGGATGCGCTCTTACCGTCATCCTTTATGCCGTCGTCGCCGCCATCGGCCCGCGCTTCGGCCTGAGACTATGAGTGCACCGCGCGCGAGCGCTTGACAGCGGGGGCGCGCCCGGATGTACTCGCCGCATGGGGCCGGCGATCGCCCCATGAGGCGACAGGCTGAAGCATCGCGTCCTCCATTTGCGAAGGGACGCCTTATGCCTGCGATCAACGCAATATCTGCCGAAAAGCTCGCGCGCCTCATCGGCACGCCCGCCTGCCCGCCCATTTACGATGTCCGCGGCGGCCCCGACGCGGCAGCGCTGCCGGCGCTGATCCCAGGCTCGGCACGGCGACCCGCCGAGGCCATGTCCGCCTGGGCCACCGACGCGCGCGAACCGGCCGCGATCCTCGTCTGCGGCACCGGGGCGGCCGAGAGCCCCGCCGCCGCCGCGTGGCTGCGCGCCCACGCCGTCGCGGCGGAGACGCTCGACGGCGGAATCGCCGCCTGGGCCGCGGCGGGTCTGCCGCTGGTCCCGGAGGCGGCCCTTCCGGAACGGGATCCGCGCGGCCGGACGGTCTGGGTGACTCGCGCGCGGCCGAAGGTTGACCGGATCGCCTGCCCCTGGCTCATCCGCCGCTTCATCGACCGCGACGCCTTGTTCCTGTTCGTCGCGCCGGCGGACGTATCCGCGACGGCGGAGCGGTTCGGCGCCACGCCCTTCGACGTCGACGGGGTGCGTTGGAGCCATCGCGGCGAGCTTTGCGCTTTCGATACGATGGTCGAGGAATTCGGCCTGGCCGGCTTCGCCCCGCTCGCGCACCTCGCCCGGATCGTGCGCGGCGCGGATACGGCGCGCCCCGATCTGGCGCCGCAATGCGCCGGGCTGCTGGCCGCCTCGCTCGGCCTTTCGCGAATGTACGCCGACGACCACCAGCAGCTGGAAGCGGGCATGGTCCTCTATGACGCACTGTTTCGCTGGTGCCGCGACGCGACGGACGAAACCCATGACTGGGTCTCGCACCAGCCGCGCGCCGGGGCGCGAACGTGAGCGCGTTGCTGCTGACCCGCCCCGACATTCGGCGGCTGATGGCGCCCGTCGACTGGCTCGACGCGGTCGAGGCGGCCTTCCGCGCCTCGGCCGACGGCAAGGCGGACGCCCCGCCGCCGATGCACATTGGGGGAAGCGGCGGCGGCTTCCACGCCAAAGCCGCGGCGATCGACCTCGACCGGCGCTATGTGGCGCTGAAGCTCAACGGTAATTTTCCCGGCAATCCCGAGGCGCTCGGACTCCCGACCATCCAGGGGGCCGTATTGCTGTGCGACGGCGCGACCGGATCGCTGCTCGCCATCCTCGATTCGATCGAGGTGACCTTGCGCCGGACGGCGGCGGCGACGGCGCTGGCGGCCCGCTACCTTGCTCGGCCCGATTCGCGCAGGGTCCTGATCTGTGGCTGCGGCGCCCAGGCGCCTGCCCAGCTCGAAGCCTTGTGCGGCGTGCTGCCCCTCGAGCGCGGCTTCGCCTGGGACCGCGACTTCGCGCGGGCGGAGGGACTGGCGCGGTCGAGCCCGTTTCCGCTGGCGCCAATCCACGACCTTGCCGAGGCAGCGCGCGCCAGCGACGTGATCGTCACCTGCACGACCGCGCGCGAACCGTTTCTGGGGCTCGACCAGGTCGGCCCGGGCACCTTCGTCGCCGCCGTCGGCGCGGACAGCCCGGACAAGAGCGAGATCGACCCGTCCCTGATGGCGGCCGGGCTGGTGGTGGCCGACGTGCTCGACCAGTGCGCCGAAATGGGCGACCTCCGCCACGCATTCGCCGCCGGGGCGATGCGGCGCGAGGCGGTGCATGGCGAGCTGGCCGACCTGGTCGCAGGCCGCCGCAGCGGCCGCACCGACGCGTTGCAGATCACCTTGTTCGACTCGACCGGAACAGCGCTGGAGGACGTCGCCGCGGCCGCGACGGCTTACCGGCGGGCCGCTGCCCTGGGCGGCTTTGCTAGGATCGATTTGGGGGCCCAATGAACCACGGCATCTCCTTCGGCGAAGCAGCGCGGGTGTGGTGGCGCGTGGCGCTCTTGAGCTTCGGCGGGCCCGCCGGGCAGATCGCGGTCATGCACCGCATCCTGGTCGAGGAGAAAAAGTGGATCGGCGAGCGCCGCTTCCTGCACGCGCTCAACTTCTGCATGCTCCTCCCCGGCCCCGAGGCGCAGCAGCTGGCGACCTATGTCGGCTGGCTTCTGCACGGCGTGCGCGGCGGCCTCGTCGCCGGAGCCTTGTTCATCCTGCCCGGCATGGCGGCTATCATGGCGCTGAGCTGGATCTATTTCCTCTACGGCAATGTCGGGCCGGTCGACGCACTGTTCTTCGGCCTCAAGGCGGCCGTGCTTGCGATCGTGCTCGACGCGGTCCGCCGCATCGGCAGCCGGGCGCTCAAGAACGCCCCCCTCGTTGCGCTGGCGGGGGCGGCGTTCGTGGCCATCTTCTTCCTCGGCGTGCCCTTCCCGCTGATCGTGCTCGCGGCTGCCCTGATCGGCTATTTCGGCGGGCGAGCCGGCGCAGCCGCGTTTAGCGGCGGCGGCCACGGCCCGGCGGGCGGGAAGGCGTTGGACGATGCGGACACCCTGCTCGGCGAGGAAGTGCCGGACCATGCGCGCCCCGGCTGGCGCCGTACCGGGCGGATCGGGGCGCTGCTGCTCGCTCTGTGGCTCGCACCGGTTGCGCTGCTGGTGCTTGCGCTCGGGCCGGACCATGTCTTCAGCGAGATCGCCGCTTTCTTCTCGGCGATGGCGGTGGTGACGTTCGGCGGGGCCTATGCCGTGCTCGCTTATGTCGCGCAGCAGGCGGTGGAGACCTATGGTTGGCTTCAGCCCGGCGAGATGCTCGACGGCCTCGGCCTGGCCGAGACGACCCCGGGGCCGCTGATCATGGTCACCCAGTTCGTGGGCTTCCTCGGGGCGGCGCGCTCGGCGGGCGGCATGGACCCGCTGGTCGCCGGCACGCTGGGCGGCCTTCTCACCACCTGGGTCACCTTCACCCCCTCATTCATGTGGATCTTCGTCGGCGCGCCGTTCAGCGAGCGGCTCCGCCACAACCGCGCTTTGTCGGCCGCCCTGACCGCCATCACCGCGGCGGTGGTGGGGGTCATCCTCAACCTCGCCATTTGGTTCGCGCTCCACGCACTGTTCCGCGAGCTCGATGCGGTCAGCGTCGGACCGATCGGCTTCGACGCGCCGGTGCTTGCCAGCGTCAACCTTCCGGCGCTCGCGCTGACGCTGGCCGCGCTGGTCGCGATCTTCCGCTTCAAGGCGGGGCCGCTCCCGGTCCTTGCCGGCTGCGGGCTCGCCGGAGCGCTCTTCTGGCTCATTTCGGCGCCGATTCATTGACTCATCGCCGCGACTTTGGAAGTCTTGGCTCCTCACGACGCGGACGTCCGCGCCGATTCGAGCGCCAGTGCCCCAGTTGCGGGAACGCGCTCTCCTGAAAAATGCGAAGGAGGGGACGATGGTCAGCTATGCCGTGCGGTTCGCCACGCGCTATGACGGGCTCGTGATCGCCAGCTTTCCGGACCTTCCAGGAGTGACGGCGCTCGGCCGCGACGACGAGGAAGCGCGCGACGAGGCGCGCCGGGCGCTCGAATCGGAGCTTGCCGCCTATGAGGCGAAGGGGCTCGAGCCGCCGCCGCCGGCGACCCGCAACGGGACGACGATCAGCGTCGAGCTGATCGCCCGGCCGCTTCTCGCCTGACCGCGCCGGAAATACGGGATCGGGAAGAGGGAGCGCTCGCCGAGGCGCGGCGGGCGGGCCAGATCGCGCGCGTTGCGCTGATCGTGGCGGCCATGGCGATCGCGCTGGCGATCCTCGGCCTGTTTTTACCGATCGGCTGAGCGCTCGCTCGCCTTTATCGCGCGTCGGCGACGAAGGCGGTGACGAAATAGAGCAGCAGCATGACCGGCCCGAGCGCAAACAGGGTCAGCGCGACGGCGCCGAGGCGAACGATCGTCGGATCCCAGTCCATGGTGCGGGCGAGGCCCGAGCAGACGCCGAGCAGCTTGCCGTTGCTTTTGTCGAGGGCGTAGCGCGTGGTCATCGCTTGATCCTTAAAAAACGGGGTGAGGCGGTCCGGGAGGCCGGCCCGGCCTGTCCCTGCGAAAGCAGGGTCAGATGACCGGAACCGGGCCCACCGCGGCGGTGATGAACATCGTGCTGGCGAACAGCGCACCGACGACCGACAGAGCGAGGCGGTGCAGATTGGCGTAAGAAAGCGTCATTTTGTGTCTCCCAGAACCTGGCCGCCGGACCATCCGACGGTCATGCCAAGATCATTGCAGATACCGTGCCAAACGCAAAAAGTGGCGAATTTCCGCCATTCTCGCCTCGACGCCTTTTTTGCGAGTGCCAGCTCGCCGCCAATTTCCAGCGAGTTTCGCCAACTGTAGGCTGTACGCTGGCGGACATCATCGTCCGCTTTCGTTCGTCAGCGGGGGCGGTGTTCGGCGTGGAGGTAGAT
>DASVVV010000009.1:0-4601 GCA_036386375.1 Allosphingosinicella sp. | reverse complement strand
GGCTTGACCTCGAACGCCTCGGAGACAAGCCATGAAAACCATCGCCCTTACTCTTGCCGCTTTCCTAGCGGCCGGCCTTGCCGTCTCGCCCGCCCCTGCCCAGTTTGGGCCGGAACAGCGCGTCGCCGTCAGCCTTGCCGGCCTCGACCTCGGCACCGCCGAAGGCCGTTCGGCGCTCGACCTCAGGCTGCTGCATGCGGCCCGCGCCGCTTGCGGGACGCCCTCGCCGGCCGACCCGTCCGGCCGGGCGAAGCTCGATGATTGTGTCGCCGAAGCGCGCGATTCCGCCGCCGCCCAGCTCGAGCCCGCAATCGCTCTGGCGCGGCGCCAGTCCGGGCCGGTCCTCGCCTCGAGCCGGTGAGGTCCGCCTTACGCTCCCGCCGGTCGCCCCCGCCGGCGGGAGCGCCTGCGGCTGCTCCTGCCCCTCGCCTTCATCGGCAATTCATGTCACAAGGCGTCCTGTCCGCCCACCCAACCAGCAGGAGACGGGGCATGAAGACCAGCCTGTACGCTTTGACCATTGCTGCCGCCGCTGCCGCGACCTTCACCGTCTCGGTGCCCGCCGCCGCTCAGAGCCGCGCCGATCAGCAGCGATGGGAGGAGGCCCAGCGCCGCTTCGACCGCGAGCGCGACATCTACGAGCGCGAGCGCGAGCGCTACGAAGAAGCCCGCCGCTATGGCTACAACCGCTACGACAACGATCGCGGTTACGGCGGTTATGACGAGGATCGCTACGCGACCGAGTATGACGCCGCCCGCTACTATCGCGACGATCCGCGCTATCAGGAGCGGGTGCTTTCCGAAAACGACCAGGTCTTCCGCGGCTCCGACGGGCGCTATTATTGCCGCCGCAGCGACGGCACGACCGGCCTCATCATCGGCGGTGCGACCGGTGGCATCCTCGGCAACGTCATCGACGGCGGTCGCTCGCGCGGTGCGGGCACGCTCATCGGCGGCGCGCTCGGCGCGCTGCTCGGACGTGAAGTGCAGCGCCAGCAGGTACGCTGCCGCTGATCCGACCCGTCGGGTCCTGCAGACAAAACAAAGGCCCCGGAAAGGGGAACCGGGGCCTTCAGGTTGTTGCCAGCTCGGGAGCGTCTTCGGCTACCGATATCGTTTCGTCTGCGCTCAACGAGCGTCGCGACGCTTTGTTGCACGGCTTTCCCAACCGCGACCCCAGACGGGTCAGTAATTGACGGTGACGACGACGCTGTCGCTGTAGCTGCCGGGGGTAACCGACTGGCCGGCCGGGATGCGGCCGTAGACGGTGCGACTTTGCGCGTTGCCGCTGCCGGTCCCATTGACGCGCGCGCCGAGGGCCGTGCCGTCGCCCCAGGCGAGGGTCCGAAGCGAATTGCTGAAAAGCTGGTAGCTCAGGAAGCTGCCGCCGCCGCTGCGCGCCATCCGGCGGGTCGTTCCATTCAAATTCTGGCCGCCGCCGAGGCTGATGTCATAGGGAGCGCCGTTCGAGCAATTGACCGAGACGCTGGCGCTTCCGAGGCTGGCGGACGCGGCCGAATAGGTGCCGAAGCTCATCGTTCCGGCCGAGACGGAGCAGGTCGGCGAGACGCTGCCGTTCACCGCCACCGTCCCGTTGGCAAGCGTGTTGCCGCCGCGCTTCAGCGCGAGGCTGAGCTGATCGGAATAGCTGCCCCAGACCGGCGTCTGGCTGCCCGAGACCCGGCCGTACATCGTGTAGGTCCGAGTCAGGGTGTTGGTGGTCGATCCGAAGTCGATGGAAATGTTCAGCCGGCTCGCTCCGTCGCAGAAGTTGGAGACCCGCGAGGCCTCCTGGAAGATCTGGTAGCCGAGCAGGTTCGTGCCGTTGCGCATGCGCCGCGGCGAGCAGGAGCCGGAGTCGCCGCCCGTCAGATTGAGCGAGAGGTTGTCCTCGAGGCCGCTCCCCGTGCAGGTGACGCTGATGGTGCCGGTGCTGTCGACCTGGGCCTTGGTGACGGTGTTGTAGGCGGGGAAGGTGATGCCGCTGCTCGAGACCGAGCAATTAGAGATCGCCGCCTCGGCCGATCCAGGGGCGAACAAGGCGGAAATCGCCAGCAGGGTTGCGGCGACCAGCGCGGCGAGAGGGATGGGGGCTCGGATGCTGGTCATCTCGGCAAGTGCGCGCACCTCGTCTGGCCGGCAAGTCGCTGCTTCGGCGGCTTTCCGAGGCGTAAAGGAGGTGGGTAAACGAAGCGTTAAGCGCCGCCGCTCAGGCGATCGGCGCCCGGTCCGGAACCGGAAAGTGATGGGTCGTCCCGTCGGGCCGCTGAAGCACCGCGCCAGGATAGCCGGGATAGGTGACGGCGCGGACCCGCCGCCGCACTTCCGCCTCGTCCATGTCGGGAGTGCACAGCTTCAGTGCGTGAAGTTGCTTGCGGGTATAGGGGCGGCGGGTCCAGTGGACGCCGGCCTGAGGCAGCGGCTCGCCGCGCGCGACCACGCCGATCAGGTCGGCGAACATCGCCACCATCGTTTCCATCGTCCGAAGCTTCAGCGTCTCGACACTGTCGTCGGGATGGAGCGGGAAGCGGCGCTCCTCGACGATCGCGCCCGTATCGACCTTGGCGAGCATGTGGTGGCAGACCGCGCCGAATTCCGCTGCCTCGTCGTACAGCGCGAAATTGTAGCAGCCGATGCCCGGATAATCGACGGAAGCCGGATGGAAGTTCAGCGCGAGGCCGACGCGATCGAGATCCTCCTGGCGGACGATCCACGGCGACAGGAAGGAGATCAGCGCGTCGTCGGCACCGAGGACGGAAAGGTCGGGATAAGGGTCGCCGACCGCGCCGGTGTACACTTCCAGACGATCGCCCAGCGTCTCGCCCGCCAGCTCCGCCGCCTGCGCGCAGAACCGGTCCTGCTTGCTGAGGAGAACGACCTTGCCCTTCGTCATGGCCGCCGCCCTAGCAGCCGGCGAGGCCAGATCAATCGGTCAGGCGATTAGCCCGAGATAACGCTGCCGCAACGCATCGAGCGGGACCAGCGCGCCGGCTTCCTCGACATGCCAGAATATCCAGCCGTTGCAGGAAGGCGCGCCCTGGGCGGAGGCGCCGATCTTGTGGATGGAACCCTGTTCGGCGCCGAGTTCGACCGAGCCGTCGGCGCAGACCCGGGCGGACCAGCGGCGCTTGCTGTCGGTGAGGCCGCTGCCGGGCGCGATCATGCCGCTCTCGACCAGCGCTCCGAACGGCACCTTCGGCTGTGCGCGCCGCGACGCCATGGTTCGGATCGCGCTTTCGTCGAGCGGGAGCGTCGCGGCGATCCGCTCGCCAGCCAGGTCGACGTAGCGGCGCTCGCGCTCGATGCCGATCCACTGCCTGCCGAGCCGGCGCGCCACGGCGCCGGTCGTGCCGGTGCCGAAGAAGGGATCGAGCACGACGTCGCCGGGATTGGTGCAGGCGAGCAGCACCCGGTAAAGCAGGGCTTCGGGCTTCTGCGTCGGGTGGGCCTTCACGCCGTCGGTCTTCACCCGCTCGCCGCCGGCGCAGATCGGCACCACCCAGTCCGAGCGCATCTGCAGCTCGTCGTTGAGCGCCTTCATCGCGCGATAGTTGAAGGTGTAGCGGCTGTCCTCGCTTCGGCTCGCCCAGATCAGTGTCTCATGGGCGTTGGTGAAGCGCGTGCCGCGGAAGTTCGGCATCGGATTGGATTTGCGCCAGATGATGTCGTTGAGGATCCAATAGCCCTCGTCCTGGAGGGCCGCGCCGACCCGATAGATGTTGTGGTAGCTGCCGATCACCCACAAGGTGCCGTTCGGCTTCAGGATCCGCCGCGCCTCCTTGAGCCAGGCGCGGGTGAACTCGTCATAATCGGCGAAACTGGAGAACTTGTCCCATTCATCGTCGACGGCATCGACCCGGCTGCCCTCCGGTCGGAACAGGTCGCCGCCCAATTGCAGGTTATAAGGGGGGTCGGCGAACACCATGTCGATGCAGCCGTTGGGAAGCGCCGCCATGGCGGCAACGCAGTCGCTCTGGATGATTCGGTTGAGTGGCAGATTCGGAGCAGGCGATTCCTTCGAACGCCGTTTCGCGACCGCCCCCACACGCCCCAATACCGTCATCCAACTGCCCCCCAGACATGCCCATGCTGAGTCAGCCGGACTCCGCGGTCAAGCGCAGACACTTACCGATCATGGTTAAGAAAGGTTAAATGTGGTGGGGAACGAAGCGAGTCCCCGCTATATCTGGTAGCGCGGCGCGAAGTTCAGACTCAATCTGAAGTGGGTGTGACCGGAAAGACTCAGCCGCCGACGATGTTGTGGGTCCGGAATGTTCGCTGGTCAGATGTCGAACGTGAACTGCCGCACCGGGGCGAAGCTGCGGCGGTGCAGCGGGGTCGGTCCGAGCGTCCCGAGTGCGCGCTGGTGCTCGGGCGTGCCGTAGCCTTTGTTCGTCTCCCAGCCGTAGCCGGGATAATCCCGCGCATATTCAAACATGATCCGGTCGCGCGTGACCTTGGCGACGATCGAGGCGGCGGCGATCGAGCGGCATTTGGCGTCGCCGTCGACGATGGCCACCGAGGGGCGGTCCCATTTCGGGCAGCGATTGCCGTCAACCAGCACCATCGCCGGCTCGATGCCCAGCGCCTCGACCGCGCGG
>DASVVV010000008.1:0-9311 GCA_036386375.1 Allosphingosinicella sp. | reverse complement strand
GCGCGCGCCGCGAAGGTCGTCAGCTCTGCCCCGGCGATCCCCGAAAAGGTCGAAATCGCCCATTGATTGTTCACGACGTTGAGGATGACCGGCGCCCGGTAGACGCCCGCGAAGGTCACCGCATTGTGGAAATCCCCTTCGGCCGTCGCCCCGTCGCCGATCCAGCCGGCTGCGATCCGGCTGTCGCCCTTGATCGCGCTCGCCATCGCCCAGCCGACCGCCTGCGGCAATTGCGTCGCCAGATTGCCCGAGATCGAGAAGAAGCCCTTCTCCCGGTCCGAATACATGATCGGCAGCTGGCGGCCTTTGAGCTTGTCGCCCTTGTTCGAGTAGATCTGACACATCATCTCGCCGAGCGGATAATCGCGCGCGATGAGGATCCCCTGCTGGCGATAGGTGGGAAAGCACATGTCGTCGGCGGCGAGCGCGTGCGCGGCCGCGACCGCCACCGCCTCCTCGCCGGTGGACTTCATATAGAAGCTCGTCTTCCCCTGGCGCTGGGCGCGATACATGCGGTCGTCGAACACCCGGACCATCAGCATGTCGCGAAGCATCCGGCGCATCGTGTCCGGATCGAGCCGCGGATCCCACGGCCCCACCGCCTTCGCCTCCTCGTCGAGCACCCGGATCAGAGTGAAGCAAAGCGGGTGCGTGTCCGAAGGCGCGGCGGCGATGTCGGGACGCGCGGCGCTCCCAGCCGCCGGGATCGCGATGCGGCTGAAATCGACCTCGTCGCCCGGGCGGGCGTCAGGTTCGGGAACGTGGAGCTGGAGCGCCGGACGGTTGCGGCGCTCGGATCTGTCGGCCATCCTCTGCCTGCGTCTGTTTGCGTTGCCGCTGCCGTTAGTGGATTTTTCGCGCGCGTGCACCCCTTGTGGAAGGATGGTCGATGAGGCTCTTCGCTCTGTTCGCCGCGTTTGCCGCGCTTGCCGCTTGCGCCACGACGACGCCCGACCCGGCCGTTCCGGTCTATTATGTGATGCGCCACCTCCACACCCCAGCCGGCGAGCGCGATCCGGATCTCACCGCCGAAGGGCGGCGCCAGGCCGCGCTGCTCCCCGGCCTGCTTCGCGACCGCCCGCGCACCCTCTACGTCAGCAGCTACAAGCGCACGCAGCAGACCGCCGCCCCGCTGGCCGCCGCGCTCGACCTCACCCCGATCGTCTACGATCCTGCCGACACGCCCGCCTTGCTCGCCCGCGCCCGTCAGGGGCCCTTCCCGGTGCTGATCGTCGGCCACAGCAACACCGTCCCCGACATCGTCGCCGGCCTCGGCGGCCAGCGCCCTGCCCCGCTCGTCCACGAGGATTTCGGCGACGTCTGGAAAATCGCCGCGGACGGCACGACCCGCCGCGTACAGATCGATTCCGGCGCGAACGACTAACCTCGGCCGCGAGGCGGTAGACCGAGCGATTTGATTGCCCCATCTTCGGCGCACAAGCCGGACGGCGGCCGCATTGAACCCGAGGGAACTCCTGGCCCTCCCAGCCGCTGGCAATTGGCGCAAGGAGAAGCCGCATGTCCGATCTTATCGATACCCGCCCTTCGTCCGAAGCCGGCCAGAGCCGCGCCACCGTCCAAGCCTATGGCGCCTATGCCGCCGACAAGCCGCTCGAGCCGATGGCGATCGAGCGCCGCTGGCCCGGCCCTCACGACGTGCAGATCGAGATCGCCTATTGCGGCGTCTGCCATTCGGACCTTCACACCGTCCGCTCCGAATGGGGCGGCACGCTCTACCCCTGCGTCCCCGGCCACGAGATCGTCGGCCATGTCAGCGCCGTCGGGGGCGAGGTCGCGAAGTTCGGCGTCGGCGACACGGTCGGCGTCGGCTGCCTCGTCGGCAGCTGCCGGCATTGCCCCTCCTGCTCCGAAGGCCTCGAGCAATATTGTGAGAAGGGCTTGGTCGGCACCTATAACAGCGCCACGGATGACCCGCCCGGTCACACGCTCGGCGGCTATTCCGAGCGCATTGTCGTCGATCAGGATTTCGTGCTGCGCATCACCCACCCGCCCGAGCAGCTCGCCGCGGTGGCGCCGCTCCTGTGCGCCGGGATCACCACCTATTCGCCGCTGCGCCACTGGCAGGCCGGGCCGGGCAAGAAGGTCGGCGTGGTCGGCATCGGCGGGCTCGGCCATATGGGCATCAAGCTCGCGCACGCGATGGGCGCCCATACCGTCGCCTTCACCACGTCCGAGAGCAAGCGGCAGGACGCGCTCGATCTCGGCGCCGACGAAGTGGTGGTCTCGCGCGATATCGAGCAGATGGCGAAGCACGTGCGAAGCTTCGACTTCATCCTCAATACCGTCGCGGCGAGCCACGATCTGGACGCTTATACCAACCTTTTGAAGCGCGACGGCACCTTGTGCCTGGTCGGAGTCCCCGAGCATCCGCACCCTTCGCCGGGCGTGGGCGTCCTGATCTTCGGGCGGAGGTCGATCGCCGGCTCGCTCATCGGCGGCATCGCGGAGACCCAGGAGATGCTCGATTTCTGCGCCGAGCGCGGCATCGTCTCCGATATCGAGATGATCCGCGCCCAGCAGATCGACGAAGCCTATGAAAGAATGCTCAGGAGCGACGTCAAATACCGCTTCGTCATCGACAGCGCCTCGCTCGCCGGCTGACGAGAGGCTCGGCGCTCCGGCAGCTCTTGGTCAAATTGTCCTGGGCCGCGACGACCCCATAGCGCAGAAGTTCGCGTGGTCGGCGGGCCGCGGCCGGCGCGGCTGACGGCGGCGCTCGGCCATTGCGTCGTCGTCGGCGACGAAGCGGCGGTCCCACTGCCGGGTCAGCGTCAGCCAGTGTTCGAAGGAAATACCGGCTCTCATCTCAAGGCCCTCCCAGGCTGATCCGGCTCAGAGGTCGATGCAGGCGGCGATCGATTCGAGCTTGCGTATCCGCTCCTTCAGGTCCGCCATCTCGATCAGGTCGGCGGCCGGTCCGCGCGGCTCGCGGTGGCCGGGGCCGCTCAGCTCGAGCCGCCGCACGTCCAGCCAGCCCTGCCAGCCCCTCAAAGCGGCGAGCAGGACGATGCCGAGCGCGACCAGGCCGAAGCCGGCAAGCGTCAAATTGGTCATGGCTTCACTCATGGTCTCCTCCCTCGATCCTGTCCTCTTGCGTCTCAGCGCAGTTTTTCGATCTCCGCGGCCGTGCGGTTCGCCGGATCGGTCGCGATCCGCTCGAGCACCGCCAGGCGCGCATGCAATTCCTCAATCTCCCGAAGCCGGCCGCTGTCGCTGGTCGCGGCGGCGGCGAGCCGCTGCTCGGTCTCCTTGCGCCGCCGCCGAGCGGCGAGCAGGCTTTGGACGAACCAGAGCAGCAGCGCTCCGACCATCATTCCGATCACGAAAGCGGGTTCCGGCTCCATTCTCACTCTCCCCTGTTCCTGTGCCGGCCGCGCTTAGCGCAGCTCCTCGATCTCGCGGGCGAGACGGCTGTTCGAGCTGGTGACGTAGGTCTCGACGGCCTGCATCCTGAGGTCGAGGTTGCGCATCCGGTGGCGCGCTTCGCGGCGGTCCGCGATGCGGCTCGGCGCGTAGCGCGGGCTGCGCCCGGTCCGGCCGAGATAGGCGGCCGCGAAATAAGCGAGCACCGTCCAGGGGAAGGCGCCCATCAGCGTCACCACCACCAGGGCGACGCGGACGATGGTCGCGTCGACGTTGGTGTAGTTCGCGATGCCGGCGCAGACCCCGAGGAACTTGCCCTCGGCCTTGTCGACCTCGAACCGCCTGCCACTTGACCTCATTGCTTCCTCCCTAGCTCCGGCCCCTCGGCCGCTTCCAAAATCCGTGAATTGTCGCGTTCGTCGCTTCCGACCGCGCGCTCCAGCACCTCCAGGCGCCGCTCCATACGCTCGATCAGCGCCACCATCTCCGCGACGTCGAGCGCTTCCTCTTCGCGCGCCGCGTCGATCGGGCGGCGGCGGGGCGGGCGGACGACCAGGTAGATGACGAAGGCGACGATCAGGAAAGCGACGATGCTTCCGACCACCGAGGCGATGGCGATCGCTTCGCCGATTTCCGCGCCGTTGAGACTGATGGTCATGCCGCCTCCTTCATCGCCGCCTTCATCGCGGCGAGCTCGACCTCGACCCGGTCGGCGACCTTGAGGTCGGCAATCTCATCCTCGAGCGTCCGCGGCGGCGCGGCGAGCAGCAGGGCTTCGGCCTCGCCCTCGGCAAGGTCGGCCTGGCGCTCGAGCAGAGCGAATTGCGAGAAGGCGTCCTCGACCCGGCTGCCGGCATACATTTCGCGCATGCGCACGCTGTTCTCGGCGGTCTCGATGCGGGTGGCGATGGCGTTCTGGCGGGCGCGGGCCTCGCGCAGCTTGGCCTGGAGCTTGGCGATGTCGGCTTCCGACGCGCGCAGGCTCTCCTCGATGCAGCCGATTTCGCCTTTGAGCTGGTCGGCAAGCTCGGTGAGCTTTTCCTTCTCCATCAAGGCGGCGCGGGCGAGATCGTCGCGGCCCTTGCTGAGCGCGAGCTCGGCGCGGTCGGTCCAGCAATCCTGGAGCTCCGCGAGCTGGGCGACCTGGCGCTTGCGCTCCTTCTGGTCGGCGATCGAGCGGGCGGCGGCTGCGCGCACCTCGACCAGCGTCTCCTCCATCTCCATGATGATGACCCGGATCGTCTTCGCCGGGTCGTCCGACCGGTTGGTCAGGTCGATGACGTTGGCGGCGATGATGTCGCGGGTACGGGAGAAGATGCTCATCTTTTTGCTCCGAGGTTGGTGGTTGGGCTGCGGCCGGGCGCCGGAAGGGGGGAACCGGCGGCCCGGCCGCGTGGCCCGCGGCTCAGGCGGTGGCCTGGGCCGAAGCCGGGGCGCTCGCCGCGGCGTAGCTGACGCTCGGATTGGCGGCTGCGGCAGGGCCGACGGCGGCCGAGACGCAAGCGGTTGAGATGACGAGCGCGCCGACGGCGGCGGTGGCGATGCGGTTGAAGTTGGTGAACTTGGCCATTGTCTTGCTCCCTGTGGACCTTTTGTAAATTCGATGATCCCGAGGTAACAAGAGCCGTGCCAAGTCCAGTTTTCCGCAGAAAAGTGCGGTTTTCTCGTCCCAGCATGTTGAAACACGGCCCGCGAGGTGGGCTGCCGCGTGGGAATTTCCGCCAAATGTTGGGAGGGTTGGAGCTTTGGCGCCGCTGTCGGTCGATCAGCCGGGCGCGAACCTGAATTCGCTGCCAGCAAGCCCGGTCGCGAAGATTGTCACGATCACCGTGGCGACGATCGCGACGGCGAAGGCCGGCCCCGATCGCCTCGCCCTAAGCAAGGCCGCCACGGCCAGGAAACCCGCCAGCGGGATCAGGAACTGCCACTCGATCAGCGGCTCGGCCGTCTCGCCCGTGCGCCTCAAATCCAGCACCGCCTGGACGCGCAGGATGACGAAGATCGCCCAAACGGTCGCGCCGAAAGCGGCGAGAATGGCGGCCACGTAGCGCATCGCGCGTGATCGGGCTCAGCGCGGATCCGGCTTCGTGCCCTTGGCCGGCGCGTTGGCGTTGCCGCCGACCTCGTCCTCGCCGAGCCGACCGCCGCCGTGATATTCCATTTCCGATTGGCCGCCCGAGCCGAAGAAGCCGTCCTTGCCGCCGCCGCCCTTGCCGTCGCCGGCCTTGCCGCTGTGCGGATTGGGATAGGCGCCGCCGCCGGACTGGCCCTTGCCCTCGGCGCCGTCGGTCTTTTCGCTTTTGCTGGGGTCGGTCATGCTCGCGGGCTCCTTGCTGTTCACCCCGGTCAACCGATAGAGCGCGCCGGCTGTTCCGGCCGCGGCGCGGGCGGCAAGTCGCTCTTGCGCCGCCGCTCGCCGCTATCCTTGCGGGTGAGGTCGAGCAGCTTCGCGCCGACCATGAAGACGACGGCTGTGCAGGCGACGAACATGATCCACCCCCCCACGCCCGGGAACCGCTCGACATAATCGAAGCCGCGATCGACCGCCCCGAGCGCGACGGCGTAAATGACCGCCCAGGCCTCGAGGCGGGTCTTGATGGTAAACAGCCGGCCGATCTTCTTCAGCATCCCGAACGAGAGGCAAGATGCGGGCCAGTGACGGGATTCCGGGGGGCGCGAAGGTTAACGCCCGCGGCGCCGGTAACGATTTGTAAACCATACCGACGCCGGTCCGCGTCAGCCCCCGCTCTCCAGCGCCAGCAGCGCGAAGGTAGCGAGCCAGTGCTCGCCCATATAGTCGCCGGCAACGTGCGGCAGGCTGGCGTCGAGATGGGCGTCGGCGGTTTGGCGGGCGACCTGCCTAAGGTCGGGCGGCAGCGCATCGGCAAGGCCCCGCCAGCACCAGGCGCGGCTGAGATTGACCCCATCCAGATGCGCGATCTTGCCGTCCGACCGGTCCGAGACGAAGGCGGGCGTGAACAAGCTGCGGGGCTCGCCGTCGCGCAGGCGTGGAAGGAAGCCGGCGAACCAGGCGCGGAATGCCTCGGGCTCCAGCACGCGCCGCATCAGCAGCGCTTCGGTGAGCGCGGAAGAGAGAAAGTCGTCGCCGCCCGGCTCCCAGGCGGGGCAGTCGCGGTCGTTCGAATAATAGCCCTGGGCCCGGCTGCGGAGCAGCGCCGCCAGATCCTCGTCGTTCGCCTGCGCCCATTCCAGCGCGAGGATCATCGCGAAGGCGGTGTTGAAGTGGGTGCCGGTGCGGATTGGGTAGGTCAGCTTCGGCAGGAACAGGGAGAACCGCTCGGCGAACGCCTTCGCCAGCGGCCGCAGGTCCGTCGCCCACTCCCCATCGTGCCGCTGCGCCTCGCGGTGCAGCGCCAACAGCCAGGCCCAGCCATAAGGTCGTTCGAAGCCGCCGGTATAAGCGCGGTCGAGATAAGCGAGCTCCCCCGCCACCTTCGCCTGCGTCAGCGTCTCGTCGAGGAGAGCCTTCACACGCGGCGCGACGGGTAGGCTGGGAAACAATCGCCGCGTCCGCAGCAGCAGCCAGTAGCCGTGGACGCAGCTGTGCCAGTCGAAGCTTCCGAAGAAGATCGGGTGCAGCGCCCGCGGCCCAAGTACGTCCTCGGGCCCCTCCATCACATGATCGAGCTTGTGCGGATATTCCTTCGCGACATGCCCGAGCGCGATCTCCGAGAACCGGTTGGCGGTCTCTGCGGTGAGGGCGTGCGTCATTCCGTTCTCAGGGAAACGCCAGGAAATAGATCAGCAGGATGTTGACGACCAGCAGGGGGACGGCGGTTCCGATCTGCGCCTTGATCACGGCATTCTGGTCCTTGAGTTCGAGCAACGCGACCGGGACGATGTTGAAGTTCGCGGCCATCGGCGTCATCAGCGTTCCGCAAAAGCCGGCGAGCATTCCGACCGCGCCAATCACCGCCGGATTGCCGCCATAGCCTTGGATCAGCAGCGGTATCCCGATCGCGGTAGCCATCACCGGGAAGGCGGCGAAGGCGTTGCCGGTGAGGATGGTGAGGAGCGCCATGCCGAGCCCGTAGGCGGCAACGGCCGGGAGCACCGTATCGTCCGGGATCACGGTCACGAGCAAGCTGCCAATGGTGCGCCCTACCCCGGTATCCGCGAGGACCAGGCCGAGCGCCGCCAGCATCAACGGAAGCACCGCCGCCCAGCCCACCGGATCGATCAGCCGCCGGCCTTCCTGGAGCGGCGCCAGGACCGGCGGGCGAAGCCAGGCGTAAACGACGGCCAGGGCCAGCAACACGCCCAGGCAGAGGAGGATGAAGGTCTCGCGGTTGCGCTCGAACAAGCCGGATTCGATCAGCGACGTGTAAAGGTAGAGCAACGTGCCGGCCACGGCGGTGACGAGGACGATGAGGATCGGCAGGAACAGCCGGTTGCCGTAACGCTCTCCGGCGGCGGAGCGTTCGGCGTCGGTGGTCGAGGGCGCGCCGCGGCGGATCAGCTTGAAGGTCGCAAGGCCGGCAAGGCCGAGCACCAGAAAGCCGTTGGCGACATCGCCGAGGAGGTGGCCCGCCAGCAGGCTCAGCGCCACCAGCCCCCAGAAGGCGGCGTTGCCGAGCCGCTTGGGGTTGGTCCGGTCGAACAGGCTGAGCACAGCCCAAGCCGCGAACAGCGCGCCGACGAGATAGAAGACGGACTGAATGGTGATCATCTTCTGTCCTCACCCGGACGGGGAGGGGGACCGCTCGCCGGAGGCGAGTGGTGGAGGGGGCCCCCTCCGCCACGCGCTTTGCGCGCGCCACCTCCCCGTTCCGCGGAGGATCTCCCAAGCCGCCTGTCGAACCACAGCAGGCGCGAAGCGTGGATCAGGAAGGCGGCGATCGCGGTCGGGATAGCCCACCAGGCGAGCTTCAGCGGCGATACGTAGATGCCATAGCCTTCCAGCGTCTGCTGGATCAGGACGATCGAGCCGATCGCGAAGAAAATATCCTCGCCGAAGAACAGGCCGACATTGTCGGTGGCGGCCGCATAGGCCTTGACCCGCTCCTCGCCCGCTTCATCGAGCGTCGCCTGCTTCTCGGCCGCCGCCACCGCCATCGGCGCCACCAGCGGCCGGACGGTCTGCGGATGGCCGGCGGTCGAATGGAGGCCGATCGCCGAGATGATCTGCCGGTAGAGGAGGTAGAGGATCAGCAACCGCCCGACCGTCGCCGCCTTGAAGCCGCCGATCACCGCCCGGGCGCGCTGCTGAAGGCCGTAACGCTCGAGGATCCCGATCACCGGAAGCACGATCCACGGGATGATGATGATCCGCGCATCGTTGAAGGCCTTGCCGAGCTTGCCGATGACCTCGATGAAATCGAACCCGGCGAGGAGGCCGGTGGTCAGCGCCGCGGCGGGCACCACCAGCATCGGGTTGAAGCGGAAGCCGAAGCCGAGGACGACGACGAGGATTCCGAGCAAAGGGAGATATTCGTTCATCGCGCGCCGAAGCCCCCTCCCCCCGGCGTCTCGATCACGAACATGTCGCCCGCGGCCATGTCCGCCGACGCGGTGCCGCCCAGCCTTTCCTCGGCTCCGTCGGCCCGCACCACCTTGTTGATCCCCGGCGCGGCGTCGCCGCCGCCCTCGATCCCGCGCGGCGCGACGCGGCGGCGGTTCGAGAGGATCGCGGCGTGCATCGGCTCGAGGAAGCGGATCCGCCGGTCGATGCCCTCGCCGCCGGCCCGCGCGCCCGCGCCGCCCGATCCGCGGCGGATCGCGAAGCGCTCGAGCAGCACCGGATAGCGCGTCTCCAATATTTCGGGGTCGGTGAGGCGGCTGTTGGTCATGTGGGTATGGACTGCGCTCGCCCCGTCGAAATCCGGCCCCGCCCCGGCGCCGCCGGCGATCGTCTCATAATATTGGCGGCGCTGGTTGCCGAAGGTGAAGTTGTTCATCGTCCCCTG
>DASVVV010000007.1:0-10979 GCA_036386375.1 Allosphingosinicella sp. | reverse complement strand
CCTTCGGCCAGTCGCGCATCGCCGCCGCGGAAGTCCGTGACGAAGCCACCGGCTTCGCGGACCAGTAGCAGCCCCGCCGCGATGTCCCAGAACTCAAGATCCTCCTCCCAGAAGCCGTCGTAGCGCCCGGCGGCCACCCAGGCGAGATCGAGCGCGGCCGACCCGAAGCGACGGATGCCCGCGACCTCGGGGCTGACGGCGTCGAGGACCGTCTGGAAGCGATCGAGCTGGCCATGCCCCTTATAGGGGACGCCGGTGGCGATCAGCGCCGCGGCGAGGTCGCGGCGGGACGACACGCGCAGCCGGCGCTCGTTGAGCCAGGCGCCCCGGCCCTTCTCGGCCCAATAGCTCTCGTCGCTGAGCGGCTGGTAGACCAGGCCCTGAGTAACCTCGCCCCAGCCGCCGCCCGGTCTCGCCTCCTGGACCGCGATCGAGATGGCGAAATGGGGGATGCCGTGGATGAAGTTGGAGGTGCCGTCGATCGGATCGACCACCCAACGGGGCTTGGTGGGATCGCCTTCTATCGTCCCGCCTTCCTCCAGGTAGAGACCCCAATCCGGGCGGGCGTGGCGAAGCTCCTCGACCAGCGTCTGTTCGGCGCGTTCGTCGGCCAGTGAGACGAAGTCTGCCGGGCCCTTGCGGCTGACCTGCAGCTGCTCGACCTCGCCGAAATCGCGGCGGATGCGGGGCGCCGCCTTGCGCGCCGCTCGGGTCATCACGGTGATCAGGCCGGAGTGGCTAACCAACAGAGCCTCCGTTCGGATGAGGCACTATTCGGCTCTTCGGACGTAAGTCTGCTCGTAAACGTCGACGACGATCCGGGTTCCCGAGCTGATATGCGGCGGCACCATCACGCGCACGCCATTGTCGAGCACGGCCGGCTTGTAGGAGGAGGAGGCGGTCTGGCCTTTCACGACCGCATCGGCCTCGACGATCGTCGCCTCGATCGTGTCGGGCAGCTGAACGCTGATCGGGCGCTCGTTGTAGAGCTCCATCACCACGTCCATTCCGTCCTGCAGGAAGGCGGCCGGCTCGCCGATCAGATCCCTCGGCAGGTTGACCTGCTCGTAGGTGTCCTTGTCCATGAAGACGAGTTGGTCGCCGTCGGCATAGAGATACTGGAAATCCTTGGTGTCGAGCCGGACCCGCTCGACCGTCTCGGCAGAGCGGAAGCGGACATTGTTCTTGCGCCCGTCGATGAGATTCTTGAGCTCCACCTGCATATAGGCGCCGCCCTTGCCGGGCTGGGTGTGCTGGATTTTCACCGCGCGCCAGATGCCGCCTTCATATTCGATGATGTTGCCGGGACGGATGTCCACGCCGCTGATCTTCATGACGATGCTCGCTGGTCCGAAAGGGATTGCCGGCGCGTTTAGCGGGCCGCCCCCCGCCCGGCAAGGAGCGGGTAGGGATTGACCGGCGTGCCTTCGTACCAGGGTTCGCCCGGCTCCATCCGGTGGACGGCGAAATGGAGGTGCGGACCGCCGGGATTGGCGTTGCCGCTGGTGCCGACGCTGCCGAGCCGGGCGCCGCGTTCCACCCGTTGGCCCTCGGTGAGGCCGGGCGCATATTCCTGGAGGTGCGCGTAGTAATAGATCCAGCGGCCGTCGGTCGAACGGACGTAGACGGTGATCCCGCCGCCGCCGCGGCTGAAATAGAGCTTCTCGACCACGCCCTCGGCGGCCGCGACCACCGGCGTCCCCTCCGGCGCCATGATGTCGATGGCGTTGTGGACCCTGGCGCCGCCGGCGCGCGACTGGGTGTAGGTGTCGAGCAGGTCCTGGATGCGAATGCCCGCCACCGGCACCGCCAGCCCGCCGGGCCCCAGCACCAGCTCGGGCCGCGCGTCCGGCTCGGTCGTCTCGGTGATGACATTCTCGCCCGGTGGGGCCGACGAGCGCGGGCCGAGGTTGAATGCGATGAGCCAGAACGCGCTGGTCAGCGCCGCCGTCACGACGGCGGTGACGATGACGATAGCGACGATACCGGACCTGCGCATGCCTTTTTCGAAACCTATTTCGGGCCCGCATCGTTCCGACCGCGCGATGGAGAGGATCCGGATCGGCTGCTCGGGCTGGAATTACAAACATTGGCGCGAGCGTTTCTACCCCAGGGGGCTGCCGGTCGCCCGCTGGTTCGCTTTCTATGCCGAGCATTTCGACACGGTCGAGATCAACAACAGCTTCTACATGCTCCCCAAGCCGGAGACGTTCGCCAAATGGCGCGACCAGGCGCCGGCGGGCTTTTGCTACGCGGTCAAGGCGAACCGCTTCCTGACCCAGGCGAAGAAGCTCAAGGATTGCGAGGAGCCGCTGGAGCGGATGATGCCGCCCTTCCGCGCGCTCGGCGGGACGCTGGGGCCGATCCTCTACCAGCTGCCGCCGCGGCTAAAGCTCAACCTCGAGCGGCTGGAAAGCTTCCTCGCGCTGGTGCCGAAGGACGTTACGAACGTCTTCGAGTTCCGCGAAAAAGGCTGGTACGTGCCGGAAACGCTGGCGCTGCTCGAACGCTACGGCGCCGCCTTCTGCGTCCACGACATGGCCGGTTCGGCGAGCGACCGGGCGGCGGTAGGGCCGATCGCTTATGTCCGCTTCCATGGCGGCGCAGGCAAATATTGGGGCCGCTATTCCGACGAGAACCTGCTCGCCTGGACCGACTGGATCGTCGCGCAGGCCAAGGGAGGGTGCCCGGTCTATTGCTATTTCAACAACGACATCGACGCCCACGCCATTCACGACGCCCTGACCTTGAAGGCGATGGTGGCGCAGGCGGTGCGCTAGCCCTCCAGCAAGGCCTGGAAGGCGCCGACGGCGGCGGCCGGTCCTTCGGGGTGCTTCCAGACTCCGGAGCAGACGGCCAGGAAGTCGGCGCCGGCCTCGACCAGCTCGCGGCCGTTTTCCGGCGTGATGCCGCCGATGGCGACGCAGGGCAGCTCGAAGATGGTCGACCACCAGGTCAGGATCGACGGGTCCGGGCGGTGCCGGGTTTCCTTGGTCGTGGTCGGGAAAAAGGCGCCGAAGGCGACATAATCGGCGCCCGCCTCGCCCGCTTCCATCGCGAGGTGGCGGCTGTCGTGGCAGGTGACTCCGATCTGGGAGGATGGCCCGAGCAGCGCCCGGGCCTCGCGCGGGTCGCCGTCGCCTTGCCCGAGGTGGACGCCGTCGGCGCCGAGCCTCCTCGCCAGCGCCATGTCGTCATTGACGATGAAGGCGACGTCGCGCTCGGCGCAGATGCGCTGAAGCGGCTCCGCCAGCCGCGCCGCTTCATGCTGGTCTAAGTCCTTTACGCGAAACTGGAAGGCCGCCACGGGGCCGCCCTCGAGCGCGGCCGCGAGCGCATCGGGAAAGCCGCCGCGCACGTCCGGCGGCGAGATCAGGTAGAGCTGGCAGGGCTGGCGCCGCGGGCGGCCGAGGCGCTCGGCGAAATCGGGACCCGCCTCCAAATCCCTTTGATCGCTCATGGCGCCGCTTGTGCCGCGCCGCGCACGCCTGTCAAACAGACAAAGAAATCGGGCTTGCGGCCCCGGCCTTCGGCGCGGTCAATGTCGTCGAAACCGGCTTTCTCCATAAGCGCGCGCACCTCATCCTCCGCGTAGAGCCGAAAGCCGAAGCGATGGCCGGGCCATTTTCGAAGCTCCTCCGGCGGCTCGAAGGAGACGGCGAGGCGACCGCCGGGGCGGGTCACCCGCGAGAACTCGGCCATTGCGACCTCGGCGTCGGGCCAGAGATAAAGGCTGTTGACGCTGCAGGCCGCGTCGACGGCCCCGTCCGGCAGCGGCAGCGCGTCGACGCTCGCCACGTGGAGCGCGACCCCGTCGCCGAAGCGGCGCCTGGCCCGATCGACCGCCGCCTGGGAAATATCGACGCCGTGGACGGCACCGTCGGTCGCGTCTCTCAATGCACCTAGGAGGGCGCCGCCGCCGAAGCCGACCTCCAGGACGTCCTCGTCGCGGCGAAGCGCGAGCCGCTCCAGTACCAGCGCGTTCATCGCGGCGCTGATCCGGTTGAGCCAGGGCGCGATCAGCCAGCGGCCGGCGAGCCCCTGCGGCCGCGCAAACTGGCCGGCGAGCCAGCGCCGCGTCTCAGGCCTCGCTGGCGGCGAGGGACTTTTCGGTCGACGCCCGGTAGATGTCGTCGATCGCCTGCCCGAGCGTGCGGTCGAACTCCTCGTCCGACATCTGGTGGCGAAGGTCCTCGAGCAAAGCGCGCGAGAAGCTGGCGATCATGCCGCGATTCCGGGCCAGCTCCCCGCACGCTTCGGCGCGGCTGAAGCCGCCGGACAGAGCGACGACGCGAAGCACGCGCGGATGCTCGACCAGCGGGTCGAACAGGCCCGCCTGGGCCGGAATGCTGAGCTTCAGCATCACCTTGTCGTCGCCCGGCATGGCGTCGAGCGCGCGGCCGATCTCGTCGAGCAGGATGCGGTCGGCCTCAGCGCGCTCGGGGCTCTTGATGTTGACCTCGGGCTCGAGGATCGGAACCAGTCCGGCGCCCAGCACCTGCCGCCCGACCGCGAACTGCTGGCGGACGATCGCGGCGATCCCCTCGCGGTTCGCGAGGTTGATGACCGAACGCTCCTTCGTTCCGAACATGCCGAGGCCCCTGGCGCGCGCCAGCAGCGGGTCGAGGCCGGGCATCGGCTTCATCATCTGGACGCCGTTCTCTTCCGCCTCGAGCCCCTTGTCGATCTTGATGAAGGGGACGACGCCGCGCGCCCTGAGCGCTTCGGGGACGGGGCGGCCGTCGGCCTCGCCGTCCATCGTCCGCTCGAACAGGATCGCGCCGATCACCTTGTCGCCGGTGAAAGCGGGCGAGGTGATGATCCGCACCCGCATGTCGTGGATCAGGCCGAACATCTCCTCGTCGTTCGACCAGGCGCCTTCCTCGATGCCATAGCCCTTGAGCGCCTTGGGCGTGGAGCCGCCGCTCTGGTCGAGCGCCGCAATGAAGCCGCGGCCCTCCGCCATCTTCGTGCGCATCTGGTTTTCGTCCATCGTCATTCCTCGCTTGGCATTCGCCTTGATGTTGACCACGCCTGTTCCAGCGCCTTCACGCCCGGCAGCGTCTTGCCCTCCATCCATTCGAGGAACGCGCCGCCGGCGGTCGAGACGAAGCTGAAATCCTCGGCCACGCCCGCCTGGTTGAGAGCCGCGACCGTATCCCCGCCGCCGGCGACGGAGACGAGGCTCCCCTCCTGCGTCAGCGCGGCAGCGGTTCGCGCCAGCGCAACGGTCGCTTCGTCAAAGGGCGGCGTCTCGAACGCTCCGAGCGGGCCGTTCCAAACCACAGTGCGGCAGGTCTTGAGCACGTCGGCCAGCGCCTCGACCGCGGCCGGGCCGATGTCGAGGATCATCTCCTCCTCGCCCACATCATGGACGTTGCAGGTCCGCAGGCTCGGCGGGTTCGGTGCGAACTCCTTCGCCACCACGACGTCGTAAGGGAGGTGGACGGTGCAATTCGCCCGCTCGGCGGCGTCCAGTATCCCGAGCGCGGTATCGGCCATGTCGCGCTCGGCCAGGCTGCGGCCGATCGCGACGCCGCGCGCGGCCAGGAAGGTGTTGGCCATGCCGCCGCCGATGATGAGATGCTCGACCTTGCCTACCAGGTGCCTCAGCACGTCGAGCTTGGTCGAGACCTTGGCGCCGCCGACCACCGCCGCCACCGGCCGCTCCGGATCGCCGAGCGCCTTTTCGAGCGCCTTCAACTCCGCTTCCATCGCCCGGCCGGCATAAGCCGGGAGGCAGTGCGCCAGGCCTTCGGTCGAGGCGTGGGCGCGATGGGCAGCGGAAAAAGCGTCGTTGACGTAGAGGTCGCCGAACCGGGCGAAGCGTTCGACCACAGCCGGATCGTTCTTCTCCTCGCCGCCGAAGAAGCGGGTATTTTCGAGGATGGCGACGTCGCCGGGCCGAAGCGTGGCGAGCGCGGCGTCGACGCCTTCCCAGTCGATATAGCGGACCGGCCGTCCCAGCACCGCCTCATAAGCGCCCCGCACCTTCGCGAGCGAGAATTCGGCGGTCGGCTGTCCCTTCGGCCGCCCGAAATGGGCGAGCAGCAGGACGATCGCGCCCTTGTCGGCCAATTCTGTCACCGTCGGCAGAGTGGCGCGCAGGCGCGTGTCGTCGCTGACATTCCCGTCCTGCATCGGCACGTTGAGGTCGACGCGCACGAGCGCGCGCTTGCCCGCCACCGCGCCCAGGTCATCCAGCGTTCGGAACGACGTCATGACGTCAGAGCAGGCCCGCCATCACGGCGGCGGTGTCGACCATCCGGTTCGAGAAGCCCCATTCATTGTCGTACCAGGAGACCACGCGCACCAGCTTGCCCTCGAGCACCGCGGTTTCGAGGCTGTCGACGGTCGAGCTGGCCGGATTGTGATTGAAGTCGATCGAGACGAGCGGCTCGTCGGTATAATCGAGGACGCCGGCCAGCGGCCCGCTCTCGGACGCGGCACTCAGAGCGCCGTTCACTTCCTCGACCGACGTGTCGCGCGACGGCGTGAAGGTGAGGTCGACGAGGCTGACGTTCGGGGTCGGCACGCGCACCGACGAGCCGTCGAGCTTGCCCTTGAGCTGGGGCAGGACCTCGCCGACCGCGCGGGCGGCGCCGGTGGTGGTGGGAATGAGCGACATGGCGGCGGCGCGGGCGCGGCGCTTGTCCTTGTGGATCTGGTCAAGGATCTTCTGGTCGTTGGTATAAGCGTGGATGGTGGTCATCAGCCCGCGTTCGATGCCGATCGTGTCGTGCATCACCTTCGCCACCGGCGCCAGGCAGTTGGTCGTGCACGAGGCGTTGGAGACGATGGTGTGCTCGGCGGTGAGCCGGTCGTGATTCACGCCGTAGACGACGGTGAGATCGACCCCCTTGGCCGGCGCAGAGATCAGCACTTTCTTCGCTCCTGCAGTAAGATGCGCGCCTGCCTTGTCACGATCCGTGAAGAAGCCGGTGCATTCGAGCGCGATGTCGACGCTGTTGTCGCCGTGCGGGAGCCTGGCCGGATCCTTTTCGGCCGTGACCTTGATCCGGCGGCCGTCGATGATCAGGTCGTCGCCCTCGGCGCGGACCTCGCCGGGATAGGCGCCGTGCACCGAATCGCGCTTGAAGAGCAGCGCGTTCGACTCGGCGTCGGCAAGATCGTTGACGGCCACCAGTTCGAGCCCGCTATCGCCCTTTTCGAGCAGCGCCCGCGCCACTAGGCGGCCGATCCGGCCGAAACCGTTGATTGCAACTCTGGTTGCCATGTGCCTGATCTCCTTAAGGATATAGCGCCGCGGCGATGCGCGGCACGATCGCCTCGACGGTGAAGCCGAAGCGCTGGAATAGGTCTTCGGCCGGAGCGGAGGCGCCGAAGCGGTCGAGGCCGATATTGAGCCCCCCCGGGCCGGTATAGCGTTCCCAGCCGAGCGTGGCGCCGGCCTCGATCGAGACCAGCAAAGCATCCCCGGGCAGGAGATCGCGGCGATAGGCCTCGTCCTGCGCGTCGAACAGGCTCCAGCAGGGCATCGAGACGACGTCGGCACCGATCCCCTGCCCCTCGAGCGCCTCTGCCGCCCCGAGCGCGACATGCACTTCGGAGCCCGTCGCGATCAGGACCGCCCGCCGCGCGCCCGATGCGGCGCGAAGGCGGTACGCGCCGCGGGCACAGCGATTCTCCCCGGCATCCGTCCGCACTTGCGGCAGGTTCTGCCGGCTGAGGGCGAGCAGCGAAGGCCCGTCCGCCTTGCGCAGCGCCAGCTCCCAGCATTCGGCCGTCTCGATCGCATCGGCCGGGCGATAGACGTCGAGGTTCGGGATGGCGCGAAGGCCGATCAGCTGCTCGACCGGCTGGTGAGTCGGGCCGTCCTCGCCGAGGCCGATCGAATCGTGCGTCATGACGTAAACGACCCGCGTTTGCTGAAGCGCGGAGAGGCGGATGGCGGGCCGGCAATAATCGGAGAAGATCAGGAAGGTGCCGCCATAAGGAATGACCCCCCCGTGAAGCGCCATGCCGTTCATCGCCGTCGACATGCCGAACTCGCGTATGCCGTAATAGACGTATCGGCCTGAATAATCCTGCGACGTCAGAGGCTTCTGAGCCTTTGTTTTGGTGTTATTCGAGCCGGTCAGGTCCGCCGAACCGCCGATCGTCTCGGGCAGCCCGGCGTTGATCGCCTCCAGCGCGAGCTCGGACGCCTTACGCGTCGCCACCTTCTGCGGCGCCGCAATCAGGCCGGAGATGTGTTCGCTGAGCGAGAAATCGTTCGGCAATTCGCCGCGCATCCGCCGCAGTAGCTCGTCGCGCTGAGGGCTGGCCTCCAAGCGCCGGCGCCAGGCCTGATGCTCGCCCTGCCGCGCCGCCCCGGCCTGCCGCCACGCCGCCACGATGTCGTCGGGAAGCTCGAACGCCTCATGCTCCCACACCAGCTGCGCCCGGGCGGCGGCGACCTCGTCCGGCCCCAGAGCGGCGCCGTGGGTGGCGGCGGTGCCTTGCTTGTTGGGCGCGCCCCAGCCGATGATCGTCCGGCAGGCGATCAGCGACGGGCGCGGATCGGCGAGCGCCTCGTCAAGCGCCCGTCGCACGTCGGCGACGTCATGGCCGTCGCAGCGGACCGTGTGCCAGCCACCAGCGCGGTAGCGCGCCTCGACGTCCTCGGAGGTGGAAAGGTCGGTCGAGCCGTCGATGGTGATCCGGTTGTCGTCCCAGACGACGTTGAGCCGCCCAAGCCGCAAATGGCCGGCCAGCCCCGCCGCCTCGTGGTTGATGCCCTCCATCAAGTCGCCGTCGCCGGCAATGACCCAGGTCCGGTGATTGACCAGCGCGTCGCCAAATTCAGCGTTCAGGTGCCGTTCGGCGATCGCCATGCCGACCGCCATGCCGAACCCCTGCCCCAGCGGCCCGGTCGTCGCCTCGACGCCCTCGAGCAGGAAATTCTCGGGATGCCCCGCGCAGGGGCTGCCGAGCTGGCGGAAGTTGCGGATGTCCTCGATCGTCGGCCGGGCATAGCCGGTGAGGTGGAGCAGCCCGTAGATGAGCATCGAGCCGTGGCCGGCGGAAAGGACGAAGCGGTCGCGGTCGGGCCAGGCCGGGTCGGCCGGATCGTGCTTCAGATATTCGGTCCACAGGATGGTCGCCGCGTCGGCCATCCCCATCGGCATGCCGGGATGACCGCTGTTCGCCGCCTGCACCGCGTCCATCGCCAGCGCGCGAATCGCGTTCGCAAGCAGTCTCGTCTCGACGGCCATGCCTTTCCCTTGAGGAAGCCGGCGCTGGAGGCGCCGGGTGGGTGCCCGCTCCTTTATCGGCGGCTCCGCCCCCGTCAACCGTAGCGCTTGGCCGCTTGCGCCGGGGATGCTATTCTGGCTGCGAAATGGCCGATACCCGCGCCCTCGACGCCGCCAGGCGGATCGAAAGGGCGTTCGCGCGAATCGAGGCGGCCCTCGCCCGCCGCTCGGCCGGCGGCAGCGATACGGCGGAAAGCAGCGAGGATTTCCAGCGGCTGCGCGAGGCCCATGACACGCTTCGCCGCCAGGTCGCCGGCGCGATCGGCCAGATCGACCATCTGATCGAGATCGGGGAGCGGCGCTGATGGCCAATATCGACGTCGATATTGCCGGCCGGCGCTACAACGTCGCATGCCGAGATGGCGAGGAAGAGCATCTGCGCGCGCTCGCCGCCATCGTCGATCGTCGCGCCCATGACGCCGCGGCGGCGCTCGGCGGGCTCACCGAGGCGCGCCAGCTCTTGTTCGCCGCGCTGCTGATCGCCGATGACCTCAAGGAGGCGCGCGCCGGCGGCGGCCTGCCCGATCCGACCCCGCCGCCGCCCGACCCCGCGGTCGCCGAAGCGCTGGAGCGACTGGCCGAGCGCGCCGAAAGCCTCGCCGACAGCCTTGAGGCCGAGGCCGCGGACGCCTAGATTGATCGGGACGGGTACTGCCCGGTACGAGCTTCAGAACATCCCTGGGCGATAAGCATCCTCGGGGGCTATCTCTGGTCGGGCCCTGGTCCGGCACATATGGTCCCCACCTGACGTTGACGCGTCAGAGGATATTCAAGCAAACGGCCATGGCGGTCCCGTCACCCCCACCCTCCGATAAAGAAGAGCTGCGCGCCGAAGGCCTGAGGCGGCGGCGCGGCTTCGCCCGCAGCTTGACGGCCAGGCTTCGCGCCGAGCTGGAAACGGCGCTGGCAGTGGAGCGCGTGCTTCCGCACCTCATCACCGCGAAGATCGTCGCGGCTTACCATCCGTTGAAAGACGAGATCAGCCCCTACCCGATCCTGGAGCGGCTGGGGGACGGGCAGCAGGGCGCCCTCCCCTGGTTCGGCGCCCGCGACGAGCGGATGCTCTGGCGCGCGGGAGAAGCAAGCGAGCCGAGCCCCTGGGGCGTCCTGCAGCCGTCCGCCGCGGCGCCGGCCGTGGCGCCCGACATCGTCATCGTCCCCTTCGTCCTCGCCGACCGCCACGGCACGCGCATCGGCCACGGCAAGGGCCATTACGACCGCGCGCTGTCGCACCTTCGCGAAGCCGGGCCGGTCTTCACCATCGGCATCGGCTGGGACGCGCAGCTTTACGACGCGCCGTTGCCCCGCGACTCCTGGGACGTTCCGCTCGACGCCATCGCCACGCCCCGCGAATGGGTGGACTGCCGGTGAATCCGAGCTGGCGCAAACCGGCGGGCATCTTCCTCATCCTGCTGCTGATCGCTTTGTGGAGCGTCCTCGTCGTGACGCTGGCCGACGGCGTCGCCGATTGGCCGGGGCCCTTCAAAGCCTTGTTCTTCCTGGTCGCGGGCCTGGCCTGGGTCCTGCCGCTCAAGCCGCTGGTGCGGTGGATGCAGACCGGCCAATGGCAAGCGCGCGGCGTCAGTCGCCGGCGATGAAGGCGGTCATCCGCCACCGCCCGTCGCGCTTCTCGAAGATGGCGCGATAGCCGATCGGGGTCATGAGCTGCGCGCCCGGCTCGATATAGCCGGTGCGGCCGTCGGCGAGCCGCGCCCGCCGCCA
>DASVVV010000006.1:0-14409 GCA_036386375.1 Allosphingosinicella sp. | reverse complement strand
CACCGTCGTCGCCCCGGCCGAACCTTCGGCCGCGGGCGCCGACCGCGTCGAGTTCGAGGTCTCGACCAATCCCGGCGCGCCGTTCGGCCCGCTGGTCCGGATCGCCTCGGGCGGTGAGCTGTCGCGCTTCATCCTCGCGCTCAAGGTCGCCCTCCACCAGGAGGGGGCGTAGCGGACCATCGTCTTCGACGAGATCGACCGCGGCGTCGGCGGCGCCGTCGCCAGCGCGGTGGGCGAGCGCCTCCACCGCCTCGCCGAAGGCGGCCAGGTGCTCGTCGTCACCCACTCGCCCCAGGTCGCCGCGCGCGGCGCCGCCCATCTCCTGATCGAGAAGAGCCATGACGGCCTGGTCACCCGCACCAGCGTCCAGGCCCTCGACGCCGCCCGTCGGCGCGAGGAGATCGCAAGGATGCTGTCGGGCGCGCAGGTCACCGACGAAGCGCGGGCGCAGGCGACACGCTTGTTGGAGGCGGCGTGACGGAAGCCGAAGCCGCGGACGAGCTCGAGCGCCTCGCCCGCGAGATTGCGCGCCATAATCGGCTCTACCACAGCGAGGACGCGCCGGAGATCAGCGACGCCGAATATGACGCGCTGGTCCGCCGCAACGCCGAGCTGGAGGCGCAATTCCCGCACCTGGTTCGGGAGGACAGCCCGTCGCGCCAGGTCGGCGCGGCGCCGGCGGCGCATCTCGCCAAGGTCCGCCACGCGCTGCCGATGCTCAGCCTCGAAAACGCCTTCGCCGAAGAGGAGGTGGCGGATTTCGTCGGGCGCGTTCGGCGCTTCCTGAACCTCCCGGAAGACGCGCCGGTCGCCCTCACCGCCGAGCCCAAGATCGACGGCCTGTCCTGCTCGCTCCGCTACGAAAAGGGCCGCCTCGTCCTCGCCGCCACTCGCGGCGACGGCACCACCGGCGAGAACGTCACCGCCAACGTCGCCACCATCCCCGACATCCCGCAAGATCTCCGTTCGGCATGGGACATCCCCGACGTCTTCGAGGTGCGCGGCGAGGTCTATATGTCCAAGGCCGATTTCGCCGCCCTCAACGCCCGCCAGGCCGGGACCGGCGGCAAGATTTTCGCCAATCCGCGCAACGCCGCCGCCGGCTCGCTCCGGCAGAAGGACCCGTCGGTCACCGCCGCCCGGCCGCTCCATTTCTACGCCCATGGCTGGGGCGAGGCCTCCGCCCTCCCCGGCGAGAGCCAGCATGAAGTGATGGAGGCGATCAGGGCGTGGGGCTTCGCGATCGAAACGGCACCGGCGCCCTTCACGGACATCGAGGCGCTGCTCACTTATTATCGCGAGGTCGAGGCGACCCGCGCCGACCTCGGCTTCGATATCGACGGCGTCGTCTACAAGGTCGACCGGCTCGACTGGCAGCGGCGGCTCGGCCAGGTCGCCAAGGCGCCGCGCTGGGCGCTCGCCCACAAATTCCCCGCCGAGCGCGCCGAGACGACGCTCAACGCCATCCACATCCAGGTCGGGCGCACCGGCAAGCTGACCCCGGTGGCGCGGCTCGAGCCGGTGACGGTCGGCGGCGTCGTCGTCACCAACGCCACGCTCCATAATGCCGATGAAATCGGGCGGCTCGACGTGCGCATCGGCGACCGCGTCCGGCTGCAGCGGGCCGGCGACGTCATCCCCCAGATCGTCGGCGTCGTCACCGATCCCGAGGCGCATGCAAGGCTCGCCCCCTACGCCTTCCCCGACCATTGCCCCGAATGCGGGTCGGAAGCCGTACGCGAGAATGACGAGGTCGACATCCGCTGCACCGGCGGCCTGATCTGCCCCGCCCAGCGGGTCGAGCGGCTGCGCCATTTCGCCTCGCGCGCCGCGCTCGACGTCGAAGGACTCGGGGCCACCCATATCGAAGCCTTCTTCCGCGACGGCCTGGTCCGGTCGCCGGCCGACATCTTCCGGATCACGGTCGAGGATTTGCTGAAGCGCGAGCGCTGGGCGGAAATCTCGGCGCGCAACCTGGTCGCGGCGATCGACGCCAAGCGCTCGCCGCCGCTCGACCGGCTGCTGTTCGGCCTCGGCATCCGCCATGTCGGTCAGGTGACGGCGCGCGACCTCGCCCGCTGCTTCGGCACGCTCGACGCGCTGCGCGACACCGCGCTTCGCGCCGCTCGGGACGAAGCCGCCTTCGCCGAGCTTCAGGGCATCGAAGGGATCGGACCCGTCGTCGCCCAGGCGGTGGTCGATTTCTTCGCCGAGCCACACAATCGCGAGGTGGTCGAGGACCTGCTGAATGAGATTTCGCCGCCGCCCTTCGTCCTCGAGCTGCGCGAATCGCCCGTCACCGGCAAGACCATCGTCTTCACCGGAAGCCTCGAAACGGTGTCGCGCGACGAGGCGAAGGCGCAGGCCGAAGCGCTCGGCGCCAAGGTCGCGGGGTCGGTTTCCGCCAAGACCGACCTCCTCGTCGCGGGCCCCGGCGCCGGATCGAAGCTCAAGAAGGCGCAGGAACTCGGCATCGAGGTGATCGACGAAGGCGCCTGGCTCGAAATCGTCGCTGCAGCGGGCTGAGAACAAGCGGAACAAAAAAAGAACTTTCCTACAGCCAGGGCCGTGCATTAATTGATTCGCTTCTCTTGCAGAGGAGCGAATCATGGACATCCGGATCGAGACGCTGATCGACGCCGTCATCGGCCGCGAGGGCGGCTTTTCCGATCATCCCGCCGACCGCGGCGGCGCCACCCGCTGGGGCGTGACCGAGGCGGTGGCGCGGGCGCATGGCTGGAACGGCGACATGCGCAGCTTCCCCCGCGCCAAGGCGGTGGAGATCTACCGCAGGCTCTATTGGGAGCGGCCGGGCTTCGACCGCATCGCGGAAGCGGCGCCCCAGGTCGCGGCCGAGCTGTTCGATACCGGCGTCAACATGGGCCCGGCGGTGGCCGCGGGCTTCCTGCAACGGGCCCTGAACGCGCTCAACCGCGGCGGCGGCGATTATCCCGATCTGCCCGTCGACCGGCAGATCGGGCCGCGCACGCTCGCCGCGCTGGCGGCCTTTCTCAAGGTACGCGGCCGCAAGGGCGAAACCGTGCTGCTGAAGGCGCTCGATGCGCTTCAGGGCGAACGCTATGTCAGCCTCGCCGAACGCCGCCCCGCCAACGAAGCCTTCCTCTACGGCTGGCTCGCCAACCGCATCTGAGAGGGCCGGAAGGCACCTCTTGGCAATCCTCAACTTCCTCAACTTATTTTCATGAAGGGGCTGTCGCGTGGACAATGTTTCGATCGTACCGACGCCCGCCGCGCTGTCCGCAGCGCCGGGAAGCGCCGGCCGTTATCGTGCCCTGCTCGGTCTCGTCGCCCTGATTGGCGGCCTGCTCGGCATGGCCGGCCTCTACTTCATCCCGATCCCGGAGGGGAATCGCGAGCCGCTCCTGCTCGCGCTCGGGCTGGTGCTCGGCTGGGGCTCGACCGTGATCGGCTATGAGTTCGGCTCTTCCCCCGCCGGGCGGCGCGCGGCCGAGGCCGGGCTCAGGCCGCCATTGCAGGCGCCGGAGGCGGACCCCAGATGACGTTCCGCAACGAAATGGCGGGAGCGAGCATGGAAGCCTGGCACGGCACGACGATCCTGGGCGTGCGCAAGAACGGCAAGGCGGTGATCGCCGGCGACGGGCAGGTCTCGCTGCAATCGACGGTGATCAAGCCCAATGCGCGCAAGGTTCGCCGCCTCGGAGGCGACAAGGTGATCGGCGGCTTCGCGGGCGCGACCGCCGACGCCTTCACCTTGTTCGAACGGCTCGAGCGCAAGCTGGAGCAATATCACGGCGCGCTGATGCGATCGGCGGTCGAGCTCGCCAAGGACTGGCGCACCGACAAATATCTGAGGAATTTGGAGGCGATGATGATCGTCGCCGACAAGGACATCACTTTGATCCTGACCGGAAACGGCGACGTGCTCGAACCCGCCTCCGGCGTGGCGGCGATCGGCTCCGGCGGCAATTTCGCCCTCGCCGCCGCCACCGCGCTTTACGATTACGAGGAGGATGCCGAGATGGTCGCGCGCAAGGCGATGAAGATCGCCGCCGACATCTGCGTCTACACCAACGACCAGCTGACCGTGGAGACGATCGAGAACGCCAGCTGATGCCGCCTTCCGTCACCGTCGAGCGGCTGCAATGGGCCGACGAGGCGCTGGGAACCATCCCGCTCCCGAAGCGGGCGATGAGGATCCTGTCCGGCTTCGGCTCGGGCCTTGCCAGCCGCCGCGGCGGCCCGCCCGGCGAGGTCTGGGCCGTCGGCGACCGCGGGCCGAACCTCAAGATCAGGACGGCGGTCGAGCGCTACGGCCTCGACGCGCTCAAAGGGGTGGAGGCCGGCGCCGGCGCGAAGGTGATGCCGCGGCTCGACCTCGGCCCCGCGCTCGCCCGGCTGCGGATCGACGGCGGCCGGGTGGAACTCGTCGAGAGCTTTCCAATCACCGACCAAAGCGGCCGCCCGGTCTCCGGTCTGCCGATCCCAGCGGGCGCTCATGCCCAATGCGAGCCGGCGCTGGACCTCGACGGCAATCTCCTCGGCCCCGACCCTTCCGGCCTCGACACCGAAGGCCTGGTCGCGCTCGCCGCCGGCGGCTTCTGGGCCGGCGACGAATATGGCCCCTCGCTGGTCCGCCTCGACCAGGCGGGCAAGGTCCTCCTGCGCATCGTCCCCGAGGGCGTCGAGCTGCCCGGCGCCGCTTACCCGGTCGAGGCGCGGCTGCCGGCGATCGCCGGCAAGCGCCAGCTCAACCGCGGCTTCGAGGCGCTGGCGCTCTCGCCCGACGAACGCTGGCTGTTCCTCGCCTTCCAGTCGCCGCTCGCTCATCCCGACGAGTCGCCGCACCGGCAGGCCCGCCACATCCGCTTCTGGCGCCTCGACGCGGCGACGGGCGAGGTGGCCGGCCAATATCTCTATCCGCTCGACCCGCCCGAAAGCTTCCGCCGCGACAATGAGAAGGAGCGGATCGGCTGGTCCGACCTCAAGGTCAGCGAGCTGGTCTGCATCGGCGAGGATCGGTTCATCGTCCTCGAACGCGCGTCGGAGACGACGAAGCTCTATGAAGTGACGCTGGCGGGCGCGCTCGCCCTTCCGCCCGAGCATCTCGATGTCGCCACGCGGCCGACGCTGGAGGAGCTGAGCGGGCGCGGCGGTCTCGGCGCGCTGCCGGTGCTGGCGAAGAGGCTGTTGTTCAGCTCGGACGACGCCCCTGAAGTCGCCGCCGACCTCGAGGGCGTTGCGATCCTCTCGCCCAGCGAGCTGCTCCTTGTCAGCGACAATGATTTCGGCGTCGAGGACGCCGAAACCAGCGTCTGGCGGCTGCGCTTCGCTTCCGACCTGTTCGGCTAATGCCGCCCCTCCATCGCCGCTTCCAGCACGCGGCGGGCGGCGGCGGCGTCGAACGGCAGCGGATTGCCGCCCGCCGATGGATCCTCCTCGGCCATGGCGGCGAGGCGGTCGAGCTGGTCCGCGCACACGCCCAGCGCGCTCAGCGTGTCGGGAATGTTCAGGACACGGCGCAGCTCGACGACCCATTGGATCACCGGCTGCGGCGAGGCATCGGCAAGGCCGAGATAGGCGGCGAGCCGCGTCAGCCGCTCGCCCAGCGCGTCAGCGTTGAAGGCGAGCACATAGGGCATCAGCACGGCGTTGGGGAGGCCGTGATGGGTGCCGCACAGAGCGCCGATCGGGTGCGACAGCGCGTGCATCGCGCCGAGCCCCTTCTGGAACGCGGTCGCCCCCATCATCGCCGCGACCTGCATGTGCCCGCGCGCTTCGAGGTCGCTGCCGTCGGCATAGGCTTTGGGCAGCCACAGCCGGATCAACCGCATCCCCTCGGCGGCGATGCCGTCGGCCAGCGGATGATAGCCCGGCGCGCACCAGGCCTCGAGGCAATGCGACAGCGCGTCCATGCCGGTCGCCGCGGTGACGTGCTTCGGCAGCCCGACGGTCAGTTCCGGATCGAGGATCACCGCTTTTGGCAGCATCGCCGGGTGGAAGATGATCTTCTTCACCCCCGCTTCCTCGTCGAGGATCACTCCGGCGCGTCCTACTTCGGAGCCGGTGCCGGCGGTGGTCGGGACGGCGATCACCGGCGCGATGCCGGCCGGATCGGCGCGGGTCCACCAGTCGGCCTTGTCCTCGAAGTCCCAGAGCGGCCGGCTCTGCCCGGACATGAAGGCCACGACCTTGCCCACGTCCAGCGCCGCCCCACCCCCGAACGCGATCACCCCGTCATGGCCACCACCGCGATAGGCGGCGAGCCCCGCCTCGACATCGGCGCCGGTGGGATTGGCGTGGATCGCGGAGAAGCGGCCGGCTGCCGCCACCGCCCGCAGCATCGGCAAGTCGGCGAGCATCGGATCGGTGACGAGCAGTGGGCGCCCGATGCCGAGCGAGCGGCACAGCTGCGGCAATTCACCGGCCCGCCCGGCGCCGAAGCGGATCGCCGTTGGATAGTTCCAGTTGGCGTGGGGCAGCGCCATTCAGGGGCTCCTCAGGTGATAGGATCGCGGCCTGGTCACCGCCTCGAAGCCGTAGCGGCCGAGCGAGGCGCCGCGGCCGCTGTCGCCAACGCCCGTCCACGCGAGCCACGGATCGAGATAGTCGCAGCGATTGGCGAGCACCGTCCCGGCTTCGACCCGCGCCGCCAGCCGCGCCGCCGCCTCCAGGTCGCGGGTCCAGACCGAGGCGGACAGGCCGAAGCGGCTGTCATTCATCAGGCGGAGCGCCTCTTCGTCCCCGGTCACCTTCATCAGGCCCACTACCGGGCCGAAGCTCTCCTCGCGCATCACCGCCATATCGTGATCGACGCCGGTCAGCACCTGGGGCATCAGATAAGCGCCGTCGCCCCGGTCGGCCGGGAAGAGCTGCCGCTCGACGAGCGCCGTCGCGCCGGCGGCCAGCGCTTCGGCGACCTGCCGCCGGACGCCGTCCGCGCCCCTGGCGCTCGCCATCGGCCCAAGGCTCGTCTCCGGGTCCAGCGGATCGCCGAGCCGGTAACGGTGCACGGCCTCCACCACTTGTTCGAGGAACGGCGCCCAAACCGCCTCATGCACATAGACCCGCTCGACCGCGCAGCAGGATTGGCCGCTATTGAAGAAGGCGCCGTCCACGATGCCCTCGACCGCCGCAGGGAAATCCGCATCCTCGCGCACATAAGCGGGATCCTTGCCGCCCAGCTCGAGCGTCAGCGTCGTGAAGGAGCCCGCCGCCGCTTGCTCGATCGCCCGCCCGCCTTCCACGGAGCCGGTGAAGGTGGCATGATCCACGGCCCCGGAGCCGACCAGCCGTGCAGTCTGCTCGTGGGTCATGAACAGATTGGCGAACAGCCCCTCGGGCAGGCCCGCACGCGCCAGCGCCTCGGCGAAGCGCTCCCCCGCGAGCAAGGTCTGGCTTGCATGCTTGAGCAGCACCGCATTGCCGGCGATCAGCGCGGGGACGATCGTGTTGGCGGCGGTCAGGAACGGATAATTCCACGGTGCGACGACCAGCACCAGCCCGGCCGGCACCCGCGCCACCCGCCGGCCCTCGCCGATCGTCTCGACGGCCAAAGCGCCGCGCGCGATCTCCACCATCGCCTGCACCCGCTCCGCCAGGGACTTGATCTCGCCGCCGTAGCGGACCGGCCGCCCCATCTGCCAGGCGAGCTCGGGCACGATCTCGGCGTTCATCGCCGACATCTCGGCGAGGAAGCGCAAGGCGGCGGCGCAGCGGTCCTCGAGCGGCGTCCGGGCCCATTCGCGCTGCCCCGCCCGCGCGCGCTCGACCGCCCGGCGGATCTCCGCATCGCTCGCCGCCGGCCGCCGCGCATATTCGCGGCCGTCGACGGGCGAGGTGCAGAGGAGGTCGCTCACGCGGCGCCCTCAGATGATCTCGAAGTAACGGGCGAGCTGCCAGTCGGTGACCGCCTTTCGGGCCTCGCGCTCCTCCCATTCGCGCGTTGCGGCATAATGGTCGACGAAGGCGTCGCCGAACAGCTCGCGCGCGGCCCGCGATCCGCGCAGGCGCTGCGCCGCCTCCCAGAGCGTCGAGGGCAGGCCCCGCTCCGGCGGCGCCTCCAGCGCATAGGCATTGCCGGCGATCGCGGCGTCCGGCTCGACCCGGTTCTCGATGCCCCACAGGCCCGAGCCGATCGCCGCCGCCAGCGCGACGTAGGGATTGATGTCGGCCGCCGCGATCCGATACTCGACCCGCTGCGACTTCGGCGAGCCGCCGATCACGCGAAGCGCGCAGGTGCGGTTCTCAAAGCCCCAGGTCGCCGAGGTCGGCGCCCAGAAGCCGGGGATGAGGCGCGTGTAGCTGTTGACCGTTGGCGCCACCATCGCCAGCAGCTCGCCCATCAGCCTCTGTTGCCCGCCCACGAACCAGCGCATCCGCTCCGACATGTGGTGCTCGGCGCCTTCCTCGTGGAAGACGGAGTCGCCGCTCGTCCGGTCGACGAGCGACATGTGGAGATGCCCGGACTGGCCCGGCCAGTCGGGCGACCATTTCGCCATGAAGGTTGCCATCCAGCCGCGCCGCTCGCACAAGATCTTGACGAAGGTCTTGAACAAGGCGGCCTTGTCGGCGGCCTCGAGCGCGTCGTCGAACCGGATCGCCGCCTCGACGACCCCCGGGCCGGTCTCGGTATGAAGTCCCTCCAGCTCCATCCGCATCGCCGAGCACATCGACCACAGCTCGTGATAGAAATCGGCATGGACGCCGGAGCGAAGCATCGAATAGCCGAAATGGCCCGGCGTGATCGGCTTCAGCCCGCGATAGCCCTTCTCCCGGACGGAATTCGGCGTCTCCTCGAAGACGAAGAATTCGAACTCCGCCGCCGCCTTGACCGCGAAGCCCATGCGTGCGGCGCGGTCGAGCACGCGCCGGAGCGCGCCGCGCGCGTCGACCGCTTCGGCCGCGCCGGCGAACTCGCCCAGGATCAGCGGCATGTCGCCTTCGAACGGGATCGTCCGCAGCGTCTCCGGCAGCAGCCTCACCTCGGCGTCGGGATAAGCGGTGTGCCAGCCGGTGAAGCTGACATTGTCGTAAAGCTGGTCGCTCGAATCCCAGCCGAGCACGACGTCGCAAAAGCCGAAGCCCTTCTCCAGCGCCGCCTCGAGCTTGTCGACCGCCAGATATTTGCCGCGGAAGATGCCGTCGATATCGAACACGCCGACCTTTGCGCACGCAGGGTCGCGGCTGCGGACACTTTCCAGAAGCTTCCTGATCGCCGCCATCGCGCGGCCTCCTCTGCCGTTGCCGGGGCGACGTTAGTGGGGCGCGGGGCGGCTAGGAAGCGCCCTCTTGCCCGGCCGCGGCCAGGAGCCAGGCCTCGAACGCCGCCATGGCCGGCGTCGGCGCCTTGGACTTGAGGCGCGTCAGCCAATAGCCGCCGACATTCACCTCCTGCGCGAACGGCCGGACCAGCCGCCCCTCCGCCAGCGGCCGTTCGAACATGCAGACCGGCGCGAGCGCGACCCCGTGCCCGGCGATCGCCGCCGCGACCATGGTCGCGGCCGAATCGAACACCGGACCGGTGAGCGCCGGCGGGGCCACGCCCGCCGCCTCCAGCCAGGCGATCCATTCGCCCGTACGATAGGACCGGAGGAGCGTCTGCGCCTTCACATCCTCCGGCGCGACGAGCCGCGCCGCCGTCTCCGGGCTGCACAGCACCGTCAGCGGCGCCTCGAACAGAAGCAGAGCGTCGGTGCCGTGCCAGGCGCCGTCGCCGAAGCGGATAGCGAAATCGAGCCCTTCCTCGGCAATGTCGACGCGGTTGTTGTTGGTGGTGATCCGCGCATCGAGCCGCGGATGCTCCGCGACGAAGGCCGGCAGGCGCGGCAAGAGCCAGCCGATCGCGAAGGTGCCGACGACGCCGAGCGAGACGATCTCCCGGCCGCCGCGCTCGTCGAACCGCGCCAGCGCGCCCGCCATCCGGTCGAACGCCTCGCGAAGGACGGGCAGCAGCGCCTGCCCCTCGTCGGTCAGCGCCAGCCCGCGCGGCAGGCGGCGGAACAAGGGCGCCCCGAGCCGCTCCTCCAGCGCCTTCACCTGGTGGCCGAGGGCGGCCGGAGTCACGCGCAATTCGATCGCGGCCTTGGTGAAGCTCGAATGCCGCGCCGCCGCCTCGAAGGCGCGCAGTCCGTTGAGCGGCAGATAGGGCCGGATCATCGCCAAACGCCTCCCCTCCCCTTCTATCCCAGCCCACCCGGCTGGAAAGCCGAAGAAATTTCGGGGCTCCCCCTACCAAAGCTCGTTTGCGCGGCGACCGACGACGTGTCGATAAGAGGAGGCAAGGACCAGGAGACGGGCCATGACCCTTCCGACACTGCTTCGCCGCCGGGAGTTTCTCGGCCACTTCCTCGCCTCGTTCGTCGTCGTCGCGCTGGTGCGCGAAGCTCGGGCGGCGGCTCCGGCGGCGCAAGGCGGAGCGGCGCGTTGGATCGCGGGGCAGCAGGACATCGCCGAGGGCCTCGCCGCCGGGCGCATCTCCGGCCTCCAATGGGCCCTGGAGGTGGAGCGGCTCGGCGCCGAGGTCGACCTCGGCGAGCTGATGGCGCTGGTCCGTCGCTCAGAGTTGATCCCCGCCGGTCCCGCCGCGCACAACGACCCGCAAAAGCGCTTCGTGCGCTTTCTCGACGGTCGCGGCGAGCGGCGGCGGCTCGCTTACGGCGCCGCTCTGTTCGACTTCGCTCCGGGCAACGTCATCACGCCGCACGGCCACCGCCACATGGTCTCGGCCCACATGGTCGTCGCCGGCCGCTTCCGGGTGCGCAATTTCGACCGGCTCGGCGACGAAGGGGAGGCGATGCGGCTACGGCCCACCCGCGACTACACGGCCGAACTCGGCCAGGTCTCGACGATGTGCTCGGAGCGCGACAACATCCACTGGTTCGTGCCGATGGGCGGCCCGGCCACGACGTTCGACGTCGTCGTCTCGGGGTTGGACGCCGGCGCGCCGGACCATTTGATCCAGGCGGTCGACCCGGTCCGCGCCGAACGCCACCCCGACGGCACCTTGCTCGCGCCGATCATCGGCTTCGAGGAAGCATCGCGCCGCTACAGCGCGGAGATTTGAGCTGATGGGTGGTGGCGCGGCGCTTCCGACGCGCTAGGACGCGCCGATGCTGCAGCTCGACCGCCGCAAGCTTCTGGAATCGGGCGCGCTCGCCGGCGCCGGGCTGGTCCTGCCCGGCTGCGCCACGACGATGGCCTCGCAGCGCCCGGCGCCGGCGACCGGCTGCCTGCCGCCGGTGGAGGTCGCACCGGAGCGCGTCATCCGCACCATGGCGGGCCTTCGCCCCTATCGCGCCGCCGGCTTCGTCGTCCGCGCCGAGCCGCTCGGCGACAAGCGCCTCGTCCACAATTACGGCCATGGCGGCGCCGGCATCACTCTCTCGTGGGGCAGCTCCAAGCTCGCCGCCGAGCTCGGCCTGCAGGGTCACCAGGGACCCGTCGCCGTGATCGGCGCCGGCGTGATGGGGCTGACGACCGCGCGGCTCGTGCAGGAAGCGGGCTATCCCGTCACCCTTTATACCGCCGCCCTGCCGCCGGACACGACTTCGAACATCGCCGGCGGGCAGTGGCATCCGTTCGGCCATTATCGCGACAGCGCGGTCACGCCCGAATGGCGGCAGCAATTCCTGCGCGCGGCCGATTACAGCTGGCGCCGTTTCCAGATCATGGTCGGCGACGATTACGGCATTCGCTGGCTGCCGACCTACAGCGAAGGGTCCGAGCCGGAGCCCCCGCTCATTCCGGGCTTCCCGCCGATCAACCGCGTCCTGCGCCCCGGCGAACATCCGTTTCCGGTGCCGAGCGTCTACCGGTTCGACACGCTCTACGTCGAGACCGGCCGCTTCCTTCGCCAGCTGCTGCGCGACGTCCAGATCGGCGGCGGCCGCATCGCAATCCGCAACTTCGCCACGCCGGCCGACGTCGCGGCGCTGCCCGAGCCGCTCGTCTTCAACTGCACCGGCCTCGGCGCCCGCCAGCTGTTCGGCGACGCCGAGCTGAGGCCCGCGCGCGGCCAGCTCGCCATCCTGCTCCCGCAGCCGGAGGTGCGCTACGCCTTCACTGGGCGCGCGGGCTATATGTTCCCGCGCAACGACGGCATCCTGCTCGGCGGCACGTTCGAGCTGGACGAATGGTCGGCCGTGCCGGAGCCGGCGACGATCCAGACCATCCTCGCCTCGCACCGCCATCTGTTCGAGGCGTTCCGCTGCACCGCTTGAACTGCGGCGCCGCGCCGCACATGTAGGCGGTGCATGACCTATCAGTCTTCAATCCCCGGCGCCGCCGGGGCTTCCGCCAAAGCTTCATCCCCGCCCCGAGCCGCAGGAAGCATGAACGAGAGCCTCACGCCCAAGGCCGTGGTCGCCGCATTGGACGCGCACATCATCGGCCAGGACGAGGCCAAGCGCGCGGTTGCGGTGGCTCTGAGGAACCGCTGGCGCCGCCAGCAGCTCCCCGAGGCGCTGCGCGACGAGGTGACCCCGAAGAACATCCTGATGATCGGCCCGACCGGCTGCGGCAAGACCGAGATCTCGCGGCGGCTGGCGAAGCTCGCCGATGCGCCGTTCGTCAAGGTCGAGGCGACCAAGTTCACCGAGGTCGGCTATGTCGGCCGCGACGTCGAGCAGATCGCCCGCGACCTGGTCGAGGAAGCGGTCCGGCTCGAGCGCGACCGCCGCCGCGAGGCGGTCAAGGGCGCCGCCGAGGCGGCCGCCGTCGAGCGCCTGCTCGACGCGCTCACCGGCAAGGACGCCAGCGCCGCCACCCGCGAGAGCTTCCGCCGCATGCTGGGCGAGGGCCACCTCAACGGCCGCGAGGTCGAGATCGACGTCGTCGAGCAGCCCTCGACGCCGTTCGAGATCCCCGGAATGGGCGGCCAGGTCGGCATGATCAACCTCTCCGACCTGATGGGCAAGGCGATGGGCCAGCAGCCGAAGAAGCGCCGCCGGATGGCGGTCCGCGAGGCGCTCGATAAGCTGCTCGAGGAAGAGCAGGACAAGCGCCTGGATCCCGACGACGTCAGCCGCACCGCGCTCAGGGACGCCGAGGCCAACGGCATCGTCTTCCTCGACGAGATCGACAAGATCGCCGTGTCCGACGTTCGCGGCGGCAGCGTCAGCCGCGAGGGCGTGCAGCGCGACCTGCTGCCGCTGATCGAGGGCACCACCGTCGCCACCAAATACGGGCCGATGAAGACCGACCATATCCTCTTCATCGCGTCGGGCGCGTTCCACATCGCCAAGCCCTCCGACCTTCTGCCCGAGCTCCAGGGCCGCCTCCCGATTCGCGTCGAGCTCAAGGCGCTGACCGAGGAGGATTTCGTGCGCATCCTCTCCGACACCCAGGCCAGCCTCACCGAGCAATATCGCGCTTTGCTCGGCACTGAGGGCGTCGACGTCACCTTTACCGAAGACGGCGTGCGCGCGCTCGCCCGCATCGCCGCCGAAGTGAATGCCGAGGTCGAGAATATCGGCGCGCGGCGCCTCCAGACGGTGATGGAGAAGCTGCTCGAGGACGTCAGCTTCGAGGCCGAGCAGCGCCGCGGCGAGACGGTGACGGTCGACGCCGTCTATGTCGAGCGGCAGCTCGCCGACATCGCCCGCGACGCCGACCTCAGCAAATACGTGCTTTGAGGCGGGGCGGCTTTTCTCCCCAACATTTTGTCCCGCGGGCGTGAACCGGACGGCGTCGTCGCCGTTGAGCGACCATAGCTCCACGGAGGATGAAATGTCATTGAAGTACAAGCTTATCATCGCCGCTTCGGCAGCCGCCCTCGCTTTCCCCGCCGCCGCCCAGGATGCGACCGTCGCGGCCGAGGCAAAGGTCGAAACGCCGGTCGCCGACGTCCAGGCCGAGGCCGGTGCGGCCGCCGACACGGCGACCGCCGATGACGCCGTCGCCGCTACCGCCGAGGCTCAGGCCGAAACCCAATCGGAGGCGACCGCGACGGCCGGCACCGTCACCCCAGCCACGGCGGCGGACGTCCGCGTCGGCGTCGCCGTCTTCGGCCCGCAGGGCGGCGAGGTCGGCACGATCGAATCGGTCGACGCGGAAGGCGCGGTCGTCAGCACCGGCACCGCCCGCGCCAAGATGCCGGTCGCGAGCTTCGGCAAGAACGAGCGCGGCCTCGTCATCTCGATGAGCCGCGCCGAGCTCGAAGCCGCCATCTCCGCGCGCGGCGGCCCCGACTCCGAATAGCGGCTTCCCCGGCGCTCCCAGGCGCCGCAATTTCCTGTAAGGCGGGCGCATGCGCCGCTGCGCCCGCCTCCTTCTCCCGCTGTCGGCTCTCGCCGCACCGGCGGCGGCGCAGGAGCCGTCGATCGTCGTCACCGGCCACGGCCTCGACCGGGGCGCCGGCGAGGACGTCTACGACGTCGTCACCATCCCGCGCGAGCGGCTCGCTCACTCGGCCTCGAACCGTCTCGAGGA
>DASVVV010000005.1:0-26232 GCA_036386375.1 Allosphingosinicella sp. | reverse complement strand
GACTTACTTCGCCGACGAGCCGCAATGGCTCACTTCTTACGACAATCTGAACGGCTGGTTCTTCGCTCGGCTGCGGGCCGGCGCGGATCCCGAGGGCGTCCACGGGGCGCTGCTGCGTTGGCGCGATCGCAACGTGCCGCCGGTCACCGTCGAGGGCCGCACCGCGCGCCCCGGCGAGGGGTTCGACTGGCGGCTCGTCAACATCGTCGACGTCCATCTCGGCGAGGCGCAGGCGACCGCCATGGCGCAAGGCAATGACCGGCGCACGCTGATCACTTACACGGCCGCGGCAATTCTCATCCTCGGCATCGCCTGCTTCAACTTCGTCAATCTCGCCACCGCCCGGGCGCTTCGTCGGGCGCGGGAAGTGGCGCTGCGCAAGGTACTCGGCGCGAGTCGGCGGCAGCTGATTGTCCAGTTTCTCGGCGAGTCGCTCCTCGTGGCGCTGGGGGCCACCTTGATCGCGCTGACTCTGCTCGAGCTGACGCTGCCGGTGCTGCGGGAGCTGCTCGATGCCGATATCACCTTGTCCTACCTTGGTGATCCGGCCCTCATGCTGGCGGTCGTCGTCCTCACCTTGGCGGCGGGCGCCGCGGGAGGCCTTTACCCGGCATTCTACGTCTCCCGTTTCCAGCCGGCGCTGGTGCTGAAAACGGCGGCCGGCGCCACCGAGGTCGGGCGCACCGGTGCGCTGCGGCTTCTGCTGGTGATGTTTCAGTTCGCGGTTTCGATTGGCCTCCTCGCCTGCACTTTAGTGGTCTATGCGCAGTCGGTTTATGGCGCTGCGACAGACCCGGGTTACCGCCGCGACCAGCTCCTCCAGATCGGCATCGAAGGCATCGCCAATCCTGTGCGCGGCCGGCGCAGCGAAGCGCTGGTGCGGGAGCTGGAAAAGGTGGAGGGCGTGATCTCCGCCGGCCGCACCAGCATCGGCGTGGCTACACCCAACCATTCAAACACGTCCGTCGCGAGACCCGGCCAGGAACCGGTCAGCCTCGGCAATTACCGGGTCGACGAAGGCTTTTTTGAGACGATGGGAATGACGCTTGTAGCGGGCCGCGGCTTCGATCCGAACCGGCCGATGGACCGCAGCAGCGGCGCGTCCGCCGGGGCCGATCCGGCCATCGAACAGGCGCTGGTCGCCCGCGGCGCAAACGTCGTTGTCAACGAGCTGGCGGCGCGGCGGCTGGGCTTCACCAATCCCGCCGACGCGGTCGGCTCACGCGCCGAAGCCTCGTTCGTCGACGCCGGAGCGGTTCCGGTGACGATCGTCGGGGTCGTCCGCGACACCCGCTTCCGCTCGATCCGCGAACCGGTCGATCCGATCATGTTCCGCTTCGCCGACGATTTTATCAGCCACATTGTCGTCCGGCACGACGGCACCGATCCCGCCGCCGTGCGCGAGCGCATCCGCCGCGTGTGGCAGCGCTTCGAGCCGGATGTGCCGTTCGAGGCCGAGTTCAGCGAGGACATCGTCAGGAAGCTATACGGCGCCGAGCAGAGCCGTGCGGCGATCTTCGCCGGCTTTGCCGGGCTCGCCCTGCTCGTCGCCTGCCTCGGCCTGTTCGGCCTTGCCGCCTTTGCGGCCGAGCGGCGCACCAAGGAGATCGGTATCAGGAAGGTGCTCGGCGCCCGTACGCGGGACATCGTCCGGCTGCTCGCGTGGCAGTTCTCGAAGCCGGTGATCGTCGCCAATCTCATCGCCTGGCCGGTGGCGTGGTGGGCGATGCGCGACTGGCTGAACACGTTCGACGCCCGCATCGACCTGGGGCCGACGCCGTTCATGCTCGCCGGCGCGCTGGCGCTTGCAATCGCGCTCGGCACGATCGCTGGCCACGCCGTCAAGGTGGCCCGAGCCAATCCCATTCACGCACTGCGATACGAATGAGGGCCGCCGGCCAACTTCGGGAGCGGAGCCGGTGAGCTTAGCGCTCGCGACGGCGGCGCTCCTCCAGCAGGTAGCGGCGGTAGAGCCGTGGCAGGTACCCGCGCTGGCGTCGGCACTATTCGAATCGCATCCCGCGCAGGATCCGTTGAGCGGCGATCTCTATTTCGTGCGTTCCTCAGCGCAATTCTCGGGCTGGCGGATCCTGGTCAGCCGTTGTCGGGAAGGTGTCTACAGCGAGGCGGAGCCGGCGCCTTTCAGCGGCGAAGGCGTCGAGGCCGATCCGTATTTTTCGACGGACGGCCGCCGTGTCTGGTTCATCTCCTCGCGGGCGGAAACGCCGGCGAAGACGAGGGACGACCTCGACATCTGGTATTCGGATCGCGGAGTCAACGGTCGCTGGGGCGCGCCGGTGCGGCTCCCGGCGCCGGTCAATTCTCCGGCCGCCGAATGGTTTCCGCGCGGCGACGGAGAGGGCGGCCTCTATTTCGGTTCCGGACGCGAAGGCGGGTTCGGCCAGACCGACATCTACCACGCGGTACCGCAAGGCGAGGGCTGGCGGGTTGAGAATGTCGGAGGTGACGTGAGCACGTCTGCCGACGATTACGAGTTCGAGCCTAGCCGCGACGGCCGCTTCGCCGTGCTGATGTCCGGCGGCGCGCTGTTTCGGCTCGAGCGATCGGCGTCGGGCTGGGGGCCGCGCCAGCCCATCCGCACCGGCCTCCAGGGGCTGCACGTCGGGCCGACCTTGTCGCCTACGGGGCGGACGTTGCTGTTCGCGGCGCGATCCGGCGATCGATCCGGCGAAATTTTCAGGATCGGCGATCGCAACTGGCCTGTGACCTGCGGAGGCAGGAGTCCGTGACACAAAAATCGGCAGAAAATGACAAACAGGGGAGAATGAGATGTGGCGTAATTATCTAACGGTGGGGCTGCGCGCTTTGGTGCGGCACAAGACCTACGCGTTCATCAACATTTTCGGGCTCGCGATCGGCCTTGCGGCCTGTCTGATGCTGCTCATCTACGTCCGCTACGAGACGAATTACGACCGCTGGCTCCCCGGCGCGGACCGCGTGTTCCAGATCCAGGCGATCAACGTCTCCGAGGACAATCCCAACCGCGTCCCGCAGCAGGGCGCGCACGGCATTCTCGCCGAGACCATGCCCGACGATTTCCCGCAGATCGAGGCGATCAGCCGCGTCGAAGGGGTCGAGCCCGTCTTTCTTCGCAGCGGCGAGGCGACCTTCGCGCCGATGTCGCTGGTCGAGCCCAATTTCTTCCAGATCGTCCAGCTCCCGTTCCTGCGCGGCGACCCGCGCACCGCGCTTCGCGGAATGGACGCCCTCGTGCTTAGCCGTACCGAGGCCATGAACCGCTTCGGCAGCATCGACATTCTCGGCCAAACGGTCACCGCCGTCCGCCGCGGCGAGCAATATTCGCTGCGCGTCACCGGCGTGTTCGAGGACATACCGCGCAACAGCCACATGGACTTTTCGATGTTCGGCCGGGTCAGCGAGCGGGACAAGGAGGAGTGCGGCTGGGGCTGCGTCAACGGCTACGTCTACCTGAAGCTGAGACCCGGCGCGAATTCGGAAGAGATCAACCGTCAGCTCCCCGCCTGGGAGCGGCGCAACATCCCGCCGGTCGACGTGGGCGGCGAGCAGGTCAGCGAAGGCGATCTGTTCGACTGGCGGCTCGTCAACGTCCGCGACGTTCATCTGAGCGGCGCCGACGGGCCGCTCGAGCGGCCCGGCAACGACCGCCGCACCATCATCACGTTCGCGATCGTCGCTTTGTTGATTCTCGCCATGGCGTCGATCAACTTCATTAACCTGGCGACGGCGCGCGCGAGCCAGCGGGCGCGTGAGGTCGCGCTGAGGAAGGTGCTCGGCGCCAGGCGCAAGCAACTCATCGCCCAGTTCCTCGGTGAATCGATGATCATCACCGGCCTCGCCATGGGGTTTGCGTTGACGGCGGTGGAGCTTGGCCTGCCATATCTCTCAGCCTTCCTGAACTCGGATCTGGAGGTGCAGTATCTCGGCGCCGACGGCATCCTGCTCCCGGTGGTCGCGCTGTGGCTGGTCGTCGGGCTGATGGGCGGGCTCTACCCCGCTTTCTATCTGTCGCGTTACCAGCCGGCGCAGGTGCTCAAGGCGAACAAGTCCTCAGCCGAGGCGCAGGGGACGGGGCGGCTGAGGAACGCCCTGGTCGTCGGCCAGTTCGCGGTTTCGATCGGCCTCATCATCTGCACGATGGTGGTCTATGCGCAGACCGTCTTCGCGCAGAATTCGGACCTCGGCTTCGAGCGCGAGGGCCTGATCCAGATCGGCAACATGACCCGCGCCGCCGTCATCCCGCAGACGGAGACGCTGATGCGAGAAGTCGGCCGGATCGAGGGCGTGGAGGCGGTCGGCGCATCGAACATGCGGGTCGCGACCCAGCAGACGCTCAACACCAACGTGCGCGTCCCGGGCCGCTCCTCGTCCGAGCTGATCGGCTTCTACAGCACCCATCCCGATTTCTTCCGGACCATGGGCCTCAGGATGCTCGCCGGCCGGCCATTGTCGCGGCAATTCGCCAACGACAACGCCTTCACGCCCTACGAGCCCGAGGCAGCGGTCGAGCCCGCGCAGCGCGCGATCGTCCAGCGCGGCATCAATGTCGTCGTGAACGAGCTTGCAGCGCAACGGCTCGGCTTCCGCACGCCCGCCGAAGCGATCGGCAAGCAGGTGAGCGTCGACATGTACGGCCAGGAGCTCGGCCTGACCCCGGCGACCATCGTCGGGGTGGTGGCGAACAGCCGCTTCCGCTCAATCCGCGAGCCGATCGAGCCGATGATCTTCTACGACCGCGGCATCTATTCGAACATGATCGTCCGCTACCGCTCCGCCAATCCGGAGGCGGTGCGGCGCAATGTCGAGCAAGTGTGGGGGCGGATCGTGCCGGACGTCCCGTTCGAGGGCGAGTTCGCCGACGACCAGCTCGCCGAGCTTTATGCCACCGACGCGGCGCGGGGGCAGACCTTCGCCGGCTTCGCCGGGCTGGCAGTGGTGATCGCGTGCCTCGGCCTGTTCGGCCTAGCCGCCTTCACCGCCGAGCGGCGGACCAAGGAGATCGGCATCAGGAAGGTGTTCGGCGCCCGCTCGCGCGACATCGTCCGCCTGCTCGCATGGCAGTTCTCGAAGCCTGTGATCCTCGCCAACCTGATCGCCTGGCCGGTGGCCTGGTGGGTCATGCGCGACTGGCTCAACAGCTTCGACGCGCGCATCGACCTCGGCCCGACGCCGTTCGTCATCGCCGGCCTGCTCGCGCTCGCCATCGCGATCGGTACCGTCTCCGGCCACGCGCTTCGGGTCTCGCGCACCAACCCGATCCAGGCGCTTCGCTATGAGTGAGCCGCTGATGATCTCGGGCGCGACCGTTCTCATCATCGCGATGCTCTGCGGGACGCTGCTGCGCGCGTGGCGCGGCTGGCTGGACGTGAAGCGGCTCGAAATCGCCGCCCGCCCCGCGTCCGACGACGGCGTCGGCGTGCGCATCGAGCTGGCGGCGGTCAAGGAGCGGTTGAAGCGGCTGGAGGCGATCGCCAGCGGCGTGGAGCTATAGCGCCCTGATCGTGACACCGGTGGAACGGAGCGCCAAGCTTCCGGTTCTAGCCGCGGAGACGGTGAGGAGACGAGCTTGCGCGTCCTGCTGCTCGGTGCCAGCGGACTGATCGGATCGGCGGTCGCCGCGCGTCTCGCCCGCGACGGCCACTGGGTGATCGGCGCCGCGCGAAGCGTCGATCCGGCGGCGCGGCGGGTGCCGGTCGCCGAGTGGCGAACCTTCGATCTTCGCGAAAAGGTCCGACCGGAGGACTGGCTGTCGGTCGTCGAAGGGGTGGAGGCGGTGGTCAATTGCGCCGGCGCCCTGCAGGCAAGCCTGAGGGATTCGCCATGGAAGGTCCATCGTGACGCACCGGCGGCGCTGTGGAGCGCGTGCGAACAAGCGGGCGTGCGGCGCGTGATCCACTTATCCGCGATGGGCGTCGACCGCGGCGGGATCACCGATTTCTCGCGCAGCAAAGGCGCTGGCGACGCTGCGCTCGCCGCAACCGGCCTCGACTGGGTGATCCTGCGCCCTTCGGTCGTCGTCGGGCGCGCCGCTTATGGCGGCAGCGCCCTGTTCCGCGGTCTCGCCGCGCTGCCGTACCAGTTCCGCGTTCCCGACACCGGCCCGGTCGACTTGATTCAGCTCGACGACGTCGCCGAGACGGTGGCGCTCATGCTCCAGCCCGACGCGCCGGCGCGGGTCGCGCTCGAGCTGGCGGGGCCGGACCGGCTGGAGTTCGGCGAGGTCGTGGCGGCCTACCGACGATGGCTTGGCTGGCGGCCGGCGCGGGAGGTAGGGCTGCCGAGCTTCCTGCTCGCGCTCGGCTGGCGGCTCGGCGACCTCGCCGCATGGTTCGGCTGGCGCCCGCCGATCCGCAGCACCGCTCGGCGCGAGATCGTTCGCGGCGCCATCGGCGACAACCGCGAATGGACCCGCCTCACGGGCATCCGTCCGCAGTCGCTCGCCGACGCGCTTGCGGCGCACCCCGCGTCGGTCCAGGAACGGTGGTTCGCACGGCTCTACCTGCTGAAGCCGGTGGCGATCGGCACCTTCGCTCTTTTCTGGCTCGTTACCGGCATCGTCTCGCTGACGGCCGGGTGGCAGCATGCGGTCGACGTCATGAGGCTAACGCCCGCGGCGGACCTCGCCGAAGCGGCGGTGCTCGGCGGTGCTCTGGTCGACCTCATCGTCGGCGTCATGATCCTGGTCCGCGGCACCGCCAAAGCCGGGCTCGTCGCCGCGCTCGGCGTCTCGCTCCTCTACATAGTCCTTGGAACGTTCCTGTTGCCGGCGCTGTGGGCGGACCCGCTCGGGCCGATGACCAAGATTTGGCCGATCCTGGCGCTCAACCTGCTATGCCTGGCGATATTGGACGAGCGATGACCGGCTATTTGATCCTCAAATATCTCCACGTGATCGGCGCGACCGTGCTGCTCGGCACCGGTGCCGGAATCGCTTTCTTCATGCTGATGGCGCATCGCACCGGTGATGCCGCCGTCGTCGCCGCGACCGCCGCCACCGTCGTCGTCGCCGACTTCGTCTTCACCGCCACCGCCGTCATCGCCCAGCCGGTCACCGGCCTGTTGCTCGCCCGCAACGTCGGCTACGAGCTCACGGAAGGTTGGATCCTCGCCTCGATCGCGCTCTATCTTCTCGCCGGCGCCTTCTGGCTGCCCGTCGTCTGGATGCAGGCGCGGATGCGCGATCTCGCGCGCGCCGCGGCGGCGGCCGGCGCGCCGCTGCCGGAGCGCTATCACCGCCTGTACGGCCTCTGGTTCGCCTTCGGCTTTCCCGCTTTCTTCGCCGTCCTCGCCATCTTCTGGCTGATGATCGCGCGGCCGGGGATCGGGCTGTGAGGCTGGGCTCGCGGCTCCTCATCGGCGCCATCGCCGGCACCGTCGGAACGCTGGCCATGACGGCCGCGATGCGGCGCCTGCACGGCGAGCTACCCGAAAAGGAGCGCTATCCGCTGACTCCGCGCGAGATCGTGGATGCCGCGGCGGCGCCGGACGGGGAAGCGGCGAAGGACCTTACGACGGCGGCGCATTTCGCTTATGGCGCCGCCTGCGGGGCGGTGCTGGCGGCCGCCGATCCAAAGATGGGCAAAAGCAAGGCGGCCGCCGCCGGCGCCGCCATCTGGCTCGCCAGCTACATGGGCTGGGTCCCGGCGCTCGAGCTCTTGAAGCCGGCCACCGAGCATCCGGCCCGCCGCAACGCGCTGATGATTGCCGTGCACCTGGTCTGGGGCACGGCGACGGCGCAGGCGATGCGCGAGCTGACCGACGCGCGCGAAACCATCTTCGCCCGGGGCGAGGACAAGGACGTAGCGCGGAACAGTCCCTCCCACTGACGGGAGGCGCGCGGGCTTAGTCGACGTGCGGGCTTACGGCGGGCGGATCGCTGGCGGGGAAGCTTTCGTCCGAGGCCTGGTCGGTCTTCTCCCAATCCTTGGGCGGATCCCGCATCGCGTCGGGGCCGGCAGAACGGGCGGCGCCGGACTGGCCGACGGGGCCGGGCGCGGTCTTGCCGCGGCGGTGGGCGACGGCGGTAGGCTCGCCTTCGTCGCCGCCCCACCAGCGCCGGGTGAACAGAGCCGCGGCAAGGCCGGCGATCGCGGCGCCGCTGGCGGCGATGATCGTACGGTTGCGGCTCCATTCCATCGTCAGACTCCTTCGTTCTGCATCGTCGCGGGCTGCGCCGGCGGCAGACCGCCGCTCTCGGCCATCGCCATCAGCTCCGCCTTGCGCGCGGCGAGCTGCTCGCCGAGCGCGTCCAGGTCGACGTCGGCGGCGCGGGTCTGCTGGAAGAGGTTGTCGGCCTGCTTCTCCTCCTCCTTCACATGGTGCTCGATCAGCTCCTGGAGGACCTTGACCTTGGCGTCGTAAAATTCCTCGTCCGGCTCGGCCGACTCGAGCTCGTTGATCAGCACCTTGGCGCTGTCATGCTCGACATAGGCCTCGTCGAGCGCGTCGCCTTCGACCTTGCCCCGGATCGCGGGATAATAGATTTCCTCCTCGATCATCGCATGCACCTTCAATTCGGTGCAGATCTGCCGGACGATCCGCTGCTTGGCGGAGGCGCCCTTCGCCTTCTCGAACTTTTCGAAAAGCTCCTCGACCTCGCGATGGTCCTGCGCGAGAAGCCTGAGCCCGTTCTGGGAATTGGTCTGTTCGGCCATTATGGAGTCTCCTGATTGCGGCCGTGGAACAATCGGAGCCGGGGGCCGGTTCCGGCGCAGAAGGGCACGAGGACAGAAATTTGAACGATACCGAAACGCTTTCCCCGGTGCTCCCCGACGAGGTGGAGGAGGCGACCCGCCGGATGCTGGCCAAAGCGTGCGAACGCGATTTGACGCTCGCCACCGCGGAGAGTTGCACCGGCGGCATGCTCGCCTCCCTGCTGACTGACGTGCAGGGCGTCGCCCACGCCTTCGACCGCGGCTTCGTGACCTACAGCTCCGAGGCGAAGACGGAGATGCTCGGCGTCCCGGCCGACCTGATCCGCGACAAGGGAGCCGTTTCAAGGGAGGTTGCCCTCGCCATGGCCGAGGGCGCGCTCGAACGGTCGCGCGCCAATGTCGCGCTCGCCGTCACCGGCTTTGCCGACAAGGGAGACGAGCCGGGACTCGTCCACTTTGCCTGCGCCCGTGCCGGTCGGCGCACCTCTCACCGCGAGGAGCATTTCGGGCCGATCGGCCGCGGCGCCACCCGCGTCCAGTGCATGCGCGTGGCGGTGGAGATGATGACGGAGATGGTGTGATGGCCGAAGGCTCGCGCGCGCCGTTCGAGGCGATCCACAGGCACGGCTTCGTCCGCGTCAGCGCCGCCAGCCCGATGGGGTCCTCGGGCGACGTCACCTTCAATGTCGAACAGGCGCTCGCGCTCGCGCACCAGGCGCAGCAGAAAAATTGCGACCTGGTCGTCTATCCCGAACTCAATCTCTCTTCCTATTCGGTCGACGACCTGTTCATGCAGGAGGCGTTCCTCGACGCGGTCGAGGCGGGGATCGCCCGGTTTTGCGCCGAGACAGCGGCGCTTTCGCCCGTGTTCGTCGTCGGGGCACCATTGCGGCGCAACGGCCGGCTCTACAATTGCGCGCTCGCCGTCAGCCGCGGCCGCATCCTCGGCGTAGTGCCGAAGAGCTTCCTCCCAAATTATCGGGAATATTATGAGAAGCGGTGGTTCGTCTCCGGCATCGGCCTCAACGGCATCGACATCGCGGTGGCCCGCCAGCTCGTGCCGTTCGGGACTGACCTCATCTTCGCCGCCGAGGATCTCGCCGACTTCATCTTCCACGTCGAGATTTGCGAGGATTATTGGGCGCCGCAGCCGCCCTCGACCGTGGGCGCGCTCGCGGGTGCGCTGATCCTGTGCAACCTGTCGGCCTCCAACATCACCATCGGTAAGGCAGACGAGCGCAAATTGCTCTGCGCCGCGCAGTCGAACCGCTGCTGCGCCGCTTACGTCTATGCCGCCTCGGGGCCCGGCGAGAGCACCACCGATCTCGCCTGGGACGGGCAGGGATCTATCTACGAACTCGGCGAGCTTTTGTGCGACACCACGCGCTTCGACCTCGAGCCGGAGCTGTGCATTGCCGACATCGACGTGCAGCGGTTGCGACTCGAGCGGATGCGGATGCCGACCTTCAACGACAATGCGGTCGCCGCCGGCCATCCCGAAAAGAGCGCTCGCCGGATCCATTTCGAGCATCGGCCGAGCTTCGCGGACATCGGCTTTCGGCGGCGGGTCCGCCGCTTCCCCTACGTCCCCAACCGGCCGGAGCAGCTCGACCAGGATTGCTACGAAGCGTTCAACATCCAGATCCAGGGTCTCGCCAAGCGCTTTCGCACGACCAGCGGCAAGCATCTCGTGATCGGCGTCTCCGGGGGCCTCGATTCCACCCACGCGCTGATCGTCGCCGCGAAGACCTGCGACTATCTGAAGCTGCCGCGCTCGACGATCCTCGGTTTCACGATGCCCGGCTTCGCCACCGGCGAGGCCACGAAGTCCAACGCCTGGAAGCTGATGGACGCGCTCGGCATCCAGGCCGGGGAGATCGACATCAAGCCGGCGGCGCGCCAGATGCTCGGCGACATTGGCCACCCCTTCGCCAAGGGCGAGCCGGTCTACGACGTCACCTTCGAAAACGTCCAGGCCGGCCTCCGGACCGATTATCTGTTCCGGCTCGCCAACCAGCGCGGCGGCTTCGTCGTCGGAACCGGCAACCTTTCCGAAGTGGCGCTGGGCTGGTCGACCTACGGCGTCGGCGACCAGATGAGCCATTACGGCGTCAATGCCGGCGTACCCAAGACCCTGATCCAGTATCTGATTCGCTGGGCGATCCGCTCAGGCCAGTTCGACGAGGCGACGAACGGCATCCTGCAGGCGATCCTGGACACGAAGATCTCGCCGGAGCTGATTCCCGCCGACGAGAGCGGGATGCAGTCGACCGAGGACAAGATCGGCCCCTATGAGCTTCACGATTTCTTCCTGTTCCACATCCTCCGCTCCGGGCAGCCGCCGTCGAAGGTGGCCTTCCTGGCCTGGCAGGCCTGGAAGGACGCCAAGGCCGGTTCGTGGCCGCTCGATTACCCGGAGAGCCTGAGGCGGGAATATGATCTTGCCACGATCAGGAAGTGGCTCGAAGTCTTCCTGTTCCGCTTCTTCCAGATCAGCCAGTTCAAGCGGACCGCGATTCCCAACTCGCCCAAAGTGTCGGGCGGCGGCGCGCTCAGTCCTCGCGGCGACTGGCGCGCGCCGAGCGACGGGACCGCTGCGCCGTGGCTGGACGAACTTAGGCAGGCGTTCGAAAAATAACGACAATTTAGGCCAAAAATCAGACAAATAACCTGCATCAGCGAGATTAATGCTGCACTGCGGAACCCGTTCCGGCCCCGCCACGTTTCTCCGGGGTCACTCACTGTTCCAGGGGTACCTCGTTGATCGACCTGACCCGCGCCCCGTCGGGCGCTTCCACCCTCCCGCGTCAACTCGACCTGACGCTGCTGTGCTTCTCCCACCTCAGGTGGAACTTCGTCTTCCAGCGGCCCCAGCATCTGATGAGCCGCTTCGCCCGAACCGGGCGAGTCGTCTTCTGGGAAGAGCCGGAGGCCGCGCTGGCGGGGTGCGAACCCGCGTTGGGCGTGCGGACTTGCGCCGAGACGGGCGTGGTGGTCGTGACGCCGTCGCTGCCCGAGGGCATGGACGCGGACGAGCAGGAGCGGGTGCTAATGGCCCTGCTCGATTCCTACCTGTCGGGCGAGAAAGGGCCCTTCGTCCGCTGGTATTACACGCCGATGATGCTGCCCTTCTCGCGGCACGTCGAAGCGGCCTGCACGATCTACGACTGCATGGACGAGCTGGCCAATTTCAAGTTCGCGCCGCCGCAACTGCTCGAGCTCGAGCGCGAGCTGCTCGCCGCCGCCGACGTCGTCTTCACCGGCGGCTACAGCCTCTACGAGGCGAAGAAGGACCGGCACCCGAACGTCCACCCCTTCCCGTCGAGCGTCGACCGCGCCCATTTCGCCCAGGCGCGCGAGCCGGAGCGCCGGTGCGACGCTGCGCCGAGCTTGGGCTTTTACGGCGTCATCGACGAGCGGATGGACCTCGACCTGGTCGCGGCGCTCGCCGACGCGCATCCGGAATGGACGATCGAGATGGTCGGGCCGGTCGTCAAGATCGACCCCGAGCAGCTGCCGAAGCGGCCGAACCTCCATTATCCGGGCGGCAAGAAATACGAGGAGCTCCCCGGCTGTCTTGCCGGCTGGGACGTCGCGCTGATGCCGTTCGCCATCAACGATTCGACCCGGTTCATCTCGCCGACCAAGACGCCGGAATATCTCGCCGGCGGCCGCCCGGTCGTGTCGACGCCGGTCGCCGACGTGATCCGCCATTATGGCGACATGGAGGGCGTATTCATCGCTGACGGGCCCGAGGCGTTCGTCGAAGCGTGCGAGCAGGCGCTCAGCCTCGCCCGCGGCGACGGCGACTGGCTCGCCGACGTCGACGTCAAGCTCTCCAACCTCAGCTGGGACGTCACCCACGCCCGCATGGCCGGCCTGGTCCGCGAGGCGATCGCCGTCCCCGCAGCCGCCCCGAACATCATCAAGGCGCATACCCGCAAACGCTACGACTATCTGGTCGTCGGCGCTGGCTTCGCCGGTTCGGTGATCGCGGAGCGGCTGGCGACCCAGCACAATGCCCATGTGCTGGTGATCGACAAGCGCCCGCACGTTGCCGGCAACGCCTACGACCGTCTCGATGAAGCGGGCGTGCTGATCCACCAATATGGCCCGCACATCTTCCACACCAACAGCGACGAGATCGTCGACTATCTCTCGCAATTCACCGAGTGGCGGCCTTACGAGCACCGTGTGCTGGCCCAGGTGCGCGGGCAGCTGGTTCCGATCCCGATCAACCGGACGACGCTAAACAAGCTGTTCGGCCTCGACCTTGCGACCGACGACCAGGCGGCAGCTTATCTCGCGACGCGCGCCGAGCCGGTCGGCGAGATCAGGACGTCCGAGGACGTGGTGATCTCGGCGGTGGGGCGCGAGCTCTACGAGCTCTTCTTCCAGGGCTATACCCGCAAGCAATGGGGCATCGATCCCAGCCAGCTCGACAAGGCGGTCACGGCGCGCATCCCGACGAGGACGGGCACCGACGACCGCTATTTCGGCGACAAGCACCAGATCATGCCGAAGCACGGTTATACGGCGATGTTCAACCGGATGCTCGACCATCCCAACATCGATGTGCTGCTATCGACCAGCTATGGCGAGATCATGGACGAGATCGAGGCGGGGCACATTGTCTATACCGGCCCGGTCGACGAATATTTCGGCTTCCGCTTCGGCAAGCTGCCCTACCGGAGCCTGCGCTTCGAGCATCAGGTGGTCGACGCCGAGCGGTTCCAGCCGGTGGCGGTGGTCAATTACCCCGACCCGCAGGTGCCCTACACGCGTATCACCGAATATAAGCACCTGACCGGGCAGCAGCACCCGCGCACCAGCATCACCTACGAATATCCGAGCGCCGAGGGCGATCCTTATTACCCGATCCCCCGCGAGGAGAATCAGGCGCTCTACAAGAAATATGAGGCGCTTGCGGACGCGAACCCCAACGTCACGTTCGTCGGCCGGCTCGCCACATACCGCTATTACAATATGGACCAGGTGGTGGGGCAGGCGCTGTCCGCTTTTCGCAAGCTCGAGCGCAAGCGCCGCGCGCTCGCATCCCCGACCGCCGCCACGGCGATCTGGACCGAAGCCGCGGAGTAGTCACGCGGGGTTGCCATTGAGTGCGGTCACCGCAGCAAGGCCGGGCGCCATGCCGCGTCAGTGAAGACTTAGTGTGGATGCCCGCTTTGCTGGCATGCCGGTTCGGATTTCTTCGAACGCCGATGGTTGCTCGGCCCGAGAGCTCGTGCCCTACTCCGCCGCGACCGCTTCGGCCTCCTCGCGATGCGCCACCTCGCACAGCCAGTCGGCAAGCGCCGCATCGAAGCTGCGCAGCATGAGGCCGCGCCGGCTGGTGAGGACAGTGCCGGTACGGCTCGGGGCGCTCTTCTCGGCGATCAGATCGGGGTCGTAGCCCGCGCCTTCCGCGACAAGGCGGGCGAATTGGTGCCAGGTGACGTTGCCGTCATTGGCGAGGTGCCACAATCCCGTCTCGCCGTCGATCAGGAGATCGAGCGCGGCATGGCAGAGATCGGGCACGAAGGTGGGCGAGACGGCGGTGTGGGCACAGGCCTTGACCCGCTCCCCGCGCGTGAGGCGGTCGAGAACATGCCAGGCGAAATTGTAGCGGTCCCAGGGTCCGAAAAAGGCGCTGGTGCGGATCACCAGCGCGTTGGCGCCTGAGTCCAGCACGCGCCGTTCGGCCTCGGCCTTGCTGGCCCCGTAGACGCAGGCGGGACCGACCGGGTCGCTCTCGTCATAGGGCTCACCTTTCGATCCGTCGAAGACGAGGTCCGACGAGAAAGTGACGAGCGGTATGCCGGCGCTCGCGCAGGCGCGGGCCAGCTTCTCCGCGCCCTCGGCGTTGGCCGCCATGCAGGCATCGGGCTCGCGCTCCGCGTCGGGCACGCGAACGTAGCCCGCGGTGTTTATCACCGCCCACGGCCGGCTGTCCTCGAGGGCCGCCGCGATCGAGGTGTCGTCGCACAGGTCGAGCTCGGCCCGGCTAGTGAGGCAGTAGGGGAGGGCGCGGTCCGCGCAGATGCGGGCGAAGGCGTTGCCGAGCGTGCCGGTCGCGCCGGTGATCAGCAGCTTGCGGCCGTCGCCTTCGAGCGGCTTGCAGCGGCCGCTCCACGGGTAGAGCCGCGGCGGCCGCCGCCACCAGCCCGGGCTGTCGAGCACCGGATGATCGAGGCTCTCGCCCCGCGCATAAGCGGAGGCGGCCTTGGCGATGATCGTCGGGCGCGGCGTGCCGCTGCGCGTGTCATAGGCGCCGGTATCGTAGAAGCCGTTGCGCTCGGTCAGTAGGAAGCGCCAGTCGACGTTGCCAAACAGCGACCAGATTGTGACGGCGCGCAGATCCATGCCTTCGCGGCGGAGCCGGCCGGCGGTGTCCCACACTTCGGCGAACCAGCGCAACTGCTCGTCGCGGTGGCAGCCGTGATGGACCTCGGTGACGGCGATGGGGATGTTATAGCGCTCCCATGCCTCGCGCAGGCGCGGGCCGATGCCGGTGTCCGGCTCGAGCCGTTTCACGCGCACCGCCTCGGCATCGATATAGGTGTCGCGCCCGTTCCCGCCCGGCGCGTGGCCGGGATAGAGGTAGAGGCGGTGGTCGAGGAAGCGCTCGGACGTCAGGTAGTGGTTGATGCCGAGCAGGTCCGGCTTGGCCTCCCCGCTCCTCAGCGCGTCGAGCTGGCCGAAGCTCACTCCGGCGCCGCAGAGATAGCTCCAAAACGGATGGCGCTCGTCGACCCGACCGCACAGCAGGTCGAGGCTGAGCCAGCGGCGCTCGTTTTCATGCGCCGCCTGGTAGCGCAGCGGCGCGGTCGAGAAGGTCTTGCCGAGATCCTCGGTCTGGACGAGCTGGGCGTCCGCTACCGCCGCGCGAATCCCCCGCATCGCCTCAAGCGTGCCGAGGCATTCGTTTATCAGCGCGCGCAGAAAGGCGGAATAGTCGCGCCGGTGCGGGTACCAATGACCGTAAAGGGCGGAGAAGCGCGCCGTGGTCAGCGGCTCGTTGACCGGCGACCACATCTCGATCCAGGGATAGCGCTCCGCGACCCGCGCCGCGAACTCGCCCAGCTTCTTCGGAAAATCCGGGTCTAGCAGCTCGGTATATTTGGGCCCCGATCCGTGATGGAGCAGGCCGCCGATCACCTTGATGCCGTGCTCGCGAAGCCTGGCGAGCCGGTCGTCGGTCCACGAGAAATCGAGCCGATCGGGCCCCTCGGGCGCGATCTTCTCCCACAGGATCGGGTAGCGGACGGTTCGAATGCCAAGGCCGGCGATCAGGTCGATATCCTCGGCCCGCCGCTCATGTCCGGTTTCTTCGCTTTGATTACGCCAATCGTCGCCAATACGCGCGATCGTGCATTCGACGCCGCCCCACATTTCCAGTGGGGGCGTTCGGTGAGCCATTGCTCGCCCCTGTCTCGGACCGACGGAGAGTGACGGCCACGGAACGAACGGCAGGTTCCCGTTCAAGTTCCGCGAGAAAGAGGGCTTCGTAAAGTGGATTAGCGACTTTTTCCGGCACCTTGCCTGTGCTGCGCGAATGGTGCAGTCCGCCTGCACCAGCCGCGCTTCCAGGGGGTGCTCGAGATGATCCGCAGCCTTGCCTTCGCTTCCCTTCTGCTCGCCTCCACCGCCGCGCTCGCGCAGGCGCAGCAGGGGGAGAATCGCGAGCGGCCGAAATGGGACGTGAACAGCCCGCCGGGGCAGCGGCTTAGGCAGGTTCCGATCAGCGTCTCCGAAGGCACCTGGATGAACGTCGACGTCAGCCCCGACGGGCGAACGATCGCCTTCGACCTGCTGGGCGACATCTACACGATGCCGATCGGGGGCGGACGCCCGACCAGGATCACCTCCGGCCTCGCCTTCGACATGCAGCCGCGCTTCTCGCCTGACGGGCGGCTGATCGCATTCACTTCGGATCGGGGCGGGGGTGACAACATCTGGGTCATCAACAGTGACGGTTCCGGCGCCCGGGCCATCACGACCGAGACGTTCGAACTCCTCAACAACCCGACCTGGAGCCCCGACGGGCGCTACATCGCCGCGCGCAAGCATTTCACCACCCAGCGCTCGCTCGGCACCGGCGAGATCTGGCTCTACCATGTCAGCGGCAGCGGCAAGGGGGTGCCGCTCGTCCAGCGCCCGAACCCCCAGCACCAGAAGGAGCTGGGCGAGCCTGCCTACGCGCCCGACGGCAGCGCCATCTATTTCAGCCGCAACACCACCCCCGGTCCGATCTTCGAATATGCGCAGGACGCCAACGAGCAGGTGTTCGCGATCGAGCGCTACGACATCGCCACCGGCGAGCGGCGCCAGGTCGCCGGCGGGCCCGGCGGCGCCGTCCGTCCGACGCCGTCGCCGGACGGGCGCTGGCTGGCCTATGTCCACCGCGAGGGCGGCGAGAGCCGACTCTTCGTCAAGGACCTGCGCTCGGGGGAGGAGCGGCGGGTCTATGACGATCTCGACCAGGATCTGCAGGAGACCTGGGCGGTGCACGGCGTCTATCCGGTGATGGACTGGACGCCCGACAGCCGCTCCATCGTCTTCTGGGCGGGCGGCCGGATCCGGCGGGTCAATGCGGACGGCACCGGCGCCGCCGAGATCCCGTTCCAGATCGCCGACACGCGCGCCGTGGTCGATCCCGTCCGTCCGGCCGTCGAGGTCGCGCCGGCGACCTTCACGACGCGGATGCCGCGCTTCGCCGCCGTCTCTCCAGATGGGCGCAGCGTCGTCTACGAGACGCTCGGCCGGCTCTATGTGCGCGACCTCGGCGGCGGCGCGCCGCGCCTCTTGACGCCGCAGGACGGCGACTTCCAGCTCTGGCCGAGCTGGTCGCGCGACGGCGGTCGCATCGTCTTCGTGTCGTGGAACGACCAACGCCTCGGCGAAATCCGCACCATCGCCGCCGACGGCAGCAACATGCGCACCGTCAGCCAGCAGCCCGGCCATTACCGCACACCGCGCTTCTCCCCGGACGGCCAGACCATCGTCTACGAGCTGACCGGCGGCGGCGGCCTCACTTCCGAGCGCTGGTCGGAGCAGAGCGGAATCTTCCGTATGGCAGCCTCGGGCGGGCCGGCCGCGCGGGTGATCGCCGACGGCGGCAACCCCCATTTCGGCGCCGCGAGCGACCGCATCTTCCTCGAGGTCAGCGAGGAGCAAAAGCTCAAGCTGATCAGCGTCGATGTCAATGGCGGCAACCGGCGCGACCATGCCGTCGGCGACCTCGTCACCGGCTATGAGGTGTCGCCGGACGGGCGGACGCTCGTCTTCCGGGAGAATTACAACGTCTTCGCCATGCCCTTCTTCGGCGGCGCGGCGACGCTGAACGTCGGCGCCCGCGCCACCCAGCTGCCGATCGCCCGGGTCACCACCGGCGGCGGCACCTATCCGACCTGGACCGCCGGCGGCCAGCGCCTCTCATGGACGCTGGGGCCGAACCTCTACACCGCCGACACGTCCGACCTGCTGCACACCGCGCCCGGCGGAAGCTACTCGCCCCCGACCAGCGGCACCTCGCTGGCGGTGACGGCACGGGCGGATGTTCCGCAGGGCCGCGTTGCGCTCGTCGGCGCGCGCATCGTCACCATGGCGGACGCCAATGGCGGCATCATCGACGACGGCGTCATCCTGATCGAAGGCAACCGGATCCGCGCCGTCGGCCGCCGCGGCGATGTCGCCATTCCCGCCGACGCGCGCCAGGTCGACCTCGCCGGCAAGACCATCATTCCCGGCCTGATCGACGGCCACGCCCACGGCCCCCAGGGCGAGAACGACCTCGTCCCCCAGCAGAACTGGTCGGCCATGTCGCATCTGGCGATGGGGGTCACCACCGTCCACGACCCGTCGAGTACGTCGAGCGAGATTTTCCCCGCCGCCGAGATGCAGCGCGCGGGAATCATCCTGGCGCCGCGCACGTTCTCGTCGGGCGAGATCGTCTACGGCGCCCGCGCCCCCGGTCGCTACGCGCAGATCGATTCCTACCAGGACGCTCTCAACCACGTCCGCCGGCTGGAGGCGGAAGGCGCGCATTCGATCAAGAACTACAACCAGCCGCGCCGCGACCAGCGCCAGCAGGTCGCCGCCGCCGCGCGGGCCGAGAACATCCTCGTCGTGCCGGAGGGCGGGTCGCTCTTCTCGATGGACATCAGCCTCATCCAGGACGGCAATTCCACGCTTGAGCACAACATCCCGCAGCGCATCTTCTACGACGACGTGTTCAGCCTCTGGTCGCAGACCCGCGTCGGCTACAATCCGACACTCGTGGTCACTTACGGCGGCCTTGCCGGCGATCCTTATTGGGAAGCGACCCAGCCTGTATGGAACCACCCGCTGCTGACGCGGCACACGCCGCCGGCCGAGCTTTCCTCGCGCGTCCGGGCGGTGACGGCGCCGCCGGAGCAATATGCCGACCAGTATAGCGCGGCGCAGGCGCGGCGGCTGTCGCAGCTCGGCGTCCCGGTCTCGATCGGCGGCCACGGCCAGCAGCCGGGCATCGCCGAGCATTGGGAGCTGTGGTCGTTCGTCCGCGGCGGCGCCACGCCCATCGAGGCCCTTCGCTTCGGAACGTCGGACCCGGCGCGGATGTACGGCTTCACCGACATCGGCACGCTCGAGCCGGGCAAGCTCGCCGACCTCGTCGTTCTCAACGCCGATCCGACCCAGGACATCCAGAATAGCGACGACATCCAATATGTGATGCTGAACGGCCGCCTCTACGAAGCGGCGACGCTCAACGAGACCGTCACCGGGACGCGGCAGCGCCAGCCTTATTTCTGGGAAGATTGACACAGGGCATTACGAACGAGCCCGCTAGCAATTCGGTAACCGGTTGAGCGCATATTCTCCTTTCCGGGGAGGCGCATGGCCATGGAATTCCAGGCGGGAGGCTTCGAAGCCGCGATCGAATGCGAAGACGTTGCCGTCGGCGCCGCTTCGGTCGAGCGGCGCGCCGAACGGCGGCAGGAAGGCGTGTTCGAGTGCGCCACCCTCGTCTTCCGAGGTACGCCGCACGTCGTTCCCGTCATCAACATTTCCAGCCGCGGCACGATGATCGAAAGCGACCTCGTCCCGCGCCTCGGCGAAAGCGTCCAGATCCGCTTCGCCGGCTGCAGCCCGATCTACGCCTTCGTGCGCTGGTCGCGCGACGGCAGGCTCGGCCTCAACTTCGGCTGCGAGCTGACCATCGGCTGATTGCAAACCCGGGGACAGTCTTTAGTGACTGTCTCCTATGATCGATCTCTACACCGCCGCCACGCCCAACGGCTACAAGGCCTCGATCACGCTCGAGGAGCTTGAAATCCCCTATGATCTTCTGGTGCTCGACCTTGCCGGAGGCGAGCAGAAACAGCCTTGGTTCCTCGCCATCAACCCCAACGGCCGAATCCCGGCCATCGTCGACCGCGGCAACGGCGACTTCCCCGTGTCCGAGAGCGGCGCGATCATGCTCTACCTCGCCGAGCGCGCCGGGCGGCTGCTCCCGGCCGACGAGAAGGCGCGAAGCCGGGTCATCCAGTGGCTGATGTTCCAGATGGGCGGGCTTGGCCCGATGATGGGCCAGGCCAATGTCTTCACCCGCTATTTTCCCGACAAGATCCAGCCGGCGATCGACCGCTATCTGCGCGAGAGCCGGCGGCTGCTCGAAGTGCTCGATCGCCACCTGGCGGAAAACGAATATCTCGCGGGCGACTATTCGATCGCCGACATCGCCAATTTCGCCTGGGCGCGCATCCATGCCTGGCCCGGCGTCGACGTGACGGGGCTCGGGAATCTCGAACGCTGGCTCGCCGACATCGAAGCCCGCCCCGCGGTCCAGCGCGGCCTTCAGGCCCCGCCCCGACAGGGCGACGACAACACCCAGGTCGAAAGAGCCCGCCAGCTGCTGGTCTGAACTTCCTCCCGGCTTTCGCAGATGAGGGGACTGCGCGTCGTGCCGTGGAGGGGAATTCTTGATGCGGCCGGCGGCGCTCGGCGCTTCGTAAGGGAAAAGCGATGACGTTCGAGGAGATGCGCGCCGATTTCATCACCTGCCGCAGGGGCTCGCTGGCGCTGCCGACGACCGGGCTGATCGTCTATTCCGCAGTCGCGCTGCTGACTTTGGTCGTTCCGGCCGAGCGGCACAATCTGACGCTCGCTCTGTGCTTCTGGGCCATCATGCCGGTCGGCGCGCTGATGATGCGCATCCGGGGCGAGCGCGGCGGCAGGCCCGACAATCCGCTGTTCCGGCTTTCCGCCTTCGCGCGCGCGATGGCGCTGGCGACCTGGTCGATCCACATCCCGGTCTGGATCCACGCGCCGACCTTGTTCCCGCTCAGCGTTGGAATCGCCTTCGCGCTCCACTGGGTGGTGTTCTCATGGACGCTGGGGCATCCGGTGGGATTCATCCATCTCGGCTTGCGGATCGCGTTCGTGCTGCTCGCCTGGCACCTGTTCCCAGGCAACCGGGTGGGCGCGGTGAGCGCCGGCGTCGCGCTCGCCTACGGCGTCTCGCTCCTTCAGCTCGGCCGGATCGACTGGCAAGGGCGGCTTGGCCTCGACTACGACCCCATGGCCCGGACCGCGCGGTAAGCCCGCCGACGAAGTGGAAGCGGCGGCGCTCAGGTTGCGGGGCCGGCAAGGCGGTGCGAAGCTGCCGGCCGGGCAGGCAAGGGGGGTCGGATGGCCGGAAGAAAGGACGTTCTCCTCATCGTCGACATGCAGGTGGCGCTGATCGGCGACGGAGAGCGGCACGATTCGCATCGGCTGGTGGCTCGGCTCGACGCCCTGGCGCGGCGCGTGCGGGCCGGCGGGGGGCTGGTCGTCTTCGTTCGCCATACCGAGCCTCAAGGGCGCTACGCGCGCGGATCGCCGGGCTGGCAGCTGGTCCCCGAGCTGGCGCCGGCCGAGGGCGACCTGTTCGTCGAGAAAGCGACCTGCGACGCCTTTGCCGGCACCGGGCTCGGCGAGCTCGTCCCGCCCGAGGCGTGCGGGCGGCTGATCGTCACCGGCTGCGCCACCGATTTCTGCGTCGACACGACCGTGCGCTCGGCGGCGGTGCGCGGCTATGACGTGTGGGCGCCGGCCGACGGCCACACCACCGGCGACCGCCCGCATCTTTCCGCCGAGCAGGTGATCGCCCACCACAATTATGTGTGGAGCGAATTCATCGGCGCGCACGGGAGCGTCGACACGACGCCGATCGGCGGGGCCTGAGAAGGGCGTCCGTCCGGCCCTTCCGACCGCGGGCCATTGCGGTCCGGCGGTCGATCTGACACAGGTTGACGGCCACTCGACCACCTTTCGGCACCGACATGATGAGCGATTCCGTAGCGGAAGACATAGCCAGGCTCACGCCGCGGCAGCGCGATTGCCTGCGGCTGGTAGCGCAGGGCTACGTTACCAAGGAGATCGCCCGGCAGCTCGGAATCAGCGACCTTCGCGCCTCCAAGGACATCGACGGGGCGATGCGCAAGCTCGGCGTCTCGCGCCGCATCGAGGCGGCTCGCCTCCTCGCCGAGCACGAGCAAAGGGGGGTGAACGTCATACCCGGTGGAGTGGTCACCCTCGCCGACGGCGTTGAGGTGGAGGCATCCAGGCCTCGGTCGAGAGGGGGAGTGCCAGCTCAGGTCCTTCGGGAAAGTCGGGAAGAGCCCGGCCGCGCGAGCGTCCAGGCCCCGCCCGATCTGGGCTGGCCTCTTCGCCGCCGTGGAGGGAGGGGCAATGTCCTCAACCTCTGGCAGCGGGTGATCTGGATCGTGCTGCTCACGGCTGCGGCCCTCATCGGCTTCGGCACGCTTGCCAGCGGGATCGGATCACTCTCCGACCGCCTCAGTACGACGGAACAGGCTGAACGCTAGTCGGCCGTGCCCCCTCGGGCGCGACCGGGGGGGACGATGACGATGAACGACAAGATCAAGGCGGGCAAGGCGGTGGCGGCGCGGCTCTTCCCGGCCGAAAATGCGATCGATCAGGCCCTGATCGCCAGCGCCTCGTTCCAGATCGCCCTCTTGACGGCGCGGCGCGAGGCGCAGCAGCCGTGCGGAACGATCCAGCGCGCGCTCGACGAGGTGGTGACTTCGAACCAGGCGCTTCTCGACGCGCGCCGGGCGATGGTCGAGGCGCACGCGCAGGTGGTGCGGCTGCGCCATAAGATGGGGCTGCCGCCGACCGGCTACGGCTGCGAGACGCCGTGCCAGCCGCCGATCGAACTGGAACCGCAGACGCATCTGAAGGCCGTGGGCGGAGCCGCTTGACCGGCCGCGGGCCGGGTGCTCGGCTGGGCGCATGCTTCTCGTCGCCGCCTTCAACGCGCTTCTGCTCGTCACCTGCGGCTATGCGATCTGGCAAGGCGGCAAGCCCGAGCAATGGACCGCCGCCGCGCTCCTGACCGCGGCGGCGGCGACGTTGCTCGTCCACCTGCCGCGAAGCGCCCATTTCCGAAGCCTCGAAACCGAGGTGCTGCTGGTCGACCTGGCGCTGCTCGCCTTGCTCGTGGCGGTCGCGCTCAAGGCCAACCGCTACTGGCCGTTATGGCTTTCCGCCATCCACGCCGGGACCGTTGCGGTTCATCTGGCAAAGCTCGCCAACCCGTCGCTCGTCTGGCCGGTCTACGCTTATGCGGCGAGCGCCTCGAGCATACCGATGCAGCTGATGCTGTTCTGGGCGGCCGTCCGCCACCGCCGCCGGCTCGCCCGCTTCGGCAGCGACCCGCCCTGGACCGATTTCTCGCGCCCGTTGACGGAGTGAAGGCGGCTCTCGCTCCCCGCGCACGCGGTTTCAGCGCGTCAGGTTTGCGGGCTCGGCCCCGTTGGCGATGTTCGCTTCCTGCTGGTTCAGGAAAGCCGAGGCTTCATGATCGAGGCTGTTTTCGACGGCGCTGACTTCGTTCTCGACAGTATTCTCAAGCTCGCGGGCCTTGTTCTCGATCTCCGCCTTGGCGCGCTCGAAACGGTTGGCGACGGGCTCCTCCTCGCGGCCGCAGCCGGCGAGCAGGAGGAGGGCAAGAGCAGTGGCCGGGGCGCGCATCTTCTTCTCCTTTTGCAAACCTTCCCAAAGCGGGACGGCCAAGGCAAGGCTTCATGATCTGCTTACTACTTTGGGCTAGGGAAGCGGCCATGAACGCCCCTGCCGCGATCGAAGCCGCGCCCGCCGCGGTGCGCGCCGATCCCCGCCCGAAATCCGCCGTCAGCGCCGGCGTCGGCGTCGCCGGCCTGATCGGTCTCGGCGCCTGGGCGGTCGTGGCGCGCAAGTTCGGCATGGGCGGCGAGTTCGCGGCGATGATGGCGGTGGTCGCCTGCGGCGTCCCGATGGTGCTGTGGTCGCTGGTCGTCGACCGGGTGCACCGCAATCCGACGACCGGGATCGACTGGTCGCAGCCGAAGCGGGCCTTGAGCGAGACGCTCGACGTCAGCGTCGCCAAGCTCGCCGGCCTGTGGGCGATCTGGGGCGTGATCGGCGCGCTTTACTGCATCGCGCGCTGGTATTGGGACGGCGCCTATCTGTTCGCGATGAAGGTGCTCGGAGTCGCCGCCATACCGATGCTGGTGCTGTCCATCCCCTACGTGATCTGGCTGGATACGCGCCTCAGGGACCCGCGCGACGGCGCCTGGCATTTCGGCCAGCTGCTGATCGGCCGCGCCGAGCTGGTGGACCGCGAGATCCTCCACGATTTCTTCCGCGCGTGGGCGGTGAAGGGCTTCTTCCTGGCCTTCATGATCTCGATCGTTCCGGGCAACTGGTCGTTCACGATCCAGGCGGAGAGCGAGTGGATCCTCGCCAGCCCGGTCAATCTCAGCCTTTGGCTGGTCGGGGCGATGTTTACCGTCGACGTAGTCGTCGCGACGGTCGGCTACGTGCTGACGATGAAGCCGCTCGACGGCCACATTCGCTCCGCCAACCCCTATGCCGCCGGCTGGGCGGCGGCGCTGATCTGCTATCCCCCCTTCCTGTTGATGTATCCGGGCGGCCCGCTCGAATATCATACCAACACGGCCGGGCCGAACGGCTGGATCCACTGGCTTTCCGATTATCCGCTGGTGACGGCGCTGGTCGGCGGCTGGCTGGTCCTGCTCACCGCGGTCTATGCCTGGGCGACGGTCGCGTTCGGCTACCGCTTCTCCAACCTCACCCATCGCGGCATCCTGACCCACGGCCCCTATGCCTGGACCAAGCACCCGGCCTATGTTTCGAAGAACCTGTTCTGGTGGTGCGCCGTGCTGCCGTTCCTGGCGACGACCGGCAATCCGGTCGACATGATCCGCAACACGGCGCTGCTGGCGATGGTGAGCGGGGTCTATTACTGGCGCGCCCGCACCGAGGAAAAGCATCTGATGGCGGACCCGGCCTATCGCGAATATGCCGCGTGGATGGAGCGCAACGGGCCGATCCCGCGGCTGATCAACCGCCTCAAGCCCGGCTGGGCGCGCCTTCCCGAGCCGGTCGCGGCCGAATAGCTACTGGCTGATCCACAGGCGGTAGGCGCCGCCGTCCTCCTCGCCGCCGAGCGCGCTCACCCGAACGATATAGTCGCCCGAGCTTTCGGCAGAGAATCCGAGCAGCGAATTGAAGCCGACGCCGGCATCGTCATCGACGTCGACGACCTCGGGCGGGTCGGCTTCGCGGCCGGCGACGGGGATGATCTCGAGGACGGGGTCGAAGGCGTCGGCGTCGACCATGATCAGCCGCCGCTGCCCGGCCTCGAAGCGGACGAGATAATCGTCATAGTGGCGGCCGTCGATGTCGGGGTCGGTGGGGGCGACGTCGCCCTGCCACAGCGACCATGTGCCCGATGCGGCCACCGGCGTACCGGGCGCGCTGTTGGGCGGCGGCAGCGGCGGTACCGGCCCCGCAGTCAGCTGGTAGGCGCCGCCCCCTTCGCCGGAGAAAGCGAGGACCCGGAGCGTATATTCGCCGCTCTGCTCGGGCGTCAGAGTGATGCGCGAATTGAGGTTGGCGCCGGAATCGTCATTCTCGGCGATCGGGTCGCCGCCGCCCGGCGGCAGCAGCTGAAGGATGGTGTCGAATTCCTCGGAGCTGGCGGTCAGCCTGTAGCGACGGCCTGCCTCGAGCCGCACCGGATGATCGTCGTAGCGCCGCTCGTCGGCATTTTGCGGGTCGCCCGCCTCCAGCCGCCCCTGCGCCGACCATTCCGGCCCCTGTGCGCCAGCCGTGCCGCCGGCCAGCGCGGCCGCCATCGCCGCGAGCGAGATCCGAACTCCCATGCCCATGCCTGTCCCCCCTCGAGCGCGGCGAATCGCCGCCGGCGCAAATGGTAGCGGGAGCGGTTTCGCCGCGGAAACGAAATCAGCGGGCGGCGAACTCGTCGGTGGCGCGGATCAGGCCGTCGAGGATGCCCGGCTCGTTGAACAGGTGGCCGCCATCCGGGACGATCTCGAGCCGCGCCTCGGGCCAGGCCCTGTGGAGATCCCAGGCGGCGGCGGGCGGCGTGCAGCAATCGTAACGCCCCTGGACGATGACGCCGGGGATGCCGCGCAGCACCGGGGCATTGCGGATCAGCGCGCCTTCCTCGATCCACCCTTTGTTGATCATGTAATGATTTTCGATACGCGCGATCGCGATGGCGAAT
>DASVVV010000004.1:0-66958 GCA_036386375.1 Allosphingosinicella sp. | reverse complement strand
GTCAAGCTGCTCGTCGCACCCGGAAGCGACCGCATTCTCGGCGCCACCATCGTCGCCCACAATGGCGGCGAGCTGATCGCGCCAATTGCTTTAGCCATGAAATATCGGCTCGGCGTGAAGAAGATCCTGGCGACGATCCATGCCTATCCGACCATGGCCGAGGCGAACAAGTTCGCAGCCGGCGAGTGGCGCAAGGCGCACAAGCCGGAGCGGCTGCTCGGCTGGATCGAGCGCTACCATGACTGGCGCCGCCGGTGACCCGCATCCTCATCTTCGCCAAGGAGCCGGTGCCGGGGCAGGCGAAGACCCGACTCATCCCAGCGCTCGGCGCGGACGGCGCCGCCGCGCTGGCTTCGGAGATGCTCGAACGAACGGTCGAAGCCGCGCTGGCGACCGGGCTTGAAGTAGAATTGTGCGGCGATCCCGATCCTCATCGCTGGTACTCCGGGCCGACGGTGTCGCTTCATCCCCAGGGTGAAGGCGATCTCGGCGCGCGACTGGCGCGCGCAGCCGAGCGCGTCATCGCCGGCGGCAAGTCCGCGATCCTGATCGGCACCGACTGCCCGGACCTCGATGCGTGCCGCCTCGGCGAAGCCGCCGCGGCGCTCGAGCGTTACGACGGGGTGATTCATCCCACCATCGACGGCGGCTACGCCTTGCTCGGCCTGCGCCGCTCCGACCCGTCCATCTTCGGCGCCATCGACTGGAGCACCGACCGGGTCGCCCGACAGACGACGGCGCGGCTGACCGCGCTCGGCTGGAGCCTCCGCATCGGCGAGACCCTCCGCGACATCGACGAGCCCGCCGATCTTGAGGCCCTCGCGCGATGATCCGCCTCATTGTCGCAGCAACCCTGGTCGCTGCGGCCGGACCGGTCTGGGTCGGCCGCTTCACCGCCGACGGCACCGCGCCGGCGCCGTGGCGGGTGGTGCGCGTCGGCAAGGCGGCCCCGACTTCCTACCGTGTTGCGACCGTCGCCAGCGTCCGCGCCGTCGAGGCGCGTGCCGACGCCGCCATGGCGCTGCTCGCTCGCCCGCTCAGCGTCGACCTGGCCGCCACGCCGATCCTGTGTTGGCGCTGGTATGTCGACGCGCCGGTCGCCTCGGCGGACATGCGCAGCCGCGCGGGCGACGATTATGCGGCGCGCGTCTATGTCAGCTTCGATATCCCCGACAACGCGATGAGCCTCGGCACCCGGCTTCGCATCGCCGTCGGCCGGCGCATGTTCGGCGCGGCGGTGCCGGACGCGGCGCTCAATTATGTCTGGGACAATCGCCAGGCCGTCGGCTCCCGCCGCCGAAGCGCCTATACCGACCGGGTCGAGATGATCGTCGCCGAGACGGGCGCGACCCGCGCCCGCCAATGGGTGAGCGAACGCGCGGACGTCGGCGCCGACTTCGCCCGCGCCTTCGGCAATCGCGGGCGGGTCATCCAGCTGGCGGTCGCCTCGGATACCGACAATACGAGGAGCCGCGCCCGCGCCGCCTTCGCCGACCTTCACTTCGTCGCCCGCTCCGAGCGTTGCGCCGCCTGAGCGGCCCCGATAGGCCGCTTTCATGGATCCGCTCCCGCCCTACGCGCAGTTTCTCGGCATCGGCACCCGCCGCGCCGACGGCGGCGAGCTGCAGTTCGTCATGCCGTTCGGCGACGTCGTGCTGGGGCGGCCGGGCTTCCTTCACGGGGGCGCCATCGCCGGCCTCTTGGAGCTCGCCGCGATCGGCGCGGTCTATGAGGAGCTGGGCGAGCGCGAGGGCGTCACCGTCAAGCCGATCAACGTCACGGTCAGCTTCATGCGCGGCGGCACCAATCACGACACCTTCGCCGCCGCCACCGTCGGCCGCTTGGGCAGCCGCATCGCCAATGTCGAGGCCCATGCCTGGCAGCAGGACCGCGCCCGGCCGATCGCCGCCGCCCAGATGAACGTGATGATCCGGCGCGGGTGAGGCGCAGCCACGAGAAGCTCCGTCATGCCAGCTCAGGCTGGCATCCATGCTGACTCACCATGGACCCCAGCCCCCGCTGGGGTGACGAGCGCAAGACAACCTCCGGTTATCGTGCCCGAAACAAAGCTTCCGCCGCGACCACCATCGCCTCGGTCCCCGCCGTCACCGACGGCTCGGGCGCGATCCGGAACAGGGGCGAATGGTGCCCCGGCGCGGTCGCGACCTCGGCGGCCGGCGTGCCTCCGACGTTGAAATAGACGCCGCGAACGCCGGTATCTGGCGTCACCAGCACCGCGAAATCCTCCGCCCCCATGCCGGTGCGCACCGGCTCGACGATCCGTTGCGGCCCCATCGAGGCGGCGATCGCGTCGCGGACAATCGCGGCGCTGGGCGTGTGGTTGATGGTCGGCGGGGTCTGCTCGGTCGGCGAGCGAGTCACCGTCGGCAGGCGGTCCTCGGGCACTCCGAGCGCGAGCGCGGTGCCGCGCGACACCCGGTCGATGCCGTCGAGCAGGCGCTGGCGCGTTTCGGGGTTGTCCGAGCGCACGGTCATCTGCAGTTCGACCTCGTCGGGAATGATGTTCGCCTTCACGCCGCCGCGGATGATGCCGACGCTGATCACCCGTCCTTCGAGCGGATTGATCGAGCGCCCCACCATCGACTGGAGCGAAACGACGATCTGTGAAGCGACGACGACGGGGTCGACGCCGATATGGGGGTAGGCACCGTGGGTGCCGACGCCGCGCACGCGCACCGTTACCGTGTCGGCGCTGGAAGCGACGATCGCCGCCGGAACCTCGATCTGCCCGGCCGCCAGATCGGCGGACACATGGAAGGCGATCGCATAATCGGGCTTGGGAAAGCGGGTATAGAGCCCGTCCTCCAGCATCGCCCGCGCGCCCGACACGATCTCTTCGGCCGGCTGGGCGATCAGCACCAGCGTTCCGTTCCAGTTGGAGCGCCGCGCCGCCATCTGCCGCGCGGCGCCGACCAGCGAAGTGATGTGGACGTCGTGACCGCAGGCATGCATCACCGGCTGCTCGACGCCGTTGAGGTCGGTCTGGCGAACGATCGAAGGGTTGGCGACACCCGATTGCTCGCGCAGCGGCAGCCCGTCCATGTCCGCGCGCATCAGCACCGTCGGCCCCTGGCCGTTGCGAAGCACTGCCACCACGCCGGTGCCGCCGACGCCGGTGGTGACGTCATAGCCGAGCGCGCGAAGCTCCCGGGCCATCCGCGCCGCGGTCTGCGTCTCGCGGCCGGACAGTTCCGGATTGCGGTGGAAATGGTCGAACAGCTCGGCGAGATTCGCCCGATAGTCGCGCTGCACCGCCTCCCGCAGCGCCGCATCCTGGGCGGCTGCCGGCGCCGCGAGGGCCGCCAATGCCGCCGCGATCATATACTGGGATTTCATTCGATTACCCCTCTTCTCGAAAACGGGGACAGTATACATTTTCGCGCGTCTCGCCCCAGCGCAGCGCCCGCTGGCGCGGAAAATGTATACTGTCCCGTTTCGTCAGGCGCCGTTCTTGATGGTCTCGCGGGCGATGACAAGCTGCTGAATCTGGCTGGTCCCCTCGTAGATGCGGAACAGCCGCACGTCGCGGTACAGCCGCTCGATACCGTAATCGGCGATATAGCCGGCGCCGCCGTAGATCTGCACCGTCCGGTCGGCGACGCGCCCCACCATTTCGCTGGCAAAATATTTGGCTGCGGCGGCGTCGAGCGTGATCGGCTCGCCGGCATCCTTTTTCGCCGCGCCCTCGAACAGCAGCGCCCGCGCCGCCATCGCCTCGGTCTTGGAATCGGCGATCATCGCCTGGACGAGCTGGAAGTCGGCCAGCGGCTTGCCGAACTGCCGGCGCTCGGTCGCGTAGCCGACGGCGTCGGCGATCAGCCGCTCGGCGATGCCGACGCAGACCGCGGCGATATGGAGCCGCCCGCGGTCGAGCACGCGCATCGCGATCCGGAACCCCTCCCCCTCCTCACCGAGCCGGTTCGCCGCCGGCACCGGCGCGGCGTCGAAATTGACGTCGCAGACATGGGCGCCCTGCTGGCCCATCTTCTTTTCGGGCCGGCCAATGGTGACGCCGGGCAGGTCGGTCGGCACCAGAAAGGCGGAGACGCCTTTGGCGCCCGGCTCGCCGGTGCGCGCCATGACCGTGAACAGCGACGCCTTGTCGGCATTCGTGATGAAGCGCTTGGTGCCGCTGAGCCGGTAGACGTCCCCGTCGCGCAGCGCGCGCGTCTGCACCGAAGCGCTGTCGGAGCCGGCGCCCGGCTCGGTCAGCGCGAAGCTCGTAACGACTTCGCCGGACGCGATGCGCGGCAGCCACTGGCGCTTCTGCTCATCCGAGCCGGCCATGACGAGGCCTTGGCTGCCGATACCGACATTGGTGCCGAACACGGAGCGGAAGGCGGGCGTCGTCCGCCCGAATTCGAGCGCGACGCGCACTTCCTCGGCCATGGTAAGGCCGAGCCCGCCATGTTCCTCCGGGATGGAAAGTCCGAACAGCCCCATCCCGCGCATCTCGGCGACGATCTCGTCGGGAACCTCATCCTCCTCCGCCACCTTTTCCTCGAGCGGCCGAAGCCGCTCCGCGACGAAGCGGCGGACGGTCGCGATGAGAAGGTCGAACGATTCGGGATCGAGGGCCATGACGCTTTCTAGGCTGTGCCGGGGCGCGACGGGAGGGGCCTGCCGGCAGCCGGGCCGGGGTCAGGCTCAGGCCTTGGCGATCTGTTTTTCGTCGAGCAGCTGCTGGAGCTCGCCGGCCTGGAACATCTCCATCATGATGTCGGAGCCGCCGACGAACTCGCCCTTGACGTAGAGCTGCGGGACGGTCGGCCAGTCGGAATATTCCTTTACGCCCTGACGGATCTCGGGGTCCTGGAGCACGTCCACCGTCTCGAACGGGACGCCAAGATGATCGAGGATGGCGACCGCGCGGCTGGAGAAACCGCATTGGGGGAACAGCGCCGTCCCCTTCATGAAAAGGACGATGTCGTTCTTCTTTACAAGCTCGTCGATGCGTTGGCTGGCGTCGCTCATGTGACTGCTCCTCAATCGGGTGTGGCGGTGGTGAGCTGAAGTGCGTGAAGCTCGTTGCCCATCCGTCCGCCCAGCGCCTCGTAGACGCGCTGGTGCTGCTTGACGCGCGGCAGGCCGCGAAAGCTCTCGGCGACTACCCGCGCCTGATAATGGTCGCCGTCGCCGGCCAGATCGACGATCTCGACGGAGGCGTCCGGAATCCCCGCCTTGATCAGGCCCTCGATCTCGCCGGCCGCCATCGGCATCTTCTTTCTAGCCCTGCGCTTCGATGAAATGGCGCCGCGCCTCGACCGTCTTGTGCTCGAGCGTCTGGCGGATTTCGCTTTCGCTCACCTCGACGCCGGCCGAAGTCAGGTCGCCGAGCAGCTTCCTGATCACGTCCTCGTCGCCCGCTTCCTCGAAATCGGCGCGGATGACGTCGCGGGCATAAGCGTCGGCTTCGGCCTCGGTCAGGCCCATCTTCTTCGCCGCCCAGTGGCCGAGCAGCCGGTTGCGGCGCGCCACGACCTTGAACTGCAATTCCTGATCACGGGCATATTGCGATTCAAAAGCCCTCTGGCGGTCGTCGAACGTGGTCATGGCGGTCCTTTGTCAGTGTCCGATCCCAGATAGGCACCGGCACGGGCCCGCGCAACGGCGCTTAAGGGACGGTGACGACCAGCTTACCCACCGCCTGGCGGGCCGCCATGTGCGCGATCGCCTCGGCGCCCTGCCCGAGCGGCCAGGTGCGGCTGACCTTCGGGGCGATCTTCCCCTCTTCCCACAGCCGGAACAGGGTCTGCACATGGGCCGCGTTCGCCTTCGGGTCGCGGGCGGCGAAGGCGCCCCAGAAGACGCCCCGCACGTCGCAGCTCTTGAGCAAGGTGAGGTTGAGCGGCAGCCGCGGAATGCCGGCGGGAAAGCCGATGACGAGCAGCCGCCCCTCCCAGGCGATCGCCCTCAGCGCGGCCTCCGTATAGTCGCCGCCGACCGGATCGTAGACGAGGTCCGCGCCGCTCGGGCCCACCGCCGCCTTGAACTGCTGCGCCAGCGCCTTCGCGCCCTCCTTGTCGAACGGCCCGCGCGGATAGACGAGCGCCTCGTCGGCCCCAGCGGCCCGCGCCGCCTCGGCTTTCTCCGCCGAGGAGACGGCGGCGACGACGCGGGCGCCATAGGCCTTGCCGAGCTCGACGGCCGCGAGGCCAACCCCGCCGGCGGCGCCGAGCACGAGCAGGGTCTCGCCGGGCTCAAGCTTGCCGCGGTCGAGCAGCGCATGGATCGTGGTGGCGTAAGTGAGGATCAGCGCCGAACCTTCCTCGAAGCCGCGCCCCTCGGGCAGCCTCAGCGCGGTCGCGGCCCCGACCGCGACCCTTTCGGCGAGCCCGCCATGGCCGATCATCGCGATCAGCCGGTCGCCTTCCGACCAGCCGGTGACGCCCTCCCCCGCCCGCTCGACGATTCCGGCGACCTCGCCGCCCGGCGCGAAGGGCCGCGGCGGCTTGAACTGATATTTATCCTGGATGATCAGCACGTCCGGATAATTGATCGCGCACGCCTTCACCCGCACCAGCAGCTGGCCCGGGCCGGCCACCGGATCGGGCATCTCGGTCAGCTGCAGCGTTTCGGGCGGGCCCGGGCTCTGCGACAGGAGGGCCCTCATCGCGCCGCCTCCGGAAATGCCGGAAGCTTGGCGATGTCCGCCGGCTCGTGCTGGATGACGACCCGCGCGCCGAGATTGCGGGCGATGCGGTCGAACCGGTCCATCGATGCAAGCGTGTCGGCGCGGTCGTGGTTGAACGGCGGCACGCCGCGGTTCGCGACCTGCTCGGTGAAGTGATAAAGGTCGCCGGTCAGCAGTACCGGCCCGGAAGCCAGCCGCACGAGCAGGCTGTAATGGCCCGGCGTGTGGCCGGGCATGCGCAGCATCACCACGCGGCCGTCATGGAAGACGTCGAGGTCGGTGCTGACGGGCATGAGGTTGCCGGGGCCGCGCAGCCAATGCGTCAGCGCCCGCGACGAATCCTCGTCCGGCGGTGGCGTCCCGCGCAGCAGCTCGATATCGCCGCGTCCCATCACCAGCCGCGCCTGCGGGAAATGGCGTGCCTGGCCGACATGGTCGAAATGCCAGTGGCTGATGCCGATGAACTCGATCTGGTCCGGCCGCACGTCGATCTGGCGAAGCTGGTCCACCAGGCTTCGGCGAAGACGGATCGTCTGGGCCTCACTGCGATAGGGGTTCCCCACCAGCGCATCCGTCACGCCGGTATCCCAGAGCATGTAGCGGTCGCCGTGGCGAATCAGGTAGCAGCTGTCGGTGATCTCCTTCGGCCCCGGCGGATATTGGTACGTATCCGAGAAGAAGGCGCCATATTGGTTGATCGTGAAGTCGCCGCAATCGAGCCGCCACAGCGACAGTTCGGCCGGCGGGGCGCCCGCCGCGCGCGGCGCCTGCATCCCGGCTGCGGCGAACCAGAGAGCCGCCAGTCCCAGCGCCCGCTTCAGCATGCCCCTCCCCCCGTTGCCGCTTGCCTCAGCTTTCGTAGCGCGCGGTCGTCTTCTCCGCCACCTCCTCGGCCGTCACGTCCGGGGCCAGCTCGATGAGCCGGAACGGGCTTTCGTGATCGGGACGGTGGAAGACGCAAAGGTCGGTGATGATCATGTCGACGACGTTCATGCCGGTCAGCGGCAGCGTGCATTCCGGGATGAACTTGGGGTCGCCGTTCTTCGACACGTGCTCCATCACGACGATGATCTTCTTGACCCCGGCGACCAGGTCCATCGCCCCGCCCATCCCCTTCACCATCTTGCCGGGGATCATCCAGTTGGCGATGTCGCCTTTCTCGCTGACCTCCATCGCGCCCAGCACCGTCAGGTCGATATGGCCGCCGCGGATCATGCCGAAGCTGAAGGCGGAATCGAAATAGCTGGAGGAGGGTAGCTGGCTGATGGTCTGCTTGCCGGCGTTGATCAGGTCCGGATCGACCTCGTCGTCATAAGGAAAGGGCCCGATGCCGAGCATCCCGTTTTCCGACTGAAGCGTCACTTCCATCCCGTCCGGAATGTTGTTCGCCACCAGCGTCGGGATGCCGATGCCCAGGTTGACGTAATAGCCGTCGCGAAGCTCCTGCGCCGCCCGCGCAGCCATCTGGTTGCGGTCCCAGGCCATTATGCCGCCTCCCGCTGACGCACCGTGCGGAACTCGATCTTCTTGTCGTAGGGGGCGCCGAGGATCATCCGCTTCACGTAGATGCTCGGGAGATGGATACAGTCGGGGTCGATCGTCCCGACGGGAACGATCTCTTCGACCTCGGCGATGCAGATTCGGCCCGCGGTCGCCATCGGCAGGTTGAAGTTGCGCGCGGTCTTGCGGAACTGGAGGTTGCCGGCCTCGTCGGCGCGCCAGCCCTTGACGATCGAGAGATCGGCGCGGATGCCGCGCTCCAGGATGTAGGTCTCGCCGTCGAACTCCTTGTGCTCCTTGCCCTCGGCGACGATCGTTCCGGCCCCGGTCTTGGTGTAGAAGCCGGGAATGCCGGCGCCGCCCGCCCGGCAGCGCTCGGCGAGCGTTCCCTGCGGGCAGAATTCGACCTCGAGCTCGCCGGCCAGATATTGCCGTTCGAACTCCTTGTTCTCGCCGACATAGGAGGAGATCATCTTGCGGATCTGGCGCGTGCGAAGGAGCTTGCCGAGTCCCTCATTGTCGATGCCGGCATTGTTCGAGACAACAGTGAGGCCGGTGACGCCGCTGTCCCGGATCGCGTCGATCAGCCGCTCGGGGATGCCGCACAGGCCGAAGCCGCCGGCGCAGATCGTCATGTTATCGGACAACAGCCCCTCGAGCGCCGCCGCCGCGTCCGGATATATTTTCTTCATCGCCGCTCCTCGTGCGTCGGCTGCGGCGATAGTCAAGCGGGACGGGTGCGGTCAAGCAAACCTGAATCAGCGTTCAACTTTGCGTGGCGAGTCGGCAGCTGCGGGTGTGGCGGCGGGCGGCGTTTCCTCGTCGATCACCCGGATCCAGAGGTGCGCGACGAATCCCTCGTCGCCGTTCGTAAGCCGCGCCGGCCACCAATCGCCGTTACGCGGCGCGACCCGGAACACCTCGTCCGGCGAGATCAGCCTCACCACCGGCGCAGTCTCGGAGGGCGCGGCGCGCAGCCGAAGCTGACGGGCCGACGGCAGCGGCACCGCCCGGCGCGTGAAAATCGTGATATTCGCCTTCGCTGCCTGCCGGTTCTCGGTGGCGCCCCCGCTGTCGCCTCCGGCGAGCGACCAGAAGGCGGAGCCGCCCGCGGCGACGAGCGCGGCCCCGCCGAACGCTGCCAGCGCGGTCGAGCTCCGGTTGCGGGGCCGGCGCGACGCCGCCGGATCGATGGCCGGGCCACTTCGCGCGGGCGAAGGCCTCCGCTGTTCCGGCGCCAGGCTTCGGGCGACCGTGTCGCTTAGATAGTCGAGATGCCGCTCGAGCGGGGGTTCGATGGCGTCGAGCCAGTGCGACCCGCTGATGAAATATTCGAGCGCGGGCGCCGGTGTCACCTCCTCGACCCGGAAGGGGAGGATCGGCACGCCGGCACTGGCAGCCCGCTCGACCTCGCGCTTGACCTGCGCCGAGTCGTTGGACCGTGAGGAGAAGATCAGCAGGAACAGCTTTGCGCCGCGGATGCCCTCGACGATCGCGGCGCCGTAATCCTGGCCGGGAAGGATATCGCGCGGCGCGATCCAGCAGCCGAAGCCCTGCTCTTCCAGGCGGCGGCAGGCAGCGTGAGCGACGTCGCGGTCCTGCGAGGAATGGCTGATGAAGATGTCGCGACCCATCCCTCGCCCCCTTCGAGAGGCGCCCGGTTAGCACGGAAATTCGGCGCTGCTAACCGCCGACGACGCGCGTTCAGGCGGCGAGGCGGAGTGCCGAGGCGGCGGCGCGGGGGCCAGGCGTCGTCGAAAGCGCGGCCGCGAGCCCGTCGGGCAGCCGCACGTGATGAAGGTCCGAGACGACCACCCCCGCCTCTTCATAATATTCGGGAACCTCGCCGACGATGCGCCCGCCGACCGAGCCGATCAGCGCGAGCGAGGCCGGGTTGTGGAGCGGCGCGCGCAACGTGGTGGCATAGAGGTGGCGATGGCCGGTATCGGCGATCGCGCGCAGCGCCGCGAGTGCGAGCATCGGCGCGTAAAGGCGCGCCGCCTCCGGCGCGACGGCGAGCTGGTCGAAATAGGCGACCGGCTCGTGCGGGGGCGGCTCGGCTTCACCGGCCTGCCAGTGGATCCGGTCGCGCCGCGCCCAAAGTTCGCCGCTGCGCAGCACGCGATCCGGAAGCGCGATGGCGAAGCCGGCAAGAGCTCCGCCCAGCTCCAGGACGAGCACGTCGGCCGCCTCGACGAGGAAACGATAGCGCTCCTCGGAGCAGCCGAGCAGGAACCCGCCGCGCGGCGCCGCCTCGCCGGGGCGCAGACGGAGCGCCTCGCGGATCGCCACCATCGCGGGGATGTCGGCGGGGCGGGCCTGGCGGAGGCGGGAGGTCAGGAGCCCTCCCCCGTCCAGAGGATTGGGCCGCGGCGCTGCCGCCGGACCGCGTCGAAGAGGGTCGCGACGTCCTGATTGGCGGCATGGCTGGGCGGCAAAGCGTAGCGGCGGGCCGGCAGCGCGTACCACGGGATGCTCGGGTCGCGATGGTGGGTGGCATGCTCATTGAAGTTGAGCAGCAGCCAGGAGAAGAAGGGCTGGCGCGGCAGCGAGCGGACATTGTGCCGCACGTCCGGCCCGACGCTGGTGCGGTAATGGTAGATGTAGAGCAGCATCGACCAGATCCAGGCGAAGGCCAGCATCGGAAGGCCAAGCAGCGCGAGCCACGTCGCGCTGCCCAGGAAAGCCGCCACTGCCGCGTGGACGGCGATGCCCGCTCCGAATTGCGCCCAGGCCCGCAGCCGAAGCGGCATGGGCCAGCCGCGGAAGACGGGGGAGATTTTCACCGCCCTTCGCTCCGGCACGAAGAGGAAAATCAGGATCGTGGCGAGCGTGTGGAGGAAGAAGCCGCCGCCGAACACGTAGAACCGCCAGAGCCATTGCCGCCGCCGCTCGAGGGCGGGAGGTGCGTTCGGAGGAAGCCGGAAATGATCGAGCGCCGCCGTCTCGCGGTCGCGCCGGTTGGCGCCGTGGTGGAAGCCGTGGATCTTTCGGAAGATAGTGAAAGGCGCGACGACCGGCACCATCAGGATTGACCCGACGAGATCATTGAGGCGGCGGCGGCCTGGGAAGAGCTTCATGTGCACCGCCTCGTGCGCAACGGTGTACATGCGGTCGAGCCACAGCCCTTGCGCGACAGCGAGGAGCCCGATCAGCGGCCACGCAGCACAGGGCGGCAGCCCGAGCGCGGCGAGAGCCAGCGCGGCCAAGCCTGCGAAGACCGCCGCGGTTTCCGCGAGCAGGAACAGCGTCTTACGGGTGTGCAGTGCGATCCCCACGGCGACGACAATAAAGGCTGGGCTTGCGACAGCAACCGGCTCCGGCTCAATTCGCCCGTCCGGAGCGAAGGCCGGCGGCGGCGATGCCGGCTTCCGCGCACGCGGCGTCGTCGGGCGGCGCCTCGCCGGAGACTCCGACGGCGCCGATCCGCTCACGGCCGTCGGCGGAGTAGATCGGAAGGCCGCCGGCGACGGTCACGACATCGGGCGCGGCGGCAAAGCCAGGTGTCTCCTGCGCCGCCGCGGCCATTCGGCCGGTGGAGAAGCCCCAGGCAGCCGCTGCCCGCGCCTTGGCGAGCGCGAAGTCCATGATGCCGTAGCCATTGCCGTCCATCCTCAGCGCCGCCACCAGCTGGCCGCCGCCGTCCGTCACCGCGATCGCATGGCTCTGGCCCCGTGCGGTCGAATGCTGGACGCAGCCGGCAATGATTGCCTGGGCCGCGCGTGCGTCGACGGGCGCTGCGCAAGCAGGCGCCGCGAGACCCGTCGCCGCGATGCCAAGTCCAATCAGCAAGCCTTTCATCCTGCTCTCCCCTCGTACGTCCGAGCCCCGCCCGCATGTCTATCACAGCGGCTCGGTCCGGTGGAGCGGGGGACCGAATGCCACCAGGACCTCGACCAACGGAGCCTTCGCACCTAAGCTGTCCCGCGAACGGAGGTCCGGTGACAAGAAAGGCGGCTGAGCTGGTGGCGCTGATGCTCGTGGCGGCGCTCCCGGAGACCGGAAGCGCGCAGCTGCCCCCGGCGGCGACCGCGCGGGTGACCGCGCCGACGCGGGACTGCGCGGCCCGAAGCGGGGCAGCGGCCGGCGAGCAGGAGGCGGAGATCGTCGTCTGCGGCCGGAGGGAAGGCCGCTCGCCTTATCGCGTGCCGGAATCGGATCCCGGCTTCGATCCGAGCGGCACGGTGGACAGCGTCTCGCGCGAACGCCACCGGCTGCTCGACCTTGGCGCCACCGGAATCCAGTCCTGCTCCGCCGTCGGACCCGGCGGCTGGACCGGGTGCGACCTCATCCGGTGGCGCGAGGCGCAGGAGCAATATGGCGGTGGCGCGCAGCGGGGCGAGCGAGCGCTTGGGATTCGGGTAGGGCCGTCGCGGCCGGACGATTGAGCGACTCAGGCGCGGCAGGGGGCCCGACGTCAGCTGCGCATTTTCGCGAGCACGCCCTGAAGCTGCATCGCGTTCGACATGTCGCCTTCGACGGCGAGCTTGCCCTGCATGAAGGCCGTCATGCCGTCGAGCTTGCCGGCGGCAAGATCCTGCCAGTCCGACCAGGCGACCTTAATCGTGGTGTCGGCAGGGCCGTTCTCTTCCGTCACCTGATTGCCAACGCCGTCGAGCATCACCGCGCCTTCCGAGCCGAAATCAAGCTTCACGCGCTTGCCGGGAAGCCAGGCGCTCTTCTCCTTGAGGGCCGCCGCCATTTCGCTCTTGGTCATTGAATTGCCTCCCGCTGGATCTTCGGGCCTCCCCTACTTTACGCGAACGTCAGGTCAAGCCCCGCCCCTCGACGCCAGTGCGGGCGGGCGATAGGGGCGCGCCATGGACGCGGCCGAGGCAATCCACGAGAAACTGATCGCGAAGCTGCGCGAGGAGCGGCTGCCGCGGCGCGCCAGCGACGTTCGGCCCGAGCAGATCGGCCTGGCCGCCGAGGCGATGGTCGAGCTCTTTTACAGCCAGTGCGCGAGCCGGCAGATGGACCGGCTGTCGCGCCGGCTGCAGGCCAGGGGCGAAGGCTTCTACACGATCGGCAGCTCCGGCCACGAAAACAATGCCGCCGTCGCCGAGGCTTTCAGGCTCACCGACATGGCTTTCCTCCACTATCGGTCCAACGCCTTCCAGATCCACCGCGCCAGGAAGCTGCCCGGCGAGACGCCGTTGTGGGACATGTTGCTGAGCTTCGCCGCTTCGGCCGAGGACCCAATCTCCGGCGGACGGCACAAGGTGATCGGATCGAAGCCGCTCTTCATCCCGCCGCAGACCAGCACCATCGCCTCGCATCTGCCCAAGGCGGTCGGCGCCGCCTTCAGCCTCGGCATCGCCCGCACGCTGAAGCTCGAAGACACGGCCCTGCCGCACGATTCGGTGATCCTCTGCAGCTTCGGCGACGCCTCGGCCAACCACTCGACGGCGCAGGGGGCGATCAACTGCGCCGGGTGGGCGGCCTATCAGGGCACGCCGATGCCCCTCGTGTTCATTTGCGAGGATAACGGCATCGGCATATCGACCAAGACGCCGCGCGGCTGGATCGAGGCGAATTTCCGCAGCCGGCCCGGCCTCCATTACATCCGCTGCAGCGGGCTCGACCTTGCCGACGCCTATCGCGGCGCCTCCGAAGCCTGCCGCCACGCGCGGACCCGGCGCCAGCCCGTCTTCCTCCACATGGATTGCGTCCGCCTCTACGGCCATGCCGGCTCCGATGTTCAGTCCGCCTATCTCACCAAGGCCCAGATCGAGGAGGACGAGGAGCGCGATCCCTTGCTCTACAGCGCCGCCCTGCTGGCCGAGGAGGACCTGCTCTCCCCGGCCGACGCGCTCGAAATCTATCGCGAGACCGAAGCGACGCTGGCGCGGATCGCCGAGGAGGCGATCAGGCGGCCCAAGCTCACCACCAGCCGCGACGTCATGGCCAGCATCGTCCCGCCGAAACGCGCGCCGCTCCGCGCCAACACGCCGGCGCCGGAGCAGCGCGAGGCCCTGTTCGCGCGCGACAAGGGGCTGATGGAAAAGCCGCAGCACATGGCGCGGCTGCTCTCCTGGGCGCTGGCCGACCTGATGCTCGCCCACCCGAACGTCATCGTCGCGGGCGAGGATGTCGGACGCAAGGGCGGCGTGTACAACGTCACTTCGAAGCTCCACGAGCGGTTCGGCTCGGCGCGGGTGATCGACACCCTGCTCGACGAGCAGAGTATCCTCGGCCTCGGCATCGGCGCCGCGCACAACAACCTCCTCGCCATCACCGAGATCCAGTTCCTCGCCTACGTCCACAATGCCGAGGACCAGCTGCGCGGCGAGGCGGCGACGTTGAGCTTCTTCTCCTGCGGCCAATACACCAACCCGATGATCGTCCGCATCGCCGGCCTCGGCTACCAGAAAGGATTCGGCGGCCACTTCCACAACGACAACAGCCTCGCCGTCTTCCGCGACATTCCCGGGCTCGTCCTCGCAGTCCCGAGCAATGGCGCCGATGCGGTGGGGATGCTGCGCGAATGCGTCCGCCTCGCACTCGAGGAGCAGCGGGTCATCGTCTTCGTCGAGCCGATCGCGCTTTATATGACCCGCGACCTCCATGAGGAGGGTGACGCCTTGTGGACCTCGACCTACGCCGCGCCCGGGGAGGCGAAGCCGATCCGGCTGGGCGACCTCGGGGTCCATGGCGAGGGCACCGACCTCGCCATCGTCACCTACGGCAACGGCTATTTTCTCTCCCGCCAGGCCGAAAAGATTCTGAGCGAGCACCACGGCCTGGTCCTGCGCGTGATCGACCTGCGCTGGCTGGCGCCGCTCAACGAGCAGGGGCTGCTCGAAGCCGTCGCCGGCTGCGAACGCGTTCTCATCGTCGACGAATGCCGCAAGACCGGCTCGCAGAGCGAGGCGCTGATGGCTCTGTTCGTCGAGCGCGCGCCGGACATTCCCTGCCGCCGCCTCACCGCCGAGGACAGCTTCATCCCACTCGGCCGGGCGGCGACGCTGACGCTGCCGAGCCGCGATTCGATCGTCGCCGCGGCGCTGGAGCTGGCGCGTGGCTGACAGGCTGGCCGCGCTGGTCGTCTGCCCCGGCCGCGGCACCTACGGCAAGGCCGAGCTCGGCTATCTCAAGCGCTTCCACGCCGACAAGGTCGCGCTGATCGCCGGCTTCGACCGCATTCGCGCCGAGCGCGGCGAGCCGACCGTATCGGAGCTGGACGGCGCCGAACGCTTCAGCACTGCGCTCCACACGCGCGGGGACATCGCCTCACCGCTCATCTTCGCCGCTTCCTATGCCGATTTCCTGTCGATCGACCGCGAGCGCTTCGACCTCGTCGCCGTCACCGGCAATTCGATGGGCTGGTATACCACCCTTCCCTGCGGCGGCGCGGTCACCGCCGAACAAGGCTTCAGGATCATCGACGCCATGGGCCAGCACAGCCAGGCGGGCGAGCCCGGCGGCCAGGTGCTGCTCAGCCTGGTCGACGAGGAATGGCGCGAAGTGCCGGACCTGCGGGCAAGCGTGCTGGCGCTCGCCGCCGACATCGGTTCGCGTCCGCACGCCCGGCTCTTCGTGTCGATCGAGCTCGGAGGCATGATCGTCTTCGCCGGCGACGAGGCCGGCCTGACGGCTTTGCTCGCCGAGGCCCCGCCGACGCCGGGGCGCGAGCCGATGCGCCTCGTCAATCACGGCCCATTCCACACCCCGCTGATGCAGGGCTCCTCGGACCGTGCCACAGCCGCCCTTCCCGCCGAGTGGTTCGGCTCGCCCCGGCTGCCGATGGTCGACGGCCGCGGCCACATCTGGCGCCGCTTCGCGAGCAATCCACAGGCGCTCTGGCACTACACCTTCGTCACCCAGATCCTCGAGACCTATCACTTCACCCGCGCCGTCCAGGTGGCGATAAAGGAACATGCGCCCGACCGCATCATCCTGCTCGGCCCCGGCGACACGCTCGGCGGCGCCATCGCCCAGGCGCTCATAGCCATCCAATGGCACGGGATGAGCTCTAAGAGCGATTTCCAGGAGATTCAGCGCTCGTCCGAACCGATCCTCGTGTCAATGGGCCGGGAGGACCAGCGCGCGGCCGTAGTCGGCTGAGCCGCTGTAACGGTTGAAACACTTTTCCGCGCATTGCGGCATTTTCCGGCAACTCCGGCGAGCGAACAGGCGGCCATTCGCGGGTCTGCGGGCTCGTCATAGCCGGAGGATTGAATGGACGACCGCTTCGCCTGGCCGCGCAAGACGCGCGAGCTTCACAATCACCACATGAATTCCGCTGTTTGGAACGACTTCAGGTTCCGCGACGACGACGTCATCGTCGGCACCTACGCCAAGTCCGGAACCACCTGGACCCAGCAGATCGTCGGCCAGCTCATCTTCGGCGGTGCCGAGGACGTTCCGATCCACGAAATCTCGCCCTGGCTCGACATGCGCGTCATGCCGCCCGACACCAAGGACAAGCTCGAGGCGCAGCAGCACCGCCGCATCATCAAGACCCACCTGCCGCTGGACGCGCTGACCTTTTCGCGCGAGGCGAAGTACATCTACATCGCCCGCGACGGCCGCGACGTCCTGTGGAGCCTCTACAACCACCACGCCAACGGCAACGAGCTGTTCTACAAGTTGCTCAACGAGACGCCCGGCCGCGTCGGCCCGCCGCTCGACCGCCCCGATCCCGACATCCGCCGCTACTTCCGCCGCTGGGTCAAGGAGGACGGCTACCCCTTCTGGTCCTTCTGGGAGAATATCGCCACCTGGTGGGAGGCGCGCAACGTGCCGAACATCCTGCTCGTCCATTTCGCGGATTTGAAGCGCGACCTCGAAGGCGAGATGCGCCGTATCGCGGCGTTCCTCGGCTGCGACATCGCCGAGGAAAAGTGGCCGACGCTCGTCCACCATTGCTCGTTCGATTACATGAAGGCCAATGCCGACAAGGTGGCCCCGCTCGGCGGCGCCGTTTTCGAGGGCGGTGCCCGGACCTTCATCAACAAGGGTACCAATGGCCGTTGGCGCGACGTGCTGTCGGCCGATGACATCGCCGCCTATGAGGCCAAGGCGCTTGAGAAGCTCGGAGCCGAATGCGCCTATTGGCTGGCGACCGGCGTGATGCCGACGCTCCAGCGCAGAGCCGCCTGATCGATGGGGACACGTACTTTTTCGCGAAAAAGAACGTGTCCCCACCCCCCGTCCCGAGCGTCCTAACGCCCCCTTAACCATTTCTGCGCTTACTGGCTCCCGCCCCGCAAGAGCGAGGGGCCGGAGGCGCGCAGTGAATCAGGTCAGCGGCCGATTGGTGGCCGACATGGAATTGCTGCCGCTCGCGCCGGCCGATCCGGCCGCTGCGCCGGGGCGGCCGGCCGGCGATTTCCACCGGCTTCGGCTGCGCCTCTACCTGCTTCTGATCGCCGCCGACACGGCTTTGCTTAGCACCGCCTTCCTGCTCGCCAACCTCGTCCGTTACGGCCGTCCGTTCGAGACCTACGGCCTCAACATCATTGCCTTGCTCGTCCCCATCTATTTCGCCGTCGGCCTCAACGGCGGGGCCTGGTCGCTGAAGGCGCTCGCCGACCCCCGGCGAAGCGTCGGCCTTGCCGCTCAGTCGCTGTTCTTCGCCATCGCCGTCGCCACCGTGCTGCTCTTCTCGCTGAAGATGGGCGAGGACTTCTCCCGCCTCGTCTTCGCCATCGGCTCGGGCCTCGCCATCCTGATGCTCGCCGTCGGCCGGCTCCGCCTGGGCGAGGCGATCGGCAGGCGCTGCGGCTGGACGTTCCGCCGCGAAGTTCTGATCGCCGACGGGGCCGTTCCGGACCGGCGCGGCCGGGAGATGCTGGTCGACGCCGCCCAGGCGTCGTTGCGGCCCGTTACCGACGACCCGGTGATGCTGCACCGGCTCGGCTCGGTCCTCGGCAATTGCGAGCGCGTGATCCTTTCCTGCCCGCCCGAGCGCCGCGCCGCCTGGTCCCGCGTCCTCGCAGGGGCCAATGTCGATGTCGAAATACTGGCGCCGGAGATCGAGCGGCTCGGCGCGCTCGGCCTGCGCCGCCATTGCGGCCGGGCGACGCTGCTGGTCGGTTGCGGCCCGCTCGGGCTGCGCCAGCGCGCCCTGAAGCGCAGCTTCGACCTCGCCGTCTCCGCCGCAGCCCTCCTGGTCCTGCTGCCGATGCTCCTCCTGATCGGGGCCGCGATCCGCCTTGAGTCCCCGGGGCCAGCACTCTTCCGCCAGCCGCGCATGGGACGCGGCAACCGGCTTTTCTCAATGTTCAAGTTCCGCACGATGCGCGCCGAAGCCGCCGACCTGGACGGCATCCGCTCGGCGCAGCGCGACGATGAGCGCATCACCCGCGTCGGCCGCTTCCTGCGCCGAACCAGCCTCGATGAGCTGCCGCAGCTGCTGAACGTGCTCAAAGGCGAGATGAGCCTCGTTGGTCCGCGCCCGCACGCGCTCGGCTCGACGGCCGAGGACGCGCCTTTCTGGGCGATCGACGACCGTTATTGGGACCGGCACGCGATCAAGCCCGGAATGACCGGCCTTGCCCAGGTGCGCGGCCTGCGCGGCGCCACCGAGCGCCGATCCGACCTCACCCGGCGACTCCAGTCCGATCTCGAATATGTCGACGGCTGGAGCCTCGCCCGCGACATCGCCATCCTCGCCCGCACCCTCACCATCATGGTTCACCGCAATGCCTACTGACGCCTCTGCCACCGTCGCGCCGGACACGCCGATCTCGCAGTCACGGGCCGGGTACGCGCCGGATCGCGCCATGTTGCTCCTGGTCGCGCTTGCACCCTTCCTCTTCGCGGTGGCGAGCTGGAATCCGCGAATGGCGGCGCGCCCGTTTCAGGACTTCGCCCTGACCTACTCGCTGCCGATCAGCGCGATCGAGATCGCCGTCATATTCTACGCGGTCTCGACCGGCTTTCGCATGAGTCAGGCGCTCGCCGCGCTGCCGCGATGGGCAAGGCCCGTGCTCGGGCTGCTCGCCGCCCTCGCTTTGGCAACCGCCGCGCTCGCGGCCAATCCGCCCCATTCCTCGCTGCGAACTTGCCAGCTCCTGATCCACGTCGTGTTCGGCTTCAGCGCCTGCGGGCTGTTCCGCACGCGTTGGGCGCCGTTGCGCGGCCAGGTCTGGCCCTGGGTCCTGGCCGGAACCTGCCTTTACGTCTTCACGGCCGTCGCGTGGGTGCTGGCCGTTCACGACCAGCCGGACTTCGACTGGCGTCGCTTCTCGCTCGGCGTCATCCACATCCGACAGACCGGCTTCTATTCCGCCGTCGGAGCCGCGGCGGCGATCGGCGTGGCGGCGACGGCGAGAACCCGCGAAGGCTATTGGCTCGCGGTCGCGGGCGCTTCGCTCCTGCTCGCTTTGTCTTATTGGTCGGGCACGCGCGGCGCGCTTACCGCCGTGCTCGGCGCCTTCGTCGCAGGGCTCATCTTCCTGCCGGCGCTGAGGAGCCTTCGCGCGGTCGGCGCGCTGGCCGTCAGCGGCATCGCCGGCGCTCTGATCTCGCTGCCTTTTCCCCCGCCCCACCCCTGGTACGGACTGCTGAGAATTTCGGAGACCGCGGCGGCCGGCGGCGCCGACGAGCTTGCCACTGGGCGCCTGCGGATGTGGCAGGCGGCGCTCGACGCGATCGCCGAGCGGCCCTTTTTCGGTTACGGCGAGAGTCAGTTTGGCGTCGCCGTGCCCGATTGGTCACAGTTCAACCACCCCCACAACATCTTCATCCAGATCCTGGTTCAATGGGGCCTGGTCGGCTTCCTCTGCTATTTCGCACTCGCCGCCCTTCTCGCCCGGCAACTGATCGTCCGGGGGAGGTTGGGAGCGCCGGACACGGCCGCCCCGTTCCTCGTCGCCGGCGCGCTTTTCACGATGGGGCTCTACGAGGGCAGCCTCTACCACCCCTATCCCCTGATGATGTTCGCCTTGAGCGCGGCTTTCGTCCTCGCCGGGCCCGTCCCCAACACACCTTCCCTGCGGAGCAGCTGAGATGGCGACTGCCCTCAGCCGTGCGGCATCCGGCGCCGGCGACCCAATGACGACTTCGCGAATGCGCCCTCACGACCTCGGCAACGGCTTCCGGCAGCGCCGGATGCGCAAGTTCCTGGAGCTGATCGAGCCGCTTAGGGGCCGCGGGAGCACGCTGAAGATCGTCGATCTGGGCGGGACATCCGCTTACTGGCGGGCGCTGCCCGGACTGTACGGCGCGAGGGATGTGGAGATCACCATCCTCAACCTCGACGGCGCGCCCGAGGAGGATCGCAACCTCATCGTCCGCCACGGCGATGCCTGTGCCGTCGATTTTCCCGATCGAGCCTTCGACGTCGTCCATTCGAACAGCGTCATCGAGCATGTCGGCCGCTGGCTGGAGATGGCGGCGATGGCGGCCGAGGTCCGGCGCCTCGCGCCCGCTTATTTCGTGCAGACCCCGAATGTCGGGTTTCCGGTCGAGCCGCATTACAAGCTGCCTTTCGTCCACTGGCTTCCCGAACAGGCGCGAATCGCGGCGCTCAAAGCCGCCGGACGCCTGCCGCGCGGCATGGGCCCGGATGAGGCGACGGTGGCGGTTCAGCGCATTTGCCTGCTCGGCAAGTCTCAGCTCTCGGCCCTGTTTCCGGACGCCTGGATATGGCGGGAGAAAGTAGCCGGGTTCGCCAAGTCCCTTGTTGCCATCCGGGCGCCGCTCGATGCGTAGCCCGGAGACCTGGAAGCCGTCCAAATTCGTCATGCGAGGCGGCCGGCTCGCTCCATCGAGGGACCGTTCCCAGGTCGATGTCGGCTCGCGGCTGATGGTCGCGCTGATCGCCGATCGATACCAACGGGCCCTTCCCCGCCACGCCCGCGGCCGGCTGCTCGACATGGGCTGCGGCTCGGTGCCGCTGTACGGCGCCTATCGCGACCACGTTACCGAGGTCACCTGCATCGACTGGGCCAACGGCGCGCACGGCAACCACCACCTCGACCGGGAGTGCGACCTTTCGGCGCCCCTGCCCTTTGCCGACGGAAGCTTCGACACGATCCTCCTTTCGGACGTGCTCGAACATCTGCCCGATCCCCGGCATTGCTGGTCCGAGGCGGCGCGGCTTCTGGCGCCGGGCGGCAAGCTAATCCTGAACGTGCCTTTCTATTATCAGGTGCATGAGGAGCCTCACGATTATTTCCGCTACACCGAATTCGCGCTGCGCCGCTTCGCCGCCGATGCGGGATTCGACGTCGTGGAGTTGACGGCGGTGGGAGGGGCCCCGGAAATCGTCGTCGACATCATCGCCAAGCTCTTGACGAAGCTTCCCCTCGGCGCAGGCCCCGCGGCCGTGCTGCAATGGGTGGCCGGCCGTGCCGGCAGGAGCAGGCTCGGCGGTCGCCTGTCGCGGATGACGCAGTTCCGCTTCCCGCTCGCTTATTTCATGGTCGCCGCCGTTCCGGGCGACCGCGCCTAGTTCTTCCGGAAGAAGCCGATCATCGTGTGGCCGGGCTCGCCGGTGACCGCATAAGCGCGGTTGGCCACCCACTTCGCGGCATTGCCGACGATTGCGCGGGGAAGGGGCGCGTAATCGTGGCGCCGCACCTGCGTGTGAACGCTGATCGGCTCGAGGCCGAAAACCCCTGCGGTCCGGACCAGCGTCTCATGCGTGAAATGGTTCATATGGTGCGGCGGGAGGTCGAGCGGGTCGCTCCGCCGCCTGAACGGCCGGTGCGCCTGGTTGGGGACGCTCAGCGCCAGCGTCCCACCCGGCTTCAGCGCCGCGACCGCGCCGCGGATGAACGACGCCGGATCCACCACATGCTCCAGCACCTGGAAGCTGCAGACCAGATCGAACGAGGCCCCCTCCGCCGCCGCCGCCTGCTCGATCGTGGTGGCCTCGACGGCCCACCGCGTCACCTTGTTGGCGATCGCCTCCCGATTGAATTCGATCCCTTTCGCGAAGCCGACCTTGCCTTCGGTGCTGCGCAGGAAATAGCCGCGCCCGCAGCCGATCTCGAGCAGCCGGGAGTCCTCTCCGAGGTGCGGATGGACGAGGTCATATTCCCAACGCCATTCCTGATAATAGCGGCGCGCGACCGCGCTCAGCCGGCGGTAGAATTGCTCGTCCCCGGCGAGCTCGGTCGGCCGCCAGAACTCCGTCCCCGTCGCTTCGCACCGGTAGAGGCGCAGCACGTCGATGCCGGCAAAGAGCGGGGACACGTCCAAGTCGAAGCGCGCCTTGTACATCGCGGCCAGCCTGGCCACGGGAAAGGTCAGGACGAGATGCGCCGGTCCGAACGGCCCCTCGATCTCGGTCGCTGCCGGCGCAATCGCCACAGTTTCATCCATGACTGCCTGCCGCAAGCTTGCCCCCTCCCCCCGCGGTCAGGGTTCCCTTCACCAGCTCGGCCGTCGCGCCGAGGAAGGCCCGTCCTTCCGGGAAAAGCCACACCAGCGCCGCCGTCCCCGCATAAGCCGGCGGCAGGCTCGCCGCCACGACCATGGCGGGTTCCATCATGCCTTCGAGCAGCCGCACGAGAAGCCAGGTTCCGGCCGCTCCCAGCAGGAAGGGAAGGAACAGCAAGGCGACGTCGCGCGCCCGCACCGCCGTCCCGCTGGCCGCCCAGGGGACGACGATGATCGTCTGCACGATCGTCGCCAGCACATAGGCCTTGGCGACTCCGACCGGCCCCCACGGAAGGCCGATGGCGAAGGCGAGCACCGCCGTCAGGCTCGAAAAGGCGCCCCACAGCATCAGCGAGCGGCCGCGGCCGGTGCTGATGAACAGGACGCCCGTGCTGCTCGCCACCGGCAGATAAAGCGATCCCAAAGCGAGCCAGAAGAAGATCGGCGAGGCGCCGCTCCACCGTGCCCCGAGCAGCAGCGGAACCAGCTCTTCGCTCGTCGCGATCGCGACGGCGGCAGCGGGCGCCGTGACCAGCAGGACGGCGCGGAGGCTTGACAGATAAGCCAGGCGATAGCGCTGCGGCCGGTCGACCAGCCGGCTCATCACCGGCAGCATCACCTTGGCGACCGGGCCCCTGATCAGCTGCAGCGGCGCCATCATCAGGCTGTAGCTGCGGTCGTAAAGGCCGAGCGGCGCCGACCCCAAGACGCGGCCGATCAGGATATTGTCCATGTTCCGGCTGAAGAAGTTGAGCAGGTCGAAGCCCGCCAGCGTGCCGCCGAATCCGAGCATCGCGCGGGTCTGGGCGAGCGACGCTCGGCGGCCCGGCCGCCAGAGCTGGATCGCCCACGCGGCGGCGCTCTGCGCGGCCGCCCCCGTAACGTTGCCGAGCAGGATTGCCCAATAGCTTTGCAGCCATATCGCGAGTCCGATCGTGGCGCCGAAATTCACCCCCGCTCCGGCGAGGATGACGCCGGCGACGGCTCGGAAGCGAAGCTCGCGCGCGAGCAGGGCCATGTGCTGCAGAGCCGCTCCGGTGACCAGCACGACCGCGGCCGAGGCCGCCGCGACATGGGTGACCCGCGCGTCCTGATAGAACCAGCCCACCAGCGGTGCCGCCGCAAGCATCAGCACCGCGACCGCCGCGGAGACGGCGAGCGTGATCCAGAAGAGCGTGCTCGATTGCTCGTCGCTGAGCGTGCGGGCCTGGATTGTGACCGCGCTCAGCCCGAGATCCTGAAAAAGAAGAACAAAGGCAAGGACCGGCGCCGCCATGGCTATGACGCCGAAATCGTCCGGCGTAAGGATCCGCGCCAGAAGGACCGTCGAAAGGATCATCAGCAGAGCCCGGACCAGTTGGGACCCGCCGGTGTAGAGGCCGCCCTCGAAGGCCGTCCGGCCCAGCAGCGGCGCAGGGTCTTTGGGGTCGGTGAAGCTCGCCATGGCTCGGCCGCTATCCCGCCAACGTCCGGTAAAGCGTGCAGAGCTCGCGCGCGCAGCGGCTGATGGAGAAGTGCTCGCGATAGCGCGCGTGCCCGGCGGCGCCGAACGCGGCCCGCTCATGAGGCGATTCGAGCAGGCGGCGAAGCGCGGCCGCCAGCGGCTCGGCTTCGCCCGGTGGCACGAGCAGGCCGGTTTCCCCTTCGGCGACCTGTTCGGGGATAGCGCCGACGGCGCTCGCGACGACCGGCAAGCCTTGCGCCATCGCTTCGAGGATCGCCACCGGCTGGTTCTCCGCCCGCGACGGCAGCACGAAGACCGAAGCCCGGTCGAGCCAGCGGCCCACTTCTTCTTCGCCGACCCAGCCAAGGAAGCTGATCCGCTCGCCCAGGCCGGCGGCGTCGGCGACGGCGCGATAGCGTTCAACCTCGCCGTCGCCGCCGATGACGGCGTGCCAATCGAGTTCCGGCGGCAGCGCGGCGAGTGCGGCGATCAACATATCGGTGCCCTTGCGCTCGCCGACCAGCCCCATCGACACGATCAAAGGCGTCCCACCGCGCCGTTCCCGGCTCGGCTCGACGTGCGGCGCGCCGTTGGCCACGATGCTCACCCGCCGTGGGGGCACGCCGAGGTGGTCCACGACGAAATTCCGCCAATGCCGCCCAAGCACCACGACATGATCGGCGCCGCGAAAGAAACGCCCTATCACGCCCTTGGCGACACGGCCCTGCCGCTCGAAAAACCCGTCATAGCCGCTGCCGTGCAGGTGCAGCACGGTTTTCGCTCCGAACAGCCGCGCGACCCGCCAGAACAGGAACTTGCGCCAGGTCGAGCCTCGCGGCGCGACGTTGATATGGACGAGGTCGCCCCGCCCAATCGCGCAATAGCCCGCGAAAAGCAGCAGCGCCGGCAGCGTCGTCAGATGCTTGAGGACCGGCAAGGCGGTCCAGCGCGTCGAGACGATCCGCACCGTCACCTCTCCCGGCGCCGCGGCGAATTCCCGGCTGAGATAGAGCGCCATGCGTCCGATCCCCCCCTTCGCTTCGAGGCCCTGCGGGACGAGGAAGAGGACGCGCACTGGCCGCGCGCGCGACGCGGCCGCCAGTTCGGTCGCTCCCTGGGCGATGATGCGGCTGTGCTCCAACCCGATCCTCCTAGTGCCGTTGGGCAAGGAGGCGCACGGCCTCACGCCCGAAGAGGCGTCCCAGCCCGGCGCGCGCGACGATCGCCGCGAAGACCAGGTTGGTCGACGCGTAGCGCCGGAACATCTTGCGTGGCTCCTGGAGCAAACGGTGGAGCCATTCGAGGCCGGAGCGCTGCATCCAGTATGGCGCGCGCGAGACCGCGCCGGCGAGCACGTCGACCGAGCCGCCGACGCCCATGATGAACGGGACGCCGAGGCCTCGGCCATGGCGACCGAGAAAGACTTCCTTGCGCGGCGTCGGCATGGCGACGAACAGGCAGTCCGCGCCGCTCGATCGAATCTGTTCGGCAATGGCCGCTTCCTCGTCCGCCGCGAAATAGCCGTCGCGAAGCCCGGCGAATTCGAGGCCCGGCCAGCGGCGCTGCGCGACTGCGGCGGCCCGCTCCACGACTTCGGGGCGGGCGCCCAGCAGGAACGGCCGAAGCTTGAGCTCCGCGCACTTCGCGAGCAAGGCGAACATGAGATCGACGCCCGCTACGCGCTCGACGCGCCGCCGCCCGAACAGGCGCAGCGCCAGCACGAGCCCCATGCCGTCGAGCCCGATGATATCGGCCTGCTCGACGTCGCTTCGCAATTGTTCGTTTTGGCGCATGTTGACGAACTTCGCGACGTTCAGGGCGACGTGGACAATGGGTCGCCCCCCCTGCATCGCCTGGAGCGCACGCTGGAGCGTCTCGTCGGCCGAGAGGAGATCGATCGACGTCCCGAGGAAGGCGATCCTCATGCTCTTTCTTCCCCTGCCGCGGCGCACCCGCGGACGCTCCCGAAGCCCAATCCCGCCATAGGAAGGGCCTAAGGCCGGAATGGTAAACAACCCCTTAGGATTTGGCCTGCTCGCCTCCGTCAGAGGCCGAATGGATAGGTCTCGTCTTCGCCGGGCTGCTGCTCGCCCGGCAGCGGCGTCACCGCCCGCGTTTCGTCGAACCAGACCCAGGCGTCGAACTGCCTCGGCAGGATGGCATCGGCATAGTGACTCCACCGCTCGGTCTCGGGCCGGTAGATGACGCCGATGAACCGCTCCAGCCGCGCCTCCATCAGCTCGCCGCGGAGCGCGTCGTGCCGGCCCTCCCTCAGGTCCAGGAGAAAGCGCGCGACGCCGCTGTCGTGGCACAGCCGCTCATGGCTGCCCGGAAGCGACGGCCGCACCGTCTTCACCTCCATCTCGCCATCCCAGTCGGTGGCGGCGGCGACGGTCCCCCGATGGGTCCCGAAACCGATCAGCCGCGCCTCGTCCCCGAACTTCTCCTTGACCAGCTTGCCGACGTTGAGCTCGTCGCGGTCCCGGCCCATTTCGGTGAAGGCGGCGTTGCCGATATGGCTGTTATGGGCCCAAACCACCGTCTTCGCCTCGGGGCCCTTCGCGTCCAGCAGCTGGCAGAGCGTCTCGAACATGTGGGTGTCGCGCAAATTCCAGCTTTCTGCCGCGCCGTGGTACATGACCCGATAATATTCCTCGGCATTCTTGATCAGCCGCGCATTGGCCGCCGCGTCGAGCCATTCCTCGCCGTCTTGCGCCGCATATTCCATCCGCTTCGAATGGAGCTGGCGAAGCATCTTCACGACCGGCTCCTCGCAGCGGGCATAGCCTTCGGTGACGGCGAGGCGGCCGTAGAGGGCGGGGTCGCTGCTCCACGGCTGCAGGCAGCCATAACGTTCGCGCGCCACCCGAGCCGCCTCCGGATCCACATCGTCGAGAAAGTCGATGACGGCGCGGATCGACCCGCCGAGATTGTAAAGGTCGATGCCGTAGATTCCGGCCATCGCTTCCGGCGCCCGCGCCTCATTGTAGCCGCGCAGCCACCGCACGAAGGCATCGACGTCGCTGTTGCGCCACATCCACATCGGGAAGCGCTGGAAGGGAGCTTCCTCGCCGTCGCGCCTCGGGCGGTGGCGCACGTAGCGGTCGATGCCGGCGGCGTCGGGCCAGTCCGCCTCGACCGCGACGATGTTGAAGCCGTGCCGCTCGATCAGCCGCCGCGTGATCGTGGCGCGGGCGCGATAGAATTCGCTCGTCCCGTGGCTCGCCTCGCCGAGCAGCACGAGGCGCGCATCGCCGAACCGCTCGAACGGATCGGCGAAGGCAGGGTCGTCGGGGTCGGGCAGCGGCTCGGCGGCGCGGGCGATCCGCTCGGCCAACGGCAGCGGGCGGCCGCCGCTCTCGTCCCAGCCCTCCTCGCCGATCAGCGGCACGAATCGCACCGGCCCTAGATCCTCCTGCTCGTAATCGTCTTCCGCAACCCGCGTCACCTTGACGAGCTTCTGGACTTCGGAAGGCTCGCCGACCGGCATCACCAGAATGCCGCCAATCGCCAGCTGTTCGAGCAGAACCTCCGGCACGTGGCTGCCGCTGGCCGCGGCGAGAATCGCCTCGAACGGCGCTCCCTCCGGGCAGCCGCGGCTGCCGTCGCCATGGCGGATCGAGACGTTGTCATAGCCGAGCCGCGCCATCCGCTCCGCAGCCAGGCCGGCCAGCGCTTCGTGCCGTTCGATGGCGATCACCTGCTCGGCGATCCGGGCCATAACCGCGGCGGCGTAGCCGGAGCCCGCGCCGATCTCGAGCACCTTGTCGCCGGGCGCGACCCCGGCGGCCGCGATCATCAGGGCGACGATATAGGGCTGCGAGATGGTCTGGTCGTTGTCGATCGGGAGCGGCGAATCGTCATAAGCGAGGTGGGCGATCTCAGGCCCGACGAATTCGTGCCGGGGCACCTCCCGCATCGCCTCCAGCAGGCGGCGGTGCCTGATGCCGCGGCCGGCGATCTGCCGGTCGACCATCAGGTTTCGGGCTGCGGTGAAGTCGGGCATCCTCGCCTTCCGCTTCCCCCGTTAAACCGGCGTCGGCGCGAGCCGTTCCGAATTGGGCCACCGCTCTCGACAGCGCTCTTGGCACGGCGCATAAGTCCCTGAAAGAACAGGCGAGGGGACCCAAAGCCATGGCGACGGCAATCGGCAGCGACAACGGCGATCTGATGAACGGCGGCGAAGGGCCCGACGAGCTGATCGGCCGCGGAGGCAACGACATTATCGACGGGCGCGGCGGCATCGACCGCCTCACCGGCGATGGCGGCAACGACATATTGTTCGGCGGCGGCGGCGACGACGACCTTTCCGGCGGCGCCGACAACGACATCCTGTTCGGCAATGACGGGAAGGACCGGCTCGCGGGCGACGGCGGCGACGACATCCTCGATGCCGGGGCCGGTGCCGACCGCCTGAACGGCGGCAGCGGCAATGACATCGCGCTTGGAGGAAGCGGCAACGACACCGCTTCGGGCGGCGCCGGCAACGACATATTGCTGGGGCAGGAGGGCAATGACCGGCTCACCGGGGGCGCCGGCAACGACATACTCGACGGCGGCACCGGCGCCGACCGCCTGAACGGCGGCGCGGGCACCGACATCCTCGTCGGCGGCGCGGGGGCCGATCGCTTCACTTTCGACGGCGCGCTCGGCGCGTCGAACGTCGACACGATCGGCGACTTCTCGACGACGGAAGACCGGATCGAGCTCCAGAATTCGGTGTTCACCGGCCTTGTCGCCGGCGGGCTGGCCGCGTCGCGTTTCGCGACCGGGACCGCGGCCAAGGACGCCGACGACCGGATCATCTACGACACCGGCAGCGGCAAGCTCTATTTCGATGGCGACGGCAGCGGCTCGGGCGCCCAAATTCTGTTCGCCCTGCTGCCCGACAAGCCCGCGCTGGACGCCGGCGACTTCATCGTCATCTGACGCGGCGGCGCGGCTCAGATCATCCCGGCTAGCGGGCTCGACGGGTCTGCGTAGCGGCGCTGGCCCATTCGTCCGGCACGGTAAGCGAGCCGGCCGCTCTCGACCGCGAGTTTCATCGCGCGGGCCATCATGATCGGGTCCTTCGCTTCGGCGATGGCGGTGTTCATCAGGACCCCGTCGCAGCCCAGCTCCATCGCGACGCTGGCGTCGGAAGCGGTCCCGACGCCGGCATCGACCAGCACCGGCACCTTGGCGCCCTCGACGATCAGCCGGATCGTTACCCGATTCTGGATGCCGAGCCCGGAGCCGATCGGCGCCCCCAGCGGCATGATCGCCACCGCCCCCGCCTCCTCGAGCTGCTTCGCAGCGATCGGATCGTCGACGCAATAGACCATCGGCCGGAAGCCTTCGCCGGCGAGGATCTCGGTCGCGCGCAGCGTCTCGCGCATGTCGGGGTAGAGCGTCTTCGCCTCGCCGAGCACTTCGAGCTTGACCAGTTGCCAGCCGCCGGCCTCGCGCGCCAGGCGGAGCGTCCGGATCGCCTCCTCTGCGGTGAAGCAGCCTGCCGTATTCGGCAGGTAGGTGTAGCGCTTCGGGTCGATATGGTCGGTGAGCAGCGGCTGCTTCGGGTCGGAGATGTTCACGCGCCGGACCGCGACGGTGACGATCTCCGCGCCCGATGCTTCCACCGCCGCGGCATTCTGCGCGAAATCCTTATACTTCCCGGTCCCGACGATCAGCCGCGAGGTGAAGCTCCGGCCGGCCACGCTCCAGCCATCGCTCGAGCCGGCGGCGGCGTCGGTTATTCGGGTCTCTGCGTTCACGCTTCGGTGCCTCGGCCAGCCAGGGACAAGGCTGATATAGTGGCAATGGCGCGATGCGTAAGCCCGGCCTTCCCCCGCAGCTCCCGCCGCTTTAAGCTGGGGCCCGTGAAAGGCTGAGGTCAATGCGTTTACTTTGCATCCCCCTACTCATCCTGACCGCTGCCGCGGCCCCCGGGGCCTCCGCGCCGGGCAATTCCTCCACGGCGAGCGAGCGCGACACGGCGCGCTCGGAAATCGAGCGGATCCTCGAGGCGGACAATCTCGATTCCGACCGGCTCGGTCCCAGCGAAGTGGTCGAGATCATCGCCGGTATCGACCGCGGCGGCGCTCCGCAGGATTTCTGGCAAGCCTATCAGGCGCACGTGCAGGCTTGGCGCCGGCTCGCCGACATCTTCGACCGGATCTCGCGTCAGCAGGGCGAATCGACCTTCGTCGAGGGCGAGGAAGAGCTGGTCGCGGCGGAGGAGGCGGTCAATACGACGTTCGAGGAGGTCGAGCGGATCGCCAGGCAATATGGCGCGCGCCTCCCCCCGCCGCGCGGTGAGGTGGTGCCGACGATCTGAGCGTCATCCGCCGCCGACGAAGGTGACTATTTCCAGTTCGTCGCCGTCCTCGACCCGTACCTCGCCGAGCGTCGAGCGCGGGACGATCTCGAGGTTGCGCTCGACGGCCACCTTCGTCGGTTCCAGCCCCAGCTCGAGCGCGAGCTCGGCCAAAGTGAGGCCGTCGCGCACCCGCCGGTGCTCGCCATTCACTCGAATCGACAGGGTCGGGTCCTGCACCATGGCCTTCCTTTGCGCTCGCCGGGCCGCCGTCATATAGGCCGCGGCCATGGCGGCGCCAGTCATCTACGTCCTGAACGGGCCGAACCTGAACCTTCTCGGCGCGCGCGAGCCGGAAATTTACGGCGCCGCGACGCTCGACGATATCGCCGACCGGCTGCAGGACCGGGCGCAAGCGCTCGGCGTCGAGGTGGACATCCGCCAGTCCAACCACGAGGGCCACCTGATCGACTGGCTGCACGAAGCACAAGCGCGGTCCGCGACGGCGGTCATCCTCAATGCGGGGGGCTTCTCCCACACTTCCGTCGCGCTCCACGACGCGGTCAGGGCGATCGGAGTCCCCGTCATCGAGGTGCATCTCTCCAACCCGCAGGCGCGCGAAAGCTTCCGCCGCCGGAGCCTGATCGCCGCCGCCGCGCGCGGCACCGTCGCCGGCTTCGGCGCGCTCGGCTATGAGCTGGCTCTGGACGCGGCCGCGCGTCTCTGACAGTGGACGGCGCCGGCGACGAGGCTTCCGCCGCAACAGGGCAAAGAGGTTTTCCGATGAGCGAAGAAGAGGGTGCCGGCGGCGCAATGCGGATCGACACGTCCCTCATCCGCCAGCTCGCCGAGCTGCTTTCGGAGAATGAGCTCAGCGAGATCGAGGTGGAGGACGGCGACCGACGCATCGTCGTCAAGCGCAAGCTCACGGCCGCCGTCGCTTCGGTGCCGGCTGCCCCGCCGGCGGCGCCGCCGGCCGCGCCTTCCTCTACGGTCGCCATGGCCGCGCCGGAGGAGAGTTCCGGACCGCATCCCGGCACCGTCAGGTCGCCGATGGTCGGCACCGTCTATCTCTCGCCCGAGCCGTCCGCGCCGCCCTTCGTCGCTCCGGGCGTCCGGGTCGAGGAAGGCGACACGCTCCTCATCATCGAAGCGATGAAGGTGATGAACCCGATCCAGGCGCCGCGCGCCGGGACGGTGAAGCAGGTCTGCGTCCAGGACGCCCAGCCGGTGGAGTTCGATCAGCCGCTGGCGATCATCGAATAATGGCGATCCAGAAGGTCCTGATCGCCAATCGCGGCGAGATCGCGCTTCGAATCCACCGCGCCTGCCACGAAATGGGCATCCGGACCGTCGCGGTCCATTCGACGGCGGATACCGACGCGATGCACGTGCGCCTCGCCGACGAGGCGATCTGCATCGGCCCGCCGCCGGCGTCGGAATCCTATCTGAACATTCCCGCCATCATCTCCGCGGCCGAGATCAGCCACGCCGACGCGATCCACCCCGGCTACGGCTTCCTTTCGGAAAATGCCCGCTTCGCCGAGATCGTCGAACTTCACAACATCATCTGGATCGGCCCCAAGCCGGAGCATATCCGCGTCATGGGGGACAAGGTCGAGGCGAAGCGCACCGCGGCCGCGCTCGGCCTGCCGCTGGTGCCGGGTTCGGACGGCCCGGTCGAGGGGCCGGAGGAAGCGCGGCGCGTCGCGGCCGGAACCGGTTATCCGCTGCTCGTAAAAGCGGCCTCCGGCGGCGGCGGACGCGGGATGAAGATCGTCCGCAGCGAAACCGAGCTTGACAGCCAGCTCATGGCGGCGCGCCAGGAGGCGAAGGCCGCGTTCGGCGACGACACCGTCTATATCGAGAAATTCCTGGACGACCCGCGCCACATCGAATTCCAGATCTTCGGCGACGGCAAGGGCAATGCCATCCATTTGGGCGAGCGCGACTGCTCGCTCCAGCGCCGCCACCAGAAGGTGCTCGAGGAAGCGCCCTCCCCCGCGCTCACCGCCGAGCAGCGCGAGCGCGTCGGCGGCCTGGTCGCCCGGGCGATGGCTGAGATGGCCTATCGCGGCGCCGGCACGATCGAGTTCCTCTACGAGAATGACGAATTCTACTTCATCGAGATGAACACCCGGCTGCAGGTCGAGCACCCTGTGACGGAGGCGATCACCGGTCTCGATTTGGTGCGCGAGCAGATCCGCATCGCCGAAGGTCATTCGCTGACGCTTCGCCAGGAGGACGTCGTCTTCCGCGGCCACGCCATCGAGTGCCGGATCAACGCCGAAGACCCGCGCACCTTCGCCCCCTCGCCCGGCCTCATCCGTCATTTCCACGCGCCCGGAGGAATGAACGTGCGCGTCGATTCCGGCCTTTATTCCGGCTACCGCGTGCCGCCTCATTACGACAGCATGGTCGCCAAGCTTATCGTCTACGGCACCAGCCGCACCGGCGCGATGCGGCGGCTGCGGCGGGCGCTCGAGGAATTCGTCGTCGACGGCATCAAGACCACCATCCCGCTCCACCAGACGCTGATTGAGGACCCGGAATTCCAGGCCGGCGACTATACCATCAAGTGGCTGGAGGAATGGCTCGCCCGGCAGGACACGGCGGCAGAGGGGTGAAGCGGCCTCTCAGCCGACCCACAGCTCGGCTTCTCGAAAACAGGTCCTGAACCGCTCCACGTCGGCGACGCCGACCCCGGCTTCGGCGAAGCAGGGCTCCCAATTCCGTCGGACGACGCCCGCCATCTCGGCGATGATGGACCGCCCTTCGCCTTCTTCCACATTGAAGACGGCGGCTCCGGCGAGCGCATTGGTAAGCGTGGCAAGCCGGCCATGCGGCCCGACGCCAAGCACCAGCCGACGCTCGAGGCCGACCTGGGGTTTGGGTACGACATCGTAGAGCGGCGACAGCTGCCATCCGCCGTCCTGAAAAAGAAAGCCGTGATTTCGCAGATGGTCGTCATCGTTCGTGACGAGGATGTTGAACACCATCCGGCGAAAGAGTTCGCGAAGGTCGTCCGCTATTCTGGTACCATGGCGGCGGACGCTGGCCGCCAGGTCTGCATAACTGAATCGACTGACCTCGCTCTCATGCGCCGCCAGCATGGTGAGACCGGAGACAAAGGGTATGCGGCACGCTTCACCCCCTTGGCCAGATCGGTCGAAGCGCCGGATCATGTAGATGTCGCGCTCGAGGGCCCGTTCGAAGTGCAGCGCCGGAACGTCCAGTCCGCACTTGGAGGCCAGCCGCATCGTGGCTAGCTCGACCCGGCACTCCGGAAAGCTGTCCGCCTTCGCCTGGAACTTGGCGATCCACGGCTGCCCGTCAATCTCCGTGGCGGCTTTCGGCCGAGCTCCGCCGAGCGACGACCCGGCGGTAAGGAGGCTCCGCAGATTCTCGTCCAGCTGGTCAACATGTTGGGCCCGTTCGGCGGCGGCTGCCAATTCGGCCAGGCTGAAATGCTCACCCGGCGCGTCGCCCTCTCCCCATGGCGTGATTCTCTCCGGCCGGTCGCTTGTCGGCCCGAATGCCAGGGCACCCACGCGATGATCCCCGGACGCCAGTATGAGGTCAGCTTCGGAAGGTAGCCGATCCCCCATGGCCTTGTAGATCAAATACTGGCCCCAACCGTCCGGGGCGGCGTCGCGGATTCCGCCGAAGACGGCGAACCCTTCTTCGGTGTGAAAGACCTGATCCGAGCCCGGTTCCGGCAACGGCAGCCCCGTCGGATCGACGGCCACCCGATCAGGTCGTTGCAAATAGCGACGCCCGTAAGCGAAGGTCGCGTAGCTTGCACGGCCGTCATCCACGAGGGTGAGGAGACCCGCGGGCACGGGACCCTCCGCAAGATGGACAAAGACGTAGCTTCGTACTTCCATCTCTAGAAATCGAGTTCGTCGGGTCTCGGCGCGTGGACGTTGCGCGGCAGGCGAGCCATGTCCTCTCTCATGCCCACCTGATCGGTGTCTGGAGCGAGGAGCCGTTCCAGGCGCTGTGTCATGCCGAGGACGAACAAGGCGCTGGCAAGAACCGCTAATCCGACCGTGGGATCGCCCGCCTCGAGCCGCTGCAAAGTCTGGATGGACACGAGCATCCGCGCGGCCATCAGCCGCTGCGGCAGCTTGCGTCGGCGGCGCGCTGTGGCAATGTCCGCTCCCACCTGACGGAGTGCCCGCCTCGTCTGGGGCGGAAGCGTCGTGGCGGCACGGGATGAACGCGGCATAGTGCTATATGACATATCAAGTTTATTCGTTCAATACACATGATATGTCATGCCTCCGCGATCGCGCATTGCGCGTGGCGGCCAAAGGGGACGCTGAAATGAAGGCTATCATTTATCACAATCCCAAATGCGGCACCTCGCGCAAGACGCTCGCGATCCTCGAACAGGAGGGCGCCGAGGTGACGGTCATCGAATATCTGAAGCACCCGCCGTCCAAAGCGGAGCTGAAGCGCCTTTACGGCGAGGCCGGCATCGCTCCGCGCGAGGGCCTGCGGGCGAAGGAGCAGCTGGCGCAGGAACTGGACCTCGTCGGCGGTGCGGTGAGCGACGACGTTATCCTCGAAGCGATGGTCGCCAATCCGATCCTGATCGAGCGTCCGCTGGTCGAGACCGAAAAGGGCGTGCGCCTGTGCCGGCCGCAGGACAAGGTGCGCGAGATACTCTAGCCATACTGGGCGCGTTCAGCAGGATCGGTTATTCTCGCCCGTCATGAAGGGCCTCGATCCCGATCTGGTCCTGCGCGCCTATACGATCGGCGTCTTCCCGATGGCCGACAGCCGCCGCGCCCGCGACGTTTATTGGGTCGAGCCGCGGCGCCGGGCGATATTGCCGCTGGACCGCTTCCATCTGTCGCGCTCGCTGCGCAAGACCCTGCGCTCGGGCCGGTTCGAAGTGACGACCGACCGAGCCTTCGCCGACGTACTCCGCGGCTGCGCCGCGCGCGAGGATACCTGGATCAACGACAAGATCGAGCGCGGCTACAACCAGCTTCACGCCGCCGGCCACGCCCATTCCGTCGAAACCTGGGAAGAGGGCGAGCTGGTCGGCGGCCTCTACGGCGTCAGGCTCGGCGCCGCGTTCTTCGGCGAGAGCATGTTCTCGCAAACGGCCGACGCGTCGAAGGTGGCGCTGGCCTGGCTGGTCGCGCGGCTCATCGTCGGCGGGTTCCGCTTGCTCGACTGCCAGTTCATGACCGCGCACCTGCGCAGCCTCGGCGCGGTCGAGATCGACCAGGAGGCCTATCTGGCGCTGTTGGCCTCGGCCTTGGGCGGCGGCGCCGCCGACGGCCTGTCGTTTCCGCCGGAAGCGGTCGAGTTCGCCGCGCTCGACCGGTTGCTGGCGGGGCGGCCGGGCGGCTCGGCGCCGTCCGGATGCGTCATCGCACAGCTCTTGGGCCAGACGTCGTAGATCGGGTGCTCGACGACGTTGAGCGACGGACTTTCCTTATAGAGCCAGCCTGAGAAGACCCGCTCGTAGCGGCCCTGCGGATTGCGCACGTCGAGCTGGACGAAGGCGCCGGTCAGTCGCTGTACCTCCCAGGGCGCGGTCGTTTCGCAGGCGCGCAGGCGGACGATGACGTCGCCCACCCTGCCTGCCTGGCCTGGCCGCAAGGTGAGGTCGCGCATCAGCCCGTTGCGCTTGTTCAAGAGGCCGATCACCGCGACCCGCTCCCGCATCGGCGTCGTCCCGGGCGCGACGCGGGTGACCGTCTGCGGGATGTCGACCGTCTCGATCGTCTCGTTCGCGTCCTGGGCGTTGCGCACGGGGGCCGCGGTCGGGCCGCAGGCGGCGGCGACGGTCAGCAGCGCCGCAATCGCAATGTGACGATGGCCGCGCATCCCTCAGTCGGGCGTCCAGGCCTGGTAATCGCCACTCGCCGCCTGCCGCTGACCGCCCCGCTCCAGCGACCCCGATGGCCGGTAGGCGTACGACGTGCCGGTCAGGTTCGGAACGGGGGGCTTGAGGAACTTGGGCGGTGGCGGCAGCGCCTTGTCGGGAATGTCGTCGATCTGGCGCGTGAGCCAGGCATACCAATCGGGCGGAACCCGGCTGACGTCGTTCGGGCCATTGTACATGACCCAGCGCCGCTCGCCGTTCTTGGTCGTCATATAGGCGTTGCCAAGCTCATCCTCGCCGACCTTTTGGCCATGGCGCCAGTTGAACAACGCCGTGCCGAGCGTCGCGCCTTCCCACCAGGTGAAGAGATTCTTGAAGAAGCCCATGGCCGGGCTCGCCTAGCGCCGATGCTTGGGCCGGCGCAAGCCCGCTAGCCCGCCCAGCGGACCCGGTCGCCCTCGCGGATGCCGAGCTCCGACGCTCGTCCGCCCCTGAGCTCGAGGACCGCGATGACCGGCTCGCCGGACCCTACCGGCTCTTCGGAGTGCGGCACGGTATTGGCGGCGATGCGCGCGATCGTCCCGTCCTCTCGGATGAAGACCATGTCGAGCGGAATCAGCGTGTTACGCATCCAGAAACTGGCGGGGCGCGGATAAGGGAAAGGGAAGATCATACCTTCATTCGCGCCGAGCCGCTCGCGGAACATCAGGCCCTGCGCCTGCTGGTCCGAGGTGCGCGCCACCTCGACGGTGAAGCGGTGGCTGCGTCCGGCGCTGTCGATGGTCAGCGGCACCAGGTCCAGTCCCGATGCGGCCGTCGTCCCGACCGGCGGCTGCGAGGCGTTGGCGGCCGGCTCGGCCCGGCACCCGGCGAGGGCCAGAGCGAGCGCGGCACCGGCGAGCGCTGTACGGGCGATCAAAGGTCCTCCACCTCGACGGCGAGCGGCCCCTTGCGGCCGACCGCGATGCGCGCGCGCAGCGGCTGATCGGGAATGAGATCCGACAGGCCGCCGCGCCGCACCGTTTCCATGTGCACGAAGATGTCCTGGGTCTCGTCGCCATCGCGGACGAGGAAGCCGTAGCCCCGCAATCGGTTGAACCATTTGACCCGCACCGCCTCGAACGGGCCCGCCTGATCGAGCAAGGCGGCCGGATCGATGCGATCGGCCTGGCCCGGCGCGCCGCGGCCCAGCTCCGGAAGGACGGCCTTGCTCAGGTCGATGCTGATCACCTTGCGCGCCTGGAGCCCGCGCTCCTGCTCCGCCACAAGGCATTCGACGATCGCGCCCTCGGGCAGACTGCGGCGGTCATGCTCCTTGAGCACGCTGAAATGGACCAGAATGTCGCCCTTGGCGTCTTCGCTGACGACGAAACCGAAGCCGCGCGTAGCGTCGAACCACTTCACCACCCCGACGACGCGCAGCAGCGCTTCGCCGTCACCGGACGCGTCCGCGGTCTCCGCGGGAGCGGGCATGGGTCCGGAAATCACTTCGTGACGCGCCATAAACGACAGCCGATCCAACATTGGCACCGTAGAACTACCATGGATTCCGCAATTGTGAACCATTGCCGTTCAGCCGCCGTCTTCAGGCGGGAATTCGCCAGGTCGGGCGAAAGCGAGGCGGCGCGCGACGTCCATCGAATGGCCGGCCCGCAGCAGGACTCCCAAAGCGCGCTCGCGATCCCGCCGGTCCGGCTCCGCGGCCGCAAACGGCCCGATCGACCGGCGCCGGGCGAGCCGAAGGGCCGCCGCCCACGCTTCCCCTTGCGCCTCCGTGGCGGCAGCGAGGGCATCCTCATCCGCAATTCCGGCCGCGCGCAAAGCCTCGCGCACCCGCCGGGGCCCGTAGCCGCGGCGGCTCAGCTCGGCCGAGCGCGCCGACGCGAACGCGGCGTCGTCGACATAGCCGAGCTGCACCATCCTGGCGGCCACGTCGTCGATCGAAGGATCGTCGGTGTCCGCCCAGCCCCGGTCCTTCAACTTGCGCTCGAGATAGCGGCAAAGCCTGGCGCGCGAAGTGGCGTAGCGGCCGACATAGCGAAGGGCGAGCTGCTCCAGCGCCGCCTGGTCCAGCGGCGGACGGCTTTTGTTGAGGTCGCGTCCCACTGCCATGATTGTGCCACAGTCGAGCCGGATTATGAACGTCCCTCGCTTCCACAGGGAGCCTATGAACCTTCTTCGCGGCCTCAATCCCGGGAATGAGGATGTATCACGTCGTGCTTGAACGGGACCCCGGCTCCGTCACCTCCAGCGACCGTCTGCAGCCGACTCCGACCGCGGACGATCTGCCGCGACGCCTCGCCGACTTCGCGACGATCACGGAGGCGCTGGATTATGCCGCCCAGGGCGTGCGCGGGCTGAATTTCCACGACGCCCGGGCGACCCTGGTGCGCGTCTATCCTTTCGCGCAGCTCCGCCGCGATGCAATCGACTCCGCCTTCCGGCTGATCGCAGCGGGCGTGCGGCCGGGCGACCGGGTCGCGCTGCTGGCCGAGACCGCGCCCGAGTTCATCGCGTTGTTCTTCGGCGCGCTATACGCCCGCGCCTGGCCGGTGCCGCTGCCGCTCCCGACGTCGTTCGGCGGCCGCGACGCCTATATCGACCAGCTGGCGCTGCAGCTGCGAAGCTGCGACCCGAAGCTGCTCCTCTATCCCGGCGAGCTGGCCAGCCTCGGCTCGGCGGCGGCGGAGTCGGTCAATGTCGCCGGCGTCGACTGGGAAGCGTTCGGCGCGACCGAAGCGGAGGAGGTTCCGCTTGCACAAGCGCGCGCGGAGGATGTCGCCTATCTCCAATATTCGAGCGGATCGACGCGCTTCCCGCACGGCGTGATCGTCACCCACAAGGCGCTGATGAGCAACCTCGCCGCCCACAGCCATGCGATGAAGATGGGCCCGGAGGACCGGGGCGTTTCCTGGCTCCCCTTCTACCACGACATGGGCCTGGTCGGCTGCCTGCTCTCCGTCGTGGCCAACCAGATGTCGGTCGACTATCTCAAGACCGAGGATTTCGCGCGCCGCCCGCTCGCCTGGCTCGACCTGATTACGCGCAATCAGGGCCAAACGATGAGCTATTCACCGAGCTTCGGCTACGACATCTGCGCCCGGCGCGTGTCGAGCCAGACCAATGTCGCCGAACGCTTCGATCTCTCGCGCTGGCGCGTCGCCGGCAACGGTGCGGACATGATCCGGCCCGACGTCATGCAGGCCTTCGTCGACACGTTCGCCCCGGCGGGGTTCAAGGCGTCGAGCTTCCTTCCCAGCTACGGCCTCGCCGAAGCGACGCTCGCCGTGTCGATCATGCCGCCGGGCGAGGGCATCGTCGTCGAGATCGTCGAGGAGACCCTGCTCGCCGGCGGCGGTCCGGGCGAGCGCGACCGGCCCCAGCGCTACCGCGCCGTCGTCAATTGCGGGCAGCCGGTGCGAGACATGGAAGTCGAGATACGCGGCGACGATGGCAGCCGCCTTGCCGAGCGCGAAATCGGCAAGATCCATTGCCGCGGCATCTCCGTCATGGCGGGCTATTTCCGCGACGAGGAAGCGACTTCCGCCTGCCTCGACGAGGAGGGTTGGCTCGACACCGGCGACATGGGCTACCTTTCGGGGGGCTATCTCTACATCGTCGGCCGCGCCAAGGATCTGATCATCATCAACGGCAAGAATCACTGGCCGCAGGACATCGAATGGGCGGTCGAGCAGCTGCCGGGCTTCAAGGCCGGCGACATCGCCGCTTTCTCGATTACCACGCCCGGCGGCGAGGAGACGCCGGCGGTGCTGGTCCAGTGCCGCACGTCCGACGCCGGCGAGCGTGGGCGGCTGCGCGATGCGATCCGCGAGCGGGTCCGGGCTATCACCGGAATGAACTGCCTCGTGGAACTGGTCCCGCCGCGCTCGCTGCCCCGCACCAGCTCGGGCAAGCTGTCGCGGGCACGGGCGCGCAACCTCTACCTCTCGGGCGAGCTCCCGACCTACGACATCGCCGCCTGAGCAAGGTTAGATAACGCTTCCCTAACGCTTTGGAAGCTAAGGGTGATGGCGGGAGCGCCATGACCGACAAGAGCTTGCCGAAACTCGACTGGCGGGTCGTCTTCAACCGCTCGGCGCCTGCCGGCAGCCGGGGCTGGGGACGCGTGCGCGCCGCGCAGCTCGAAGAGATGGTGCGCGCGCTGTCGCTGGCGAGCTGGGCGCTGGCCATCAACGCCCTCGTCATCGTCTTCATGATGAACGACAGCGTCCCGCCCCTGCACATGGGGCTGTGGCTGATCAGCCTCGCGATCCTCGCCCATTATGTCGCGCACGCCCGCGCCAAGCTCCGGCGCCGCCAGATCCATTCGGTCGGCCGCAAGACGATCGACCGCGCCGCTTATCACAGCGTGCTTCTCGGCCTCGTCTGGGGCTTTCCAGCTCGCTATTTCTTCGAGTTCGCGACCCACGGCCAGCAACTGGCTCTGTGCCTGATGACGGCAACGCTCATGGCCGGCGCCGCCCACATCTTCTCGCCTATCCCCTTCGCGGCGGCGACCTACGTTCTGATCATGGGCGTGGCCGCGACCCGCATGCTGATGACGGCGGACTCGCTCCTGATCACGACGATCGGCCCAGTCTACACGGCAGTGATGCTGATGATGGTGCTGATGAACGGGCGCGCCTTCATGCAGCGCAAGTGCCTCGACATCGCCCTCGAGGAGCGGCGTGAGACGGTCAGCCTGCTGCTGCGCGAGTTCGAGAGCAGCGACGCCGACTGGCTATGGCACACCAATGCCCAGCTCGCCTTCCGCAACGTCTCGGCCCGCTTCGCCCGGGCCATCGGCCGAAGCGTCGAGGAGCTTGAAGGCCTGTCCTTCCTCGACCTTCTCAAGGACGTGCCGCGCGGCGACCAGGCGCTTCGGCGCACGATCGCCAATGCCGAGGCGGCGCTGGCGCGAAGGGAGACGATTTCCGACCTCGTCATCCCGGTCCAGGCCGGCGAGACGGTCAGGAACATCGAGATCTCCGCGCGGCCCGTATTCAGCAAGCAGGGGCGCTTCACCGGCTACCAGGGGGTCGGCTCGGACGTCACGGCGGCCCGCAACGCCGCCGACCGGATCGCCCATATGGCCCGCCATGACGCGCTCACCGGCCTTCCCAACCGCCTTCAGCTGCTCGAAAACCTCGATTCCGCGCTCGGTTCCGCGAAGGAGCGGGGCGAGGAATGCGCCGTTCTCCTGGTCGACCTCGACCGCTTCAAGACGATCAACGACTCGCTCGGCCACGTCGCCGGCGACCACCTGCTGCGGGAAGTCTCGCGCTCCCTCGAAACGGTGATTTCCGACGAGATGACCGCCGGGCGGCTGGGCGGCGACGAGTTCGCCATCGTCGTGCCCGTCGTGGAAAGCCGACAGGAGCTCGAGCAGCTTTGCCTGGCGCTCGTCGGGTCGCTCCAGGGGCCGTTTCTCTACCGCCAGCAGCGGTTGTTCGTCGGCGCCAGCGTCGGCGTCGCGATCGGCCCGGGCGACGGCGCGAGCGTCGAGGAGCTGATCCGCAGCGCCGATCTCGCGCTCTACCGGGCGAAGGACGGCAGCGGCAACGACATCCGCTTCTTCGAATCGGGCTTCCACGCCCGGGCCGAGGAGCGGCGCAAGATCGAGCTGGCGCTGCACGGCGCGGTCGACGCCGGCGAGTTCGCGCTCAACTACCAGCCCGTAGCCGATGCCGACACGCTCGAGATCAAGAGCTTCGAGGCGCTGCTGCGCTGGCACAATCCCGAGCTGGGCCAGATCCCGCCCACCAAATTCATCCCGATCGCCGAAGAAACCGGAATGCTCGGGCGAATTGGGGAGTGGGTGCTCCGGACCGCCTGTCAGGAGGCCGCGACCTGGCCTTCCCACATTGCGATCGCGGTAAACGTGTCGCCCCGGCAGCTGCGCGACCCCGGCTTCATCGTCACGCTCGTCTCCGCGCTGACGCAGGCCGGGCTGGAGCCGCACCGGCTCGAGCTTGAGGTCACCGAGACGGTCTTCCTGGAGCTTACGGCGGCGACCCAGAAGGTCCTCCAGCAGATCCAGAGCCTCGGCGTGAGGCTGGCGATGGACGATTTCGGGACCGGCTATTCCTCGCTCGGCTATTTGCGCAAGGCCGATTTCGACACGCTCAAGATCGACCGAAGCTTCGTTCAGTCGATGACCTCGGACGATCCGGAGAGTACCGCGATCATCCGCGCCGTCGTCGCGCTCGCGGGCAGCCTTGGGATGAAGACGGTGGCCGAAGGCGTGGCCACCGAAGAGCAGCTGCAGCTGGTCCGCGCCCTTGGTTGCGATCGGATCCAAGGCTATATCTTTTCCAGGCCGGTCTCGGGCGCGACGGCCAAGACGATGCTCGGCGACGACCGCGGCCGCGCCGCCGCCTGAGCCGCGCGGCCAGCCAGAAGGCCCGCTTGCGAGCCCCGACGCGGCTGGGTAAGGCGATGGCGGCCGCAGGAGTGTAGCTCAGCTGGTAGAGCATCGGTCTCCAAAACCGAGGGTCGTGGGTTCGAGTCCCTCCACTCCTGCCACTCCCGCCCACGCGCGCTGAAAGCAGCCTGCCGCACGGTGGGAACGGCCGGCCGCGCGCACTCAGGCGGCCGCGTCGCGCCCACCAGGGAAAAACCCTCGGCAATCCGCCATCGTTTCGCTTCCGTCGCCTGACGATTGCCTGCCGATGAACGTCGGGTTCAGACCGAACTCAGCGCAGCTGGCCCATCTTGCCAACCAGCATGGAAATGGAGTGCGTGACATGAGACGGACGATGATGGCGCTGCTGCTCGCGACGACGGTCGCGACCCCGGCTTTTGCGGAACGCGGCGGCGACCGGCGCGAAGCGCGCGCCGAGCGCCAATATCAGCGGCACGCCGCGCGGCAGGAGCGCCGCGTCGACAATGGCGGCCAGCAGCGCCGCGCCCAGGTTCACGCCCGCAACGAAGCGCGCCAGGCGGCGCAGCGGCGCGCTCATGATGATCGAACTGCGGCCCGGCGCGAGGCGATCCAGGAACGGCGGCTGGCGCGGGTCCAGGCGGCGCGTGCGGCACAGCGGCGCGACGCCATTGCCGACCGGCGCCTTGCCAGGCTTCAGGCCGCGAGGGCCGCGCAGCAGCGCGAGGCCCAGCGCGATCGAATGCTCGATCGGCGCGAACTGCTTGCGCAGCGCCGCCACGCGGCCCGGCTCGCGCAGCGGCGCGCGATCATCCGCGAAGCACGGATCGACCAGCATCAGCGCGCACGCCAGCTCGCGGAGCGTCGCCTGGAGCGGCGGGCGCAAGTCCTCCAGGACCGCGCTGTGCGTGCCCGCATCGAGCGGACGCGCGACCTGCGCTACGCGGCGGCGATGCGCGCGGCGGAGCGGCGGCACTTGCGGGCGTTCCAGCTGGCCGAGCGCCGCGACCGCGCGCGGCTCCTTCGCAGGATGCGCGCGCAGGACCGGCGCGAGCTGGCGATGCTTCGGCGCGCCCAGGCTTATCATGCGTCGAGCGCCTTCGGCCCGGCCTTCGTGGCGCCGCAGACCGTCTATTATGCGCCGGCCCGCTATTATCCGCAGCAGCAGCCCTATCGCGCCTATCGCGCGGTTCCGGTCCGTTACGAGGTGGCGGAGCCTTTTTATCCGGCGGCGCCTTATCAGGGCTCGAATGGCTTCGATGATGGCGGCCTGTTCGGTGGCGGCCTCGGCAGCATCCTGACGGCGATCCTGCCGCTGGTGCTCGGCGAGGTGGTCGGCGGCGACCTCGGCGGCCTTGCCGGCCAGAGCCTCGGCGCACCGGCCGGATACGGCTTCGATGGCGCGGCGCCTGTCAGCTATGCCGGCCTCGATCCGGTTTACCACGACGCTTATGCGGCCCCCTCCATCGGCTATGGCGACTACGCCTATGACGATTACTCCTATGCGGACGGCTTCGACCCCGCACCCGCGATGGGCGGCGACGGTGCCTTGCTCGGCGGCATCGGCTCGATGTTCGGCAGCGGTCTGCTCGGCAACTCGTTCGACGGCCTCGGCGGCAACCTGCTCGGGTCGGGCCTGGGCGGCTTCGGCAGTCAGCCGGGCTATGGCTTTGACGGCGGCTACGGCATCGATCCCGAAACGCTGATCGCGCAGGCGGTGGTGCCTGGACTGCTCGGCTAACCGGCTCAGTGGCGGCGGCGCGGCCGCGATGGTAGAAGGAGGCTATGACAAGCCTCTTCGCCTTCGTCGTCGGCGCCGCCCTTTCCGCTTCCGCTTCGGCGGCGCCGGGTGAGCGCCGGTGCGGCTGGATCTCCAATCCCACCCCCGCCAATTGGTCGCTGATCGACCGCGACGGCGAGTGGATCCTCGCCGTCCAGGGCGGCTATCAGGCGCCGGGCATGGACGAAATGCCGGACATGACCACGGCCGGTTGGGTCGAGGTGAACGGCCATTACGGCTATGGCTGTGGCTGCATCGACGTCGCGACGGACCGGCGCACGATGCGGATTACTCGAATCTATTCGGCGCGGCCGGTGCCGCTGCGCCAGTGCCGAACCGACCCCCATTTGCCGCAGGACCTGTAGCTCAACCGCGAAGCCCGGCCTTGCGGCGGCGGGATTCGGCTCTATCAGGCCCGCAACCCGGGGCCCCACCCTTGCGGGCGGCCGGGAACAGCGCGTCATCCTCTGCCAATGGCGGTCCTTGGAGCAAGATATGGGCTTTCGCTGCGGGATCGTGGGGCTGCCGAATGTCGGCAAGTCGACCCTGTTCAACGCGCTGACCGAAACCGCGGCGGCGCAGGCGGCCAATTATCCGTTCTGCACGATCGAGCCCAATGTCGGCCGGGTCGCCGTGCCCGACGCGCGCCTCCATAAGATCGCCGGCATCGCCAAGTCGGCCCAGACGATCGAGACCCAGCTCGAGTTCGTCGACATTGCCGGGCTGGTCCGCGGCGCCTCCAAGGGCGAGGGGCTCGGCAACCAGTTCCTCGGCAACATCCGCGAAGTCGACGCGATCGTCCACGTGCTGCGCTGCTTCGAGGGCGGCGAGGTCACCCATGTCGAAGGCCGGATCGATCCCGTGGCCGACGCCGAAACGGTCGAGACCGAGCTGATGCTGGCCGACCTCGACAGCCTGGAAAAGCGCGTGCCGAACCTCGTCAAGAAGGCGCAGCAGGGCGATAAGGAGGCGAAGGCGCCCGCGTCGGTGCTGACGCAGGCACTGGAGCTGCTGCGCGATTCGAAGCCGGCGCGACTGACCCGGCCCAAGGACGAGGAGGAGAAGAAGGCGCTGGAGCGCGCGCAGCTGCTCACCGCCAAGCCAGTGCTCTACGTCTGCAACGTCGACGAGCGCCAGGCCGCGACCGGTAATTCGCATAGCGAAAAAGTCTTCGCCCGGGCCGCCGCCGAACAGGCCGGCGCCGTCATCGTGTCGGCGGCGATCGAGGCCGAGATCGTCACCATGCCGCCCGAGGACCGCGCCGAGTTCCTCGCCGACCTGGAGCTTACCGAGACCGGCCTCGCGCGCGTCATCCGCGCCGGCTACGAGCTTTTGCACCTGATCACTTTCTTCACCGCCGGGCCGAAGGAATCGCGCGCCTGGACCGTCGAGAAGGGCGCCAGGGCGCCGCAGGCGGCCGGCGTCATCCACACCGATTTCGAGCGCGGCTTCATCCGCGCCGAGACCATCGCCTATGAGGACTTCATCCGCTTCGGCGGCGAGGCGGGGGCGAAAGAAGCCGGCAAGATGCGCTCCGAAGGCAAGGAATATGTCGTCCAGGACGGCGATGTGATGCTGTTCCGCTTCAACGTCTGAGCGAGTGCGCCCGAGCCGCGCCAGCCCTGCCGATCGTTCGCTTTGACGAACCAATTTCCATCGGCGACTCTGCGGCCATGGACGAGAATGACCACCTGATCGACGTATTGCGATCCTACCCGCAAATCTACCTCGCGTGCCATGTCGAGCACCGCACCCGGAACGCGTCGGCCAGCGGGCTCACCTCGCGCGAGGCAAGCTTCCTCACCCACATCGAAGCCGACGGGACGAGCCCGGCCGACCTCGCACGCCATCTCGGCATCGCCCCCTCGACCTTGTCGGCGGCGCTGGCGCGGCTCGAGGGGCTGGGGCTCGTTCGGCTGGAGCGCGACGCCGGCGACGCGCGGCGCAAGCGGGTGCAGCTCACCCAAGCCGGGAGGTCCGCCATCGCGGACAATTCGGTTCTCGACGCCGGGCGCGTGGCCGCGCTGCTCGCGGCGATGCCGGAGAAAGAGCGGCGACTGGGCGTCGAGGGACTGAAGCTGCTCGCGGCCGCGGCGCGCCGGGTGTCGGAGAGAGGGCCGCGATGATTGGGAAGTGGATCCTCGCCATTGTCGCCGTCCCCGTCGGCGTCGCGGCGATCGTCTATGGCGTCGGGGCCTTGCTACCGTGCGAGCACGTCGCCCGCGTCGAGGCGGTCGTCCCCGGCACGCCCGCGGCCGTCGCGGCACTCATCCGCGACGTTGAGGCCCAGCCGCGCTGGCGCAGCGCGGTGGATTCGATCGACGTGCTCGGGCGGCGGCCGCAGGGAGCGCTGCGCTACGTCGAGCGTTCCGGTGCTGATTCGATCACCTTCGACTTCGCCGAAGAGGCGCGCGATGCGCGCTTTCGGAGCGTCATCGCCGATCCCGACCTCCCCTTTGGCGGCGAATGGACGATCACGCTCGCCCCGGCCGGGAGCGGCACCCGGCTCGCGATCGAGGAACGGGGCGAGGTCCGCGACCCGCTCTACCGCTTCTTCGCGCGCTTCGTGTTCGGCCACGAATCGACGATGCGCACTTATCTCGCCGACCTCGAGCGGGCCCTTCAGCGATAGCGGCGCGGCCCCCCGGCGGCCGCTGGCAATTGAGTTTCGTTCTGCTACGTACCACCCCGAAAGGAGCGGCTCGATGCGATATTTCGAGGATCTGGTAGTCGGCGAGGAAACCTATTTCGGCGCCTACGAAGTGACTCGCGAGGAAGTGCTCGAGTTCGCTCGCAAATATGATCCGCAGCCTTTCCACCTTTCCGACGAAGCGGCCGCGAAGACGCATTTCGGCCGGCTCGCCGCGAGCGGCTGGCACACTTGCGCGATGACGATGGCGGTAATCGCGCGCAAGGTCGTCGAGCAGGAGCAGGCGGGGCTGGGTTCGCCCGGCGTGGACGAGCTCCGCTGGCTGAAACCGGTCTTTCCCGGCGACACGCTGCACGTGCGCAGCAAGATCGTCGACAAGACGCCGTCGCGGAGCAAGCCGCAGATCGGCTCGTTCCGCTCGGCAACGGTTGTGACCAATCAGGAGGACGTGCCGGTGCTCAGCTTCACCTCGATCGTCCTGATCCGGCGCCGCCCCGAAGCGGCTTAGTCTTACCGCTCGCGCCAGCGGCGGCGCTCGGCATCGTCGCCGCGGTCGCGCCGCCGGTCCTGCCACTGGTCGCGGGCGCGGCGGCGACCGTCGCCCTGCCAGTCGCGCCGCTCTTCACGCCAGTCGCGGCGGTCGTCGCGCCACTCGCGGCGCTGGTCGCGGCGGAAGTCGCGCCAATTGTCGCGCCAGTCGCTGCGCCCGCCCCAATGGCCGCGGCGGTCCCAGTAATAACGGCGGTCGGTCCAGTAACGGCGATGCCGGTCGCTCCAGCGGAACGGCCGGCGCCACTGGTCGTAGATGTATATGCCGGTGCCGGGATAGTAATAGCCGTCATACCAGCCCCAATAGGGGTTGCCGGAATAATAATCCCAGTAAGGGTCGTAATAGGAATTGTAATAGCCGCCGCTTCCAAAGCCGACCGAAACGCCGCCATAGCCGTAGCCGTCGTCATAATAAGAGGAGCAGGCGGAGAGGGTGAGGCCGGCGGCGAGGGCAAGAGCCGCGGCGGGGACACGCAAACGCATGACTGGTCTCCCGAAGACGCGAACGCGAACGTGGTAAACGATCCGACCGCAGCGCCGGTTCCTGTCACGTAACGACGTTCAGTCGCCTTCGAACTCCACCAGAGTCTCCACTCGGATTCCCTCCGCGCGCAGCTTCCCCGAGCCGCCGAGATCGGGAAGGTCGATGATGAAGACCGCGCCCGCGACGGTCGCGCCGGCGCGGCGAATCAGGCGGGCGGCGGCGAGCGCGGTGCCCCCGGTGGCGATGAGGTCGTCGGCGATCCAGACGCGCGCCCCGGGAGCGCAGGCGTCGACGTGCATAGCCAATTGGTCGGTGCCGTATTCCAGCGCATATTCCTCGTCGATCGTCGCCCCCGGCAGCTTGCCCGCCTTGCGGATCAGCAGGAGGCCGGCGCCGAGCAGCGGCGCCAGCGCCGCGCCGACGACGAAGCCGCGCGCCTCGATGGCGGCGATGAGGTCCGCCTTCTCGCCGACCCGTTCGGCGAGGCGCTCGATCGCGGCCTCGAAGCCGTGGGCATCCAGAAGCAGAGTCGTGATGTCGCGAAACTGGATGCCCGGCCGCGGAAAGTCGGGGATGGTGCGGATCAGCGCCTTGAGGTCGTCATTGGCTGCGTTCATCGGGGCCCCTTGCGCCCGTCCCGGACGACGGTCAGACGCGCTTGGCGAGCTTGTGCGGGCGCTGCGCCACCGTGCGCCAGATGCGCGGGCCCTGGTCGACGCGGAAGGCGCCCATCTTCTCGCTTTGCTGCTGAAGCTCGCGGCCGATCACATAGGATTTGGAGGTCTGGCCGGTGCGGCCCTCGCCCCAGTCGTAAAGTCCGTTGACGGCGACGACGGGGATGAAGAGCAGTCGCTCGTCCAGCTTCATCGCGCGCATCTCCTCGAGCGGCATGCGGACGCTGCCGTTGATGACGCCGACCACGCCCGCCTCGACCTCGGGCAGATTGAGCTTGGTCGATTCGCGGCCGGCGGTGCGGAAGAAGGCGCCGATCTCCTTGTCCTGCTCGGCGCCGGCGTTGAACATCTTGACGTCGATGCGCAGGTTGCGCGCAGCGCTGCCGCCATTGTTGGCGATCTCGAGCTCGAACAGGACTTCGGCCTCCGTCGCCGTAAAGGCGCAGCGCTCGGCCTTGAGCGACAGTTCGAGCCAGGGGCGCGGCACCGGGTCGTGGCGGGGCCTCGGGGCACGGGGCGGGGCCGCCGCGAGCGTCACCGGTTCGGCGACAGGCTCGGCCTCGGCCTCGGCGGCACGGCGGCGCCGGCGCAACAGCGCCAGGCCGAGCAGCGCCAGCGCGGCCAGCGGCACCGCGTACAGCCAGGAGAAGCCCCGGTCCCTCTCCCCTTTGGGCGCGGCGGGAGCAAGCTCGTCGGCGTCGGGCGCCGCCGCGACCGGAGCCGTCGGAGATTGGGTCTCGAGCGGAACCGAAGCGTCGGGCGCGCGAAGGGCAGGTCCGACCGGCCGGATTTCGGGCTGAGGCTGCGCCTGGCGTTCGGACGCGGGCGCCTGCCGGGTCGGCGGCTGAAGTCGCGGCTGCGGCCGGCCCTGCTGATTCTGGGCCTGCGGCTGCGCGGGCGTCGGCGTCGGGGCCGTGCGCGCTGGTGGTTGCTGGGGCTGTGCCTGCGGCGGCGGCTGGGTCACCAGCCGCTCGCGGGGCTCCAGCGAGAAGTCCTTGAGCTGCGGCGGGCCGATGATCGTGCCGTTGCTGCTATTATCCTGGGCGAGGGCAGCGGCCGCGGCAGCGATCGACGCGGCGCAAAGGCCGCCGACCATCAGGCTGCGAATGCCGTTCCCCATCGTCGCCGTTCGAACCCCGCCTCGTCAGGCCACCCCGCCGGCCATATAGGTGCCAAGGCACCGGATTTTAACGGCGAGTCAATGTCGTGACGCTGAACGGCCGCAGCGGTGCGGCAAAACGGTCACACTTCCGCAGGCTGGCCAGCCTAATGGTCCTCGCCTTGCCCCCGATGGTCTTCGCCGTGCGAATCGGCCGAAGCGGTCTGGACGGGTGCGGCGCCGCGCAGCCGGATGCAGCGGGCGATCGCCTGCTCCTGGCGGGTATAGCTGTCGGCGTCGGGGGCCTCGGTCAGCCAGGCTTCCTCGCCGCGCAGCGACCAGGCGAGCGGCGCTCCGCCCTCCGCGGCCTCGGCGCGGTAGCGCACGCCGTAGAGCGTCGGCGCGGCGCGCATCTCGATCGTCCGCCCCTCGTGGCTGACGATCGCCTTGGCGTGCTGGAAGTCGCTGCCGCTCTCATAGACGACGCTGGCCTCATGGCCGTCCGAGCAGATATAATTGACCGGCGCGGGGCCGGAATTGCGCGGCGCCGGCGTCCCCGACGCGGCAAGGGCGGTCGGCACGGCGACAAGCGCCGCCGCGACGCAGCTTGAAATGACTTTCATCCGCACCTCCAGGCGTGGCCGGATCCGAACGTGCGGCAACGCCCCGGGCAAATCAAGCGTCAGACCGTGATAGTGCCCGTCGGCGAGCTGGGCGTGGCGGCGGTAATCGCGCCATGGCCGCTGAACAGGACGGCCAGGCCGGCGGTGAAGGCGAACAGAAAGGCGCGGAACGGGCTCATCTGGAAACTCCCTTGACCTGATCTCTTGCGGATCGTTCTCGGGCCGCCGGCGGGGGCGTTCGGGGGGGCGGGGAAAGCCCCGCGCCGGCGGTTGACCAGATTTATCGGGTCCGACTGTGTCGCGCGCATGCCGGGCGCGGAAAAAAAGTGTTTCAAATGTTACGGCGTGAAACCGGTACCGGCGGCGCGATTCAGGCGAGCGCCCGCGCGACCAGATCCTCGACCTCGAGCCCGAGCCGGCGCATGTGCGAGACGATGCCGGGCCAGCGCTGCTCGAGGAACTCCTTGCGTTCGGCGGTACGCAGCCTCTCGGCCGAGCCGGCGGCGACGAACATTCCCACGCCGCGCTTCACGACCACCAGCCCCTCTTCCTGGAAGGTCTGATAGGCCTTGGCGACGGTGAGCGGGTTGGCGCCGAAATCGGCGGCGAGGCTGCGGACCGACGGAAGCGGATCGCCGTCGCGGACGCGTCCGTCGAGGATCATCGCGGCGATATGGTCGCGCAGGCGGAGATAGACGGGACGCTCTTCGTTCATGCCGTGATGCTGTACTAACACACCAGCGGGGTCAAGCGAAAAGTCCGGTTTGCCGGGACTCCCACCCCCGCTTGACGCAAAAGGGGACGGCCGCGGCCGCCCCCTCCTCGCGTATCTCTGTAGCGGGATCAGCGCGGGCCGCGGGGGCCGCGATTGTCCTCGATCAGCTGCGGGTTGTGCGCGCCGGAATTGCCCGGAGGCGGGCCGGACTCGGCGCCGTTGCCATAGCCGTTATTGTTCTTGCGGCGAGGGCTGGGCTCGCAGCACGGGTCGCATGGATCGCAGGGGTCGCAAGACGATCCGCCGCTGACCTGGGTCAGTTCGAAATCCTGAAGTACACGCATTGACGCCTCCATTTGCAGAGGTCCGATCGGGCCTCGAATTCGCACCGGCCTCGCGGTGACGAATTGCGGCCTGACAGGCGTTTAGCGCCCCCGCAATCGCGGAAAACGGGGCGTCCCGGGGCGGGACTCGCGGCGTTGCCGACGTTAATTGGTTAAGCCGGCTGGCGGCCTCAGCCGTAGCGCGAGCGGCGCTCCGCGACGCGGCGCTCGACGAAGGCCTGCTGGGCGCGGACCTCCCGCGGCGGCGGCCCGCGCCGCACCTCTTCGATCCGCCCGTTCTCAAGCTTCAGGACGAGCTGGGCGCGCTCGATCAGCGCTGGCCGGTGAGCGACGACGATGCGGGTGACGGGCAGCGCCGCGACCAGATCGGCGATGGCATTCTCATTGTCCTCGTCGAGATTGGCGGTGCCCTCGTCGAGGAAGAGGACGTCGGGATAGCGGTAGAGCGCCCGGGCGAGGAGGACGCGCTGGCGCTGGCCGGCCGACAGAGCCGCCCCCATGTCGCCGACCAGGCTCTGATAGCCCATCGGCATGCGCACGATCTCGTCATGGATTCGCGCCAGCCGGGCCGCGGCCTCGATTCGCTCCTGATCGAGGCCGGTGTCGAAAAAGGCGATATTGTCGGCCAGCGTGCCGGTCAGGAGAAGGTCGTCCTGCATCACCGCCGCGACGCGCCCGCGCCAGGCAGCGGATAGCGCCGGGGTCAGCGGCACGCCGTCGATCAGGATCCGTCCCGACGTCGCCGGAAGCAGGCCGAGCATGACTCGCATCAAGGTGGTTTTCCCGGCGCCCGACGGGCCGACGATCGCCACCAGCGAGCGGCGCGGAATCTCGAAGTCGAGGCTGTTCAGCACCGGCGGCTCGCTCGGCGAATAAGCGAAGGAGAGCGATTCGAGCCGGATCGAAGGCGGCGGAAGCTGGCGGTCGCGCACCCGGGCGATCAGCGGCTCGGGGGCCTCGGTGACGATGTCCGAGAGGCGCTCGAGGTGAACGCCGATCAACCGCCAGTTCTGGAGCTGCTCGACGAGCGCGGTGGCGCTCGCCATGAAGCTCGTGCGGTAGGCGATGAAGGCGAGCAGCAGACCCACCGTCAGCTCCTGCGCGAGCACGGCATGGGCGCCCAGGAAGACGAGCAGCAGGAACTGCCCGCCGAACAGCAGCTGCTCGCCGAAGTCGAGCCGGATGCCGTACATCTGGGCGCGGTAGCTCGCCGAGACGACCTCGGCATATTGGTTGCGCCAGCCATTTTCCCGCATCGCCTCATGGGCGTGGAGCTTGATCGCCCGCATCGAGCGCATCGTCTCCATCAGGTAGGTGTCCTGGCGCGCGCGGGCGACCAGCTCCTCCTCCGTCCGGCGGCGAAGGCCTGGATAGAGGAGCAGCGAATATGCGAGGTAAGCAGCGGTGGTGGCCGCGACCAGACCGGTCAGCGCCGGACTGATCATCAGCATGACGATCAGGGTGGTGACTGCCAGAGCGGCGTCGACCATGGCGTTGATCACGCCTTGCGTCAGCAGGTTCTTGATCGGGTGGATCGAGCCGATCCGGGACATGAGGTCGCCGACATGGCGGCGCTCGAAATAGCCGAGCGGCAGCCGCACCATGTGCCGCACGACGTTGCCGGCAAGCTGGAAGGACAGCGACTGGCCCAGCGTCAGGACGACCCAGCTTCGAAGCGCCGCCGTTGCCCCGCTCAGCGCATAGACGACCCCGAAGCCGACCAGGAGCAGGGTCAGCAGATCGGCATTGCCGCGCCCGATCGCCTCGTCGATCGTCAGCTGGAGGAAGAAGGGCATGAGCAAGGCGGTGAGCTGCAGCAGCAGCGACAGAGCGAGGATCTGGAAAGCGGCGCCGCCATAATTGGAAAGGCCGCTCCACAGGTCGCTGAGGCGCGTGCGGGTGCGAGCCTCGATGCGGCGCAACCCCGGGCTCGGGCTGAGCTCGAGCGCGACTCCGGTGAAATGCTCCCCGGCTTCGGCGACGGCCAGCTTGCGCCGCCCGGTAGCCGGATCGACGATGGTGACGCTGCCGCGCTTTGCCTCTTCGAGCACGACGAAATGGTTGAGGTCCCAGTGGAGGATCGCGGGCACCTGCAGCTGCGGCAGCTCGTCCAGCTCGAGCCGGAGCGCCCGCGGCGCCAAAGCGAGCTCGGAGGCGACCGCCATCAGCTGCTCGAGCGTCGCGCCCTTGCTCGAAATCGGATGGAGCTGCCTCAGGCCAGGCAGGTTGACGCTGTGGCCGTGTCGCGCCGCGATCATGGTTAGGCAGGCAAGGCCGCATTCGGCTGCCTCCGCCTGAAGCACCGGGCGGATTCGCCGCAACCAGGGAAAGTCGAACGCCCCGGCCATCAGCGCAGGGCCGAGGCGAACGGACTGAACAGCACCCGCCACAGCGGCCGCCGCTCGAGGACGAGATTGGCGGTCAAGGTCATTCCGGCCCGCAGCCGCCCTTCCGACTGGGCGGCGGCCGGGGCCGCGACGATGGCGACGCGGATTCGAAAAGCGGGCTCGTCGATGCCGAGCGTGCGGTCGATCGCGGCCGGGTCGACCGGCACGCGCGAAATGGCCAGCACGGTGCCGCGGCCGGACCCGTAGGTCTGGTGCGGGAAAGCGTCGAACAGCAGCCGCACCTCTTGCCCCGGCCGGACGAAGCCGATCGCGCGCGACGGTGCGTAGAGCCACACTTCGATGCGGCTGTTGGCGGGGACGAGGGTGACGATGGCCGCATCGGGCGAGGCGCGCTGGCCGAGCTGGCCGCCGATCTGCTCGACGATGCCGGCGACCGGGGCCGTCAGCACGAGCCGGTCCTGCCGCGACAGGCCGGAGCGCTGCTCGGCGAGCGTCGCGCGTTGCGCCGCCAGCTCGGAGCGGCTGCGTTCGGCCTCGATCGCGCCCTGGGCAAGCTGCGCCTCCACGGCGCGAAGCTGGTCGCGCTGAGCGATGATCCGCTCGTTCAGGCTCTCGAGCTCGGCACGGCGGGCGAGCAGGCCGCTGCGGCTCTCCTCGACCTGGCGCTGGGTGCCCGCGCCCTCGGCCGCCAGAGCGGCGGCGCGGCGCGTGTCGGCTTCGGCGAGGCGCACCTGACCGGCCGCCAGCGCGCGCTGCCGCTCGAGCGAGCCGATCGCCGCCGAGAGGTTGATCCGCTGGCGCGCCAGCGACGCCGCCTCGGTTTCGCGGAGCGCGGAGGCGAGCTGCTGCTGCCGCTCGAGCTCGCTGTCCTGGCGGGCAAGGTCGGCCAGCTGCGGGGCGAGGCCGCCGCGGCCCTGGGCAAGGGCGAGAGTCACCAGCGGCGTTCCGGCCGCCACCCGCTGCCCCTCGCGGGCGTGGATTTCGCTGATCTCGCCCGGAGCGTTGGGCTGGATCCGCGCGATCCCGCTGTCGTAGGAGACGATGCCCCTCACCTCCGAGCGGGCGGCGTGCTGGCCGAAGAGGAGGATGGCGCCGATGGCGGCGGTGACGGCGAGCAGCAAGGCGGCGTAGAGCCCCGACCGCGGCGGCGTGGCCGCGACCACGGCCCCGACGAGCCGATGCCGGCGCGCCTCTATGACCTCCTGTCTGAAGAGGGGGGCATTCATTCGTCTGGCTCAGTCCTCGCTCCCGCCAAGCTCTAGGGGAGAGGGCTGAAAAGAGGGTTAAGTCGGCGGCAACCGTCGCGAGGAGCCGGGGCGGCACGGGAGGGTGCTTAGCCGAACCTTTACCGTCGCCGCGCTAGGAGCTTCGGCGATGGTTTCCAGGTTTCCTTCGCTGGCCGGCGCCGCCGTGCTCGTGGCTGGCTGTGCACCCCAGGTCGAGCTCGCCTCGACACCGACGGTGCAGTCGCCGCAGTGGCGAGACTCGAGTGTCGCGAACCTGGCTCCACCCCCGCCTCCGGTTCAGGCGCAGGGGTTGCCCACAAGCCTCGCCGGCGCCTTCCGCTCGCCCGAGCTGGCGGCGCTGATCGGCCGGGCGCTTGCCGCCAATGCCGATATCGGCGCGGCGGCGGCGCGGATCGCGCAGGCACGCGCGCAGCTCGGTATCGCCCGGGCGGCCGCGCTGCCCGTGGTCACCGCTTCAGCGGGCTTGAGCGAGACCCGCACCGACGACAGCGGCAATTCCCTGTTCGACTTCAGCAACGGCGTCGCCGGCCTCGACGTGTCGTGGGAGATCGACCTGTTCGGCCGCCTCGCCGCCGGTCGCCGCGCGGCCCGCGCCCGCTACGCCGCCGCCGCCTTCGACCGCGACGCGGTCGCGCTCGCCGTCGAGGCGGAGACGGCGCGGGCGTTCGTGCAGCATGCGGCGCTCGGCGATCGCATCCGGCTGCTGGACCGAAGCATCGCTTCGGCGCGGGAGCTGGAAAGGATCATCGGCGTCCGCCGCCGCCTCGGCGTGGCCAGCCGCGTCGAGACCGGCATCGCCGCAGTCGAGGCGCGCCAGCTTGAGGTCGAACGCTCGCGCCTCATTCAGGCGCGCTCGCGGATCGGCAACGCGCTGGCCGTGCTGGCCGGCGCCGAAGCCCCCGTCTTCACGCCGCCGCAGGCGAGCCTCGCCGCCTTCGCCTTGCCCGTGCCGGCCATTTCGCAGCCGCCCGAGCTGGTCGTTCGCCGGCCGGACGTGCGCGCGGCCGAAGCGCGCATCGCCGCCGCTTCCGGCGACGTCCGCCAGGCCCGCGCGGCGTTCTTCCCGCAGCTCAGCCTGAGCGCGAGCGGGATCGGCCAGGCCGCCTCCCTCGGCGGCCCGCTCGGCGCGACTTTGGCGGTCGGCGCCGATCTGCTGGCACCGATCTTCGACCGCGGCCGCCTCAACGGCCGGCTCCATCTGGCGAGCGCCGTCCAGCGCGAGTCGGTCGAAACCTATCGAAGCGCGCTCCTGAACGCCCTTCGCGAAGCCCAGGACGCGCTAAGCGCGACTGCCGAGGCGCGCACTCGACACGCTCTCCTCGCCGAGATCGTCGAGGAAGCGCGCGAAACGGCGCGGCTGGCGCGGATCCAATATGTCGAGGGCGAGGCCGATCTGCAGACGGTGCTGGACGCGGAGCAGCGGCTGGTGGCCGTCGAGGATGCGCTGGCGATGGCGACCCAGGAGCGGCTCGAGGCGGCGATCGACCTCTACCGCGCAATGGGCGGTAGTCCGCGCGCCTAGGCCTCCGGCGGCTCCCAGCTGAAGATCACCTCGTCGAGGTCCGGGCGAAGCCGTTCCTCCAGCTCCGCACCCGGCGTTCCGATGAAGATGAAGCCGGCGATCCGCTCCGGCTCCTCGCCGAACGCATCGCGGACTGCGTCCGAATAAGCCGCCCAGCCGGTCACCCAGCCGGCCGCGTAGCCCATGGCGTTGGCGGCGTGGAGCAGGTTCATGCAGGCCGCGCCGCAGGAAAGCTGCTGCTCCCAGAGCGGGATCTTCGGGCTCGGCTTCGGGCTCGACAGCGCGACGACCAGCTCGGGCGCCTGGCGGGCGAAGCGCTCCGCCGCATCGACCTCGAGCCGGCCTGGCGTCGGGTTGTCGATCCGATAGGCTCGCTGGAGCAGAGCGGCGAGAGCGTCGCGCCGCTCCTTCGCCACATGGACGAAGCGCCACGGGTGAAGCTTGCCGTGATCCGGGGTGCGCGCCGCTACCGCCAGTATCCGCTGAAGCTCCCCCGCGTCCGGCCCCGGCTCGACCAGATCGCGCGGCCGGCCCGAGCGGCGCGTCTCGAGCATCGAAAGTGGCGTCGACCGGTCGTTGAACATGACCGGCGCCTATCAGCGCGTCGCCCCTGCAACAATCGGCTTCACAGATGAGTTTTGGCCGTTAGGGTGCCCCTCACTCTGCTGGGCGCGCATCTAGGCGAGGTGGACATAATGGGATTCAAGCCAATCTCCGCATGGATCGAGGGCGACTGGATCGCAGCGATCGGCCTCCTCGTCCTGGCTTTCTTCCTCGCTATCGGGGCGATGGTCGCCCTCAATCGCAAACCGGAATTCCTCGGCCATCCGAAGGGCCTCTACATGCTCTTCTTCGCCGAGATGTGGGAGCGCTTCTCCTATTACGGCATGCGGGCGCTGCTGATCTTCTACCTGACCCAGCACTGGCTGTTCAACGATTCCAAGTCGAACCTGATCTACGGCGCCTATACCAGCCTCGTCTACATCACGCCGGTGCTCGGCGGTTATCTCGCCGACCGCTATCTGGGGCAGCGCCGGGCGGTGCTGTTCGGCGGCATCCTCCTTGCGATCGGGCACAGCCTGATGGCAGTCGAGGGAGTCGGCGGACAGGACGACCCGACGATCAACGTCTTCTGGGCCGCCCTCGCCTTCATCATCGTCGGCTCCGGCTTCCTCAAGGCCAACATCTCCGTGATGGTCGGTCAGCTTTATAACCTCACCGACATCCGCCGCGACGGCGCCTACACCATCTTCTACATGGGCATTAACCTCGGCGCGGCGATCGGCACGATCCTCGTCGGCTATCTCGGCCAGACGATCGGCTGGGGCTATGGTTTCGGCCTTGCCGGCATCGGCATGGTTGCCGGCCTCATCGTGTTCGTGCTCGGCAAAGGCGCCCTTCTGGGCGCGGGCGAAGCGCCGGCCCCACTCGCGCGCGGCAAGGAGATGATCCTCTACGCCATCGGCCTGGCCGCGGTGGCCGTGATCTGGGCGCTGGTTCAGTATCAGGACGTCATCCAGACCCTGCTCGCCATCTCGGGCGTCGCCCTTCTCGGCTATGTCCTTTACGAGAGCTTCAAGCTCCCCAAGGAGCCGCGCGAGCGCATGTTCGCGATTCTGTTCCTGATCGCTCTCAACCCGCTCTTCTGGGGCCTGTTCGAGCAGGCCGGCGGATCGATGAACCTGTTCACCGACCGCTTCGTGGATCGCGGCGGCGTGCCGGCGGCGATCTTCCAGTCGATCAATCCTATCTACATCATCCTGCTGGCACCGATGTTCGCCGGCCTGTGGATCCAGCTCGCCCGCCGCGGGCGCGAGCCCTCGGCGCCTGCCAAGTTCGGCCTGGCGCTGGCGCAGATGGGCTTGGCAAACCTCATCCTTGTCTGGGGCGCCGAAGCCTATGGCCTTGCGGCGATGACGCCGGTGATCTTCGTCTTCCTCTATTACCTGCTTGCCACGACCGGCGAGCTGTGCCTCAGCCCGGTCGGCCTCAGCGCCATGAACCGCCTGGCCCCGTCGTTCCTCGCCTCGCTGATCATGGGCGCCTGGTTCTACATGACCGCGGTCGGCAATTTCGTCGCCGGCAAGATTGGCGAGGCCACCGGCGGCCATGACGGCGAGATGAGCAAGCAGGGCCTGCTGGACATTTACGAGATGTTCGGCTGGATCAGCATCGGTGTGGCGGTCGTGGTGCTGCTGCTGTCGCCGATCGTGAAGCGCTGGATGCACCTCGACACGCTGCGCGACAAGGACCGGGAACTGGCCGGTCGCAAGGAGCTGGCGGAGAACCAGGGGCCCGGCCTGTTCCCGCAGCGCGAGACGAAGCCGGGGACGGAGCCCGCCTGATGAACCTGCTGAGGGGGGGCGCAGCGCTTGTCGCCGCGGCGTTGCTGGCGGCCTGCGCGGCCCAGCAGGGCGGAGCCCAATCGGGATCGGCGAAGGCGGCAGGTTCTTCGTACACCCCGCCGGTCGATCCCTATCCTTCCACCTACCGCCCCTATCCAGGCGTGCCGACGGCGATCACCGGCGCGACCGTTTACGATGGCGAGGGCGGCCGCATCGCCAACGGCACCGTCGTCATGGCCGACGGCCGGATCCAGGCGATCGGCGGCCCCGAGACGCCGATCCCCGACGGCGCGCTCCGCATCGACGGCAGCGGGCTGTGGGTCACGCCCGGGATCATCGACAATCACAGCCACCTCGGCGACTATCCAAGCCCCGGCGTCGAGGCGCATTCCGACGGCAATGAGGTGACCAGCCCGGTCCGGCCGGAAGTCTGGGCCGAGCACAGCGTCTGGCCGCAGGACCCCGGTTTCTCGCGCGCCCTCGCCAATGGCGGCGTGACGACGCTCCAGGTCCTGCCCGGATCGGCCAACCTGTTCGGCGGCCGCTCGGTGACGCTCCGCAACGTCCCCGCCCGCACCGTCCAGCAGATGCGCTTTCCCGGCGCGCCGCGAGGCCTCAAGATGGCCTGCGGCGAAAATCCCAAGCGGGTCTATGGCGGCCGCAACCAGATGCCGCAGACGCGGATGGGCAATGTCGCGCTGATGCGCCAGACCTGGCAGCGGGCAATCGAATATCGCGACCGCCGCGCCCGCGACCCGAGCACGGCCCGCGACCTCGCGCTCGACACTCTGGTCGAGGTGCTGAACGGCGACGTCCTCGTCCACAACCATTGCTACCGCGCCGACGAGATGGCGATCATGCTCGACATGGCGCGGGAGTTCGGTTTCCGCATCGCCAGCTTCCACCACGCCGTCGAGGCCTACAAGATCGCCGACCTGCTGCGCGAAAGCGGCACCTGCGCGGCGATGTGGGCCGATTGGTGGGGCTTCAAGATGGAAGCCTATGACGCGATCAACGAGAATATCCCGCTGGTCCACAATGCCGGCGCCTGCGCGATCGTCCATTCCGACGATTCCAACGGCATCCAGCGGCTCAACCAGGAAGCGGCCAAGGCGCTCGCCGACGGGCGCAGGATGGGGATCGACATCCCCGACGAAGTCGCTTGGCGCTGGCTCAGCTTCAACCCGGCCCGCTCGCTCGGCATCGAGCAGGAGACGGGCAGCCTGCGCGTCGGCAAGCGCGCCGACGTCGTCTTGTGGAACGGCGATCCGTTCAGCGTCTACACGCGCCCGCAGCAGGTCTGGATCGACGGCGCCTTGCTCTACGACATGAACAACCCGGCGCTGCGCCCCGTCTCCGATTTCGAGCTCGGCCAGCCCGGCGAGGGAGACGTAAGATGAAGCGGCCCAGCGAGTTCCCCTCGCGCAAGGTGAGGCGTGCGGGCCTGCTGCTCACGTGCGCGGCCATCTTCTCCGCCCCGGCCGCCGCTCAGATCGTCGCCATCACCGGTGGGCGCGTTGTCGTCGGGGACGGGTCCGCGCCGATCGACGGCGGGACGGTCGTCATCCGCGACGGCCGGGTGGTAGCCGCGGGCGCCGGCGTCCCGGTGCCGGCGGGCGCAGAGGTGATCGATGCGCAGGGCCGCTGGGTGACCCCCGGCATCGTCGCGGGCTTCTCCCGGATCGGGCTCGTCGAGGTCGACGCCGTCGACGCGACCAACGACATCCAAGCTTCCAATTCGCCGTTCAGCGCGGCCATCGACGTCGCACCCGCAATCAATCCCCAGGCCTCCTCGATCGCCGTCAACCGCGCCGCCGGAGTGACCCGCGCCGTGGTTTCGCCGGCCACATCGCGCAGCATCTTCGCCGGCCAGGGCGCGGTCATCGACCTGGGCGGCGACATGCAGCCGATCACCCGCGCCCGCGCGTTCCAATTCATCGAGTTCGGCGAGGAAGGCGCCGCCGACGCCGGCGGCAGCCGCGCTTCCGCCCACGCGCTGCTGCGCAACGCCCTTCGCGAGGCCGGCGAGCTGCGCGCCCCGATCAGCGGCGGCGGCGGACGCGCGACCCGCGAGCAGGACGTCCCGCCGGAGGATATCGAGGAAAATCCTTACGTCGTCACCGGCCGCGACCGGCGCCAGGACGTGCTCCTGACCCGCTTCGATGCGGCTGCCCTGATCCCGGTTGTCCAGGGGCGCCAGCTGCTGCTCGTCCATGTCGAGCGCGCCAGCGACATCCTCCAGACGCTCGCGCTCAAGCGGGAATTTCCGCACCTCAGGCTGGTGCTGGTGGGGGCGTCCGAGGGCTGGCGGGTCGCCGATCGGATCGCGGCCGCCGGCGTCCCCGTGATCGCCAATGCGCTGGAGGACCTGCCCGAAACCTTCGAGCAGCTCGCGGCCACCCAATCCAATATCGGCCGGATGCGCGCGGCCGGGGTGCAGGTCGGCATCGGCATGATCAATGACGACGAAGCCCGGCAGGTGCGGATTTCGACCCAATATGCCGGCAATCTCGTCGCCATCGCCCGACTCCCCGGCCATACCGGCCTGCGCTGGGAGGAAGCGTTCGCGGCGATCAGCTCCGGCCCCGCCCAGGCGCTCGGCCTCGGCGGCGAGATCGGCTCGCTCCGCCCCGGCCGCCGCGCCGACGTGGTGATATGGGACGGCGACCCCCTGGAACTGTCGAGCGCGGTCGAGGCGGTGTGGATCGACGGCGTCCGCCAGAGCCTCGACAACCGCCAGACCCGGCTTCGAGACCGTTATCGCGAGCCGCGCGAGGGCCGGCTCCCCAACGCCTACGACCCGCGTTAAGCGAAGGGCGCAGCCTCGGCCTCGTTACTCGTCGATCGGGGCGCTAACCCTCAGGCGGCGTTGGAGACGGCGGCGTTGTCCTGGTCGGCCAGATAGGCGTCGACCTGCTCGGGCGAGAGCGCCGGCGCGTAGAGATGACCCTGCAGCGCATCGCAGCCGGCCTCGAGCGCGATCTGCTCTTCGTCGGCACAGGAAATGCCTTCCGCCACCACTTCGAGCTCCATCGCATGGCCGAGCGTGACGGCGGCGCGGATGATGGCGACGCTCTGGTCGCGCGCGGCGATGTCGATGAACGAGCGGTCGAGCTTGATCTTGTCGACCGGGAAACGGCGCAGGCAGCTCAGGGACGAATAGCCGGTTCCAAAATCGTCGAGCGCGATGCGGAAGCCGTCGCGGCGCAGCTCCTGCATCGCCTGCGTGCACAAGGAGCCGTGCTCGATGAACAGGCTCTCGGTGATCTCGAGCTCAAGCTGGCGGGGCTGCACGCCCTCCTCGGCGACGATCCGGCGAAGCGTCGCCGGGAAGGAGGGGGAGCGGAACTGAAGCGGCGACATGTTGACCCCGACCGTCAGCAGCGGCCAGCGCCGCGCCATCCGGCAGGCCTCGCGGAAGGCGATCAGGCCGATCTCGTCGATGATGCCGCATTCCTCGGCGATCGGGATCACCTCGGAAGGCGGCACCTGGCCCAGCACCGGGTGGTTCCAGCGCAGCAGGCCCTCGAGGCCCACCACTTTCCCGCGGCTGCCGATCACCGGCTGGAAGTGGAGCTGGAGCCGCGAGCCGTCGCGAAGCTCGGCGCGCAGGCTGCTTTCGATCTGGTCGCGGCGCTGGACGTCGGCGTCCATCGCCTCCGTGAAGATGCGGAAGCAGTCGCGCCCGGCCGCCTTGGCGCGGTACATGGTGATGTCCGCCTTGCGGAGCAGCTCCGAGGCTTCGGCGACGTCGCGCGTGGCGAAGACGGCGCCGATGCTGACGCCGACGCGCGCTTCGCGATCTCCGATCAGGAAGGGCTCCCGGATTGTGTCGATGATGCGCTCGCACAGCCGCCTGACGTCCGCTTCGCCCTTTGGGCTGACCTGGACGATGGCGAATTCGTCCCCGCCGATGCGGGCGACGGTGTCGGTCTCCCGGACCAGGGAGCGAAGCCGCTCCCCCACCTCCTGGACCAGCTTGTCGCCGGCGTTGTGGCCAAGCGTGTCGTTGACCTGCTTGAAGCGGTCGAGATCCAGCATCAGGAGGGCCACCTGCTCGCCGCTGCGGCGGTAGCGGGTCAGCGCCTGGGCGAGCCGGTCCTCGAGCAGCGCGCGGTTGGCGAGGCTGGTGAGCTGGTCGTGAAGGGCGAGATGCTGGGCCGCCGATTCGCGTTCCTCCAGCTCCATGACCATGTCGACCAGTGAGCGGTAAAGGAAGGACATGACGAGCACGACCGCCACCGCGGAAGTAAGAGAGATCGGCCAGATCGCGCTGAACAGCTCAAGCCGCGACGCGCCGTCCTCGCGCACGATCGACACCGTTGCGAAGTTCGTAAGAACGAGCGTCGCAACCGCTGCCGATACGATCGGGGGGCCGACCTTGCGCGAGTAACCCACCTCATTCTCCCCGAGAGAACGCGGTAAATATCAGGCGCGGGGTTAATAAATTGCTCAGAACAGACCGGAACCGTTACGAAGCTTAGGGCAAGGTAAAGTCGATTCCCTGGGCGAGCGGCAGCTCGCGGCCGTAATTGATCGTGTTGGTGGCGCGGCGCATGTAGGTGCGCCACGCATCGGAGCCGCTCTCGCGCCCGCCGCCCGTCTCCTTTTCGCCGCCGAACGCGCCTCCGATCTCCGCTCCGGACGGGCCGATATTGACGTTGGCGATCCCGCAATCGGAGCCGGCGGCGGAGAGGAAAAGCTCCGCTTCGCGCAAGTCGGTAGTGAAGATCGATGAAGCGAGGCCCTGCGAAACGCCGTTGTGGAGAGCGATGGCTTGTTCAATCGTCTGGTAGCGGACTGCATAGAGGATCGGCGCGAAGGTTTCGCGGGTCATGACCGCGCTCTGCGCCGGCATCTCCACCAGCGCCGGTCGGACATACCACGCGTCCGGCCACCCTTCCCCGTGAAGCCGCTCGCCGCCGGTGACCGCGCCCCCTTCGTCCCGCGCTTCCACGAGCGCCGAGCGCATTGCGTCATAAGCGCCGCGGTCGATCAGGGGCCCCACCAGCACGCCGGAATCCAGCGGATTGCCGACGGGGATCGAACTCCAGATACGCTTCAGCCGGCCGATCAGCGGGTCATAGATACCGTCTTGCACGATCAGCCGCCGAAGCGACGTGCAGCGCTGGCCGGCCGTGCCGGCGGCGGCAAAGGCGATGGCGCGCTCGGCGAGGTCGAGATCCGCGGACGGGGCGACCACCATTGCATTGTTGCCGCCGAGTTCGAGCAACGTGCGGCCGAGGCGGGCGGCGACGCGCGGCGCCACCTTCTTGCCCATCGCCGTCGAGCCGGTGGCCGAGACTAGCGGGACGCGGGGATCGTCAACCACCGCCTCCCCCGCTTCGCCTCCTCCCTGCAGGACCTCCAAAAGGCCGGCGGGGGCATCGCCGAAGCGCCGGACGGCGCGCGCGAACAGCGCCTGGACCGCGGCGGCGGTCAGCGGCGTCTTCTCCGACGGCTTCCACACGACGCTGTCGCCGCAGACGAAGGCGAGGCAGGCATTCCATGCCCAGACGGCAACCGGGAAGTTAAAGGCGGAGATCACGCCGACGACGCCGAGCGGATGCCAAGTCTCCATCATCCGGTGCTGCGGCCGCTCGGTGGCGATGGTGAGCCCGTACAACTGGCGGGATAGACCGACGGCGAAGTCGCAAATGTCGATCATCTCCTGGACTTCGCCGAGCCCCTCCTGCAGGATCTTGCCGCATTCGAGGCTGACCAGCCGCGCGAGCGGGGCCTTGGCGGTTCGAAGCTCCTCGCCGAACAGCCGGACAAGCTCGCCCCGTCGCGGGGGCGGCACAAGCCGCCAGACGAGGAACGCTCGCTCGGCCCTGCCGACGCCGGCGGCCGCGTCGCGGGGATCGGCGGTGGCGACTCGTCCGATCGCCAGTCCGTCGATCGGCGAATGCGAGATCAGGTCGCCGTGGTCGGCGGCCACGCCGAGCTGGTCGAGCAGCGAGCGTGCTTCACGGTCGGAGCGGAACGTCATTTCAGCCTCTCGATCAGCGCCTCGGCGGCTGCGGGATTGCGCGCCTTGGCGCCGCTGATGACGAACAGGAAGACTTCGCGCGGCTGGAGGGGCGCGCGCGCGTCCGAAAGATAAGCGAGCCCCTGCGGGCTTTCGCCACTCGACCAGGCCCGCGCCACGCCGGCCCAGCGGTCCAGGTCGGGCGCGGGGTAGCCCCCGGGCTCGTCCTCGCGCGTGCGCTGCAACCGGGCGTAGACGAAGTCGGAAGTAAGATCGGCGATCTCTGGATAGGTCTCATGATCGGCGTAGACGATGGCGACACCCGCCGCGCGCGCCATGGCGACGAACTCCCGGCAGCGGAAGCTTTCGTGCCGCACTTCCAACGCATGGCGCAGGGCGATCCCGTCGCGGCTGGTCGGCAGGAGCATCAGGAAGTCGCGCAGCTCGTCCGCGTCGAAACGCTTGGTCGGCGCCAGCTGCCACAGGATCGGCCCGAGCTTGTCGCCCAATGCAGTGAAGCCCTGAGCGCAGAATCGCCCGATCCCCTCCGCCGCCTCGCCGAGGCGCTTCCGGTTGGTGCAGTAGCGCGAGGCCTTGACGGCGAAGCGGAAATCCGCCGGCACGGCTTTCGCCCAACGCTCGAAATGCTCGGGCTTTTGAAGCTTGTAGAAGGTGGCGTTGATCTCGACGGCGGTGAGGCGGCCGGCGGCATGTTCGAGCTGCTTCGTCTTCGCCAGCCCGGGCGGGTAGAAGGTGGTCCGCCACGGCGCATAGTCCCAGCCGCCGACGCCGATGCGGATCGAGCCCGTTTTCATGGCGCCGCATTGGTAAGCGCGCTGCGGGAACGGTCAACGAAAAGAGGCCGGAAGCATGCGCTCCCGGCCTCGGTCTGCGGACCACGCCCGGGGACGAACCGTGCACAGTCGCAACTTTATTAGTACGTTTCGCACTTTCCCGTCAAGAGTAAAAACGAGGGCGAGCGCGGCGGCTCGCCCCCAAGGAATGCTGAGGACGCCTAGAAGTCGAGCGTGACGCCCGCAAAGACGTAACGGCCAAGGGCGTCGTAGACCTGCGCCCAGGTGTTGCCGCTGCACGGACCGGTCGGGCAGACCTGCTGACCGCTGAGCGGCGGATCCCGGTCGAGGATGTTGTTGACACCTAGCCGGAAATTATAGTGATCTCCGACCCTAAACGACAGCGCCAGATCGAGATAGTTGACGGCGCTGAAGCTGGCGTGGCCCGGCTGGGTGTTCGGCCCGGCAAGGTCGGTATCCTCGCTGGCGTCGTCCACGTCCACCGAGCCGAAATAGCGCCAGCGGGCGGTGAGGCCGTAGCCGTCAGGATGCTGCCAGGTGAGCCGCGCCGTATGCCGCCACTCGGGATTGGGCGTGCCGCACTGGTTGCCGTAGAAGCCGACGCAATCGAACTCCACGTCGAAGCCTTGGTTCGTCACCAGCTCATCCAGCCAGGTACCCTGGAAGTTGAAGCCCAGGTTGCCGAAGCTGCCGAGCTCCATCGAATAGCTTGCGCCGATATCGAGGCCGCGGGTGCTGAGGCCGCCGATATTCTCGTTGAGATCGGTGATGAAGCCCTGGGCGTTGAGCCACAGGCTGCCGTTCGGCGCGCGATTGATCCGGTCGCAGAATTCGGCCGCACCGCTCGCGATGCACGAGGCGATGATGTTGTCGGCGCCGAGCGGCTGGATGGCGTTGTCGACCTGGATGTCGAACCAGTCGATCGTCAGGGCGAAGCGCGGGACGAAGCGCGGCTGGATGACGACGCCGACGGTCCAGGTGTCCGCGATCTCAGGCTCGAGATTGATGTTGCCGCCGAGCAGGCCGTTATACTGGGCCGCCGGATTGGCCGCGATGTTGCCGAACTGGGCCTGCGTGACGCCCGTGCGGGCGCACTGGGCGAACGTATTGCCCTGGACGGTCGTCCCGTTGGCGTCGAGTGGCCCCGCGCAGGGGTCGGTCGTCCCGTCGAGCGCGACGGTGGCCGGCGCGAACAGCTCCTGGATGTTCGGAGCGCGGACGGCGCGGTTGTAGCCGCCGCGGAAACGCACGTCGCGGACCGGCGCGAAGAAGCCGGCGATCTTGTACGTGTCGGTCGAGAAGCTCCGATCCTGGATCTGATAGTCGGAATA
>DASVVV010000003.1:0-36648 GCA_036386375.1 Allosphingosinicella sp. | reverse complement strand
CCCTCGACTTGTACCGCATCAAAGCCGGCGCGGCTCGGCGGGTTCCGGCGGTCAGGCCGGCTGCGACACCTCCGCCCGGTAGCGCTCCCGAAGCTCGACCTTGTCGATCTTGCCGGTGCCGAGCTTCGGCAGCGGGTCATCGGAAAACCAGATGTAGGCCGGCAACTTGAACCCGGCGAGATGCGGCTCGAGGAAATCGACCAGCGCGTCGCGCGTCAGGCCGCCCTCTTCGCTGTAGACCACCGCGCCCGGCACTTCGCCGAGCCGCTCGTCGGGGATGCCGAAGACGGCGACTTCGGACGCGGCGGGATGGGTGTAGATCGCCGCCTCGACCTCCTGCGCGCTGATATTCTCGCCGCCCCGGATGATGATATCCTTCTTGCGGTCGACGATGAACAGATATTCGTCCTCGTCGACATAGCCGATGTCGCCGGTCCGCAGGAAGCCGTCGTCGGTGAAGGCGGCGCGCGTCGCCGCCTCGTCGCGCCAGTAGCCGCGGATGTTGGATGCCGAGCGGATCGCGATCTCGCCGCGTTCGCCGGCGGGCAGGTGGCTGTCGCCGTCGCCGAGGATGGCGAGCTCGATGATCGGCTTGTGGGGCCGCCCGGTCGACGCCGGCTTGTCGTGATAATTGGACCAGAAATTGCCGCAGCCGGCGGCGTTCGTCTCGGTCAGCCCGTAGCCGAGCGCGGGCTGGGCGCCCCTGAAGCTCTCTTCGAGCCTCGTGACGTGCGCGACGGGGCGCGGCGCTCCGCCCGCGGCGATGTCGGTCAGCGAGGAAAGGTCGTATTTGTCCCTGTCCGGATGCTGCATCAGCTCCAGGCTCATGGTCGGGACGCCGACGAAATAGGTGACCTTCTCGCGCGCGATCAGCCGCAGCGCCTCGCCGGCATCCCATTTGGGCATCAGCACCATCGTCCGGCCGATGACGAAGCTGTTGAGCAGGACGGGCACCTCGCCCGTGACGTGGAAGAGCGGCACGTTGACCAGTGTCTTGGGCGGGTGGGCCGGAGCCTGGCCTTCGCTTTCCTTGATCCCGAGCAGCGTCAGGAGCCCGATGGTATAGCTGTAGACGCCGGTGGTGACGGCTCGGTGCGTCGACACGGCGCCCTTGGCGGCGCCGGTGGAGCCCGAGGTGAAGAGGATGGTGGCGTCGTCCTCGGGCGCCACGGCCGGGAGGTCGGCATCCGCTTCGCGCTCGAAGATCGGAGCGAGCGCCTGTTCGAGCGGCCGCTCGACCGGCAGCGCCAGGGTCGGGACCGTGCAGCCGCCCGCGGCCAGACGCCTGGCGCGCGTCTCGTCCGCGATGACCAGCTCCGGCTCGGCGAGGTCGAAGGCATGGCGCATCTCCTCCGCCTGCCACCAGCCGTTGATCAGCGTCGAGATGGCGCCCGCCTTGAGCACGGCCATATGCGCGACGATCCAGGCGGGACAGTTGCGCATGGCGATGGCGATGCGGTCGCCCTTCTTCACGCCCCACGCGCCGGCCAGGCGGCGGGCGAGCCGCCCGGCCTGCGCGTTGAGCTCGGCGAAGGTGAGCCGCTCGTCGCCCGCGACGACGGCTTCGGTGGCGCCGTGGAGGGTACAGAAGGCATCGAACAGGCCCGGCAGGGTCGGCGGCAGGTTGGTGACGATCGCCCGGCCCTGCTCGTCGCGGCCGATCTGGATCCGTCCGCCGTCGCCGATCACTTTCTCCAGCACCGCATCATATTTGCGGTCCAGCGCGCTGGGCATCCTTCGCTCCTCTCCGGGTCGCGTTTGCCTTTTGTTATGCCCCCTCTATGAAGGCCCGAGCCCGGAGGGGGAAGCCTTGATCGACGCCTTACCGACATTGCTGTCAGCGGGGGGCAATGCCATCGTCTGGAACGATCTGGGGCTCGATCCGGTGGCGCTCGAACTCGGCTTCTTCCAGCTCAGATGGTACAGCCTCGCTTACCTCGTGGGCATCATCCTGGGCTGGTGGTATCTGCTGAAGCTGCTCGGCCAGGCCGGCGCTCCGATGGCCCGGCGTCACGCCGACGACATGGTTTTTTACGTGACGCTCGGGATCATCCTCGGTGGCCGGCTCGGCTACGTGCTCTTCTACCGCCCGCTTTTCTACGTTCAGAACCCGCTCGAGATACCGCAGCTGTGGGACGGGGGCATGTCGTTCCACGGCGGCGTGATCGGGGTGTCGCTCGGCATCATGTGGATGGCGCGACGCCAGCGGCTCGACTGGCTCAGGATCCACGATTACGTCGCGTGCTGCATCCCGTTCGGCCTATTCCTCGGGAGGCTGGCGAACTTCGTGAACGCCGAATTGTGGGGGCGGGAAACCGGCGTACCCTGGGCGGTGCGCTTCCCCGAGGTGAATGACGGCATGGCGCTGCTCGGCCCGCCGCGGCATCCGAGCCAGCTCTACGAGGCCGTGCTGGAGGGCATCCTGCTGTTCCTGGTCCTGTGGTATCTCTTCTGGCGGACGCGCGCGCGTTACCAGCCGGGCCGCCTCGTCGGCGCCTTCCTTCTCGTCTACGGCCTCAGCCGCTTCTTCGTCGAGTTCTTCCGCGAAGCGGACGAGCATCTGATGGCCTTTGCGCAGATGACTCACCTGCACATGGGCCAGTGGCTGTCGCTGCCGATGATCCTCGGCGGCCTCTATCTCGTCGTCACCGCGCCGTCGCGGGCGGAGCGGGTGCGCCCCGTCGATGACTCCGGCTGAGCGCAGGTTGAGAGAGCGGATCGCGACTCACGGCCCGATCAGCGTGGCCGACTATATGGCCGAGGCCAATGCGCATTAGTATGCGACCCGGGATCCGCTCGGCGCCGGCGGCGACTTCATCACCGCGCCGGAAATCAGCCAGATGTTCGGCGAGCTGATCGGCCTGTGGCTGGCGGATATGTGGCTGCGCGCCGGGAGACCGGAGCCCGTATATTATGTCGAGCTGGGGCCCGGCCGCGGGACGCTCGCCGCGGACGCGCTCCGGGCGATGGCGATGGTCGGGCTGCGGCCAGGCATCGAGCTCGTCGAGACCAGCCCGGTGCTTCGCTCGGCTCAAGCCGACCGGCTGCCGGGCGCACGCTGGCACGACGATCTCGCGACGCTGCCGCGCGAGGGTCCGTTGCTGGCCGTGGCGAACGAGTTCTTCGACGCGCTGCCGGTCCGGCAGATCGACGGAGCGCGGCGGGAGCTTCTGGTCCAGCTGGACGGCGAGCGTTTCGCGCGGGGCGACGCCGACGAGATCTGGGAAGAATCGCCTGTCGCCCGGGCGATCGCGGGCGCGCTCGCGCGGCGAATCGCGGTGCAGGGCGGCGCGGCGCTGATCGTCGATTATGGCTATTGCGGCCCGGCCGCAGGGGACACGCTGCAGGCGGTCGCCCGCCACGCTTATGCCGATCCGTGGGTGGCGCCGGGGACGCGCGATCTCACCGCCCATGTCGACTTCTCGGCGCTGGCGGACGCCGTGCGCGCTGAGGGCGCGGCGGTCTTCGGGCCGGCGGCTCAGGGCGACTGGCTGGACGCGGTGGGCATCCACGCCCGCGCCGCGGCGCTCGCCCGCTCGGTGCCGGACCGCTCCGGAGAGATTGCGGCGCGGCGCGACCGGCTGATAGGCCGCGCGCAAATGGGGCGATTGTTCAAGGCGATGGCGCTGGCGGCGCCGGCCTGGCCGAAGCCGGCGGGGTTCGGATGAGCGCGCTTACCTTCCGCGATGCCGGGCCCGACGACGCCGAGGCGCTCGCCGAGCTCGGCCGCCGGACCTTCGCCGAGACGTTCGGCCACCTCTACACGCCCGAGAATCTCGCCGCCTTCCTGGTCAAGCACAGCGTCGAGAACTGGCGCTCGGAGCTCGGCGACCCCGGCTTTGCCGTCCGGCTCGGCGAGGCGGAGGGGAAAGCGGCGGCCTATGCCAAGGTCGGGCCGCCGTCGCTGCCATTCGAGCCGAACGGCTCGCCGGCCGAGCTTCGCCAGCTCTACATCCTGCAGCCGTGGCAGGGGAGCGGCGCCGCGCGCGCGCTAATGGATTGGGTACTCGACGAAGCGCGCCGCCGCAGAGCGGACGAGATCTACCTCTCGGTCTTTGTCGACAATGCGCGGGCGCGCCGCTTCTACGAACGCTACGGTTTCGAATATGTCGGCAAATATCATTTCATGGTGGGAACCCACGCCGATGACGACCTGATCATGCGGCTGAGGTTGGACTCGTGAGCATCGAGGCGATCCGCTCTTCGCTGCTGCCGGTCCCGCACGGCTTCCTCGGCCGGCGGGGCGGGGTCTCGGAAGGCGCCTGCGCGGGCCTCAATGCCGGCTTCGGCTCGGGCGACGTTCGCACTGCGATCGAGGAGAACCGGCGGCGCGCGCTGGCGGCAGTCGCACCGGGTTCGCGGCTTGTGACGGTCCACCAGGTCCATTCTCCAACCGCGCTGGTCGCGCGCGAGCCATGGCCCGAGGAGGCCCGGCCTCGGGCGGACGCGATCGTGACGGACCGCCGCGGCCTCGCGCTCGGGATCCTCACCGCCGACTGCGCGCCGGTGCTGTTCGCCGACGCCGATGCCCGCGTCGTCGGCGCCGCCCATGCCGGATGGAGAGGCGCTTTCGCGGGGGTGCTCGAGGCGACGTTGGCGGCCATGGAGTCGCTCGGCGCCGACCGCGCGAGGGTCGCGGCCGCGGTCGGTCCGGCCATCGCGCGCCGAAGCTATGAAGTGGACGAAGTTTTTCACCGACGTTTTGTCGAAGCCGATGGAGAAAATGATCGCTTCTTCAGCCCCGGCCGCGACGGGCACCGCCAGTTCGACCTCGAAGGCTATGTTCTGGCGCGGCTCGCCGGTGCGGGCGTGGCCCGGGTCGAGGCGCTCGGCATGGACACCTATTCCGATCCCGAGCGCTTCTTCAGCTACCGCCGCTCAACCCACCGCGGGGAGCCGACCTACGGTCGGCAATTGTCGCTCATCGCCGTTGCATAGCCGCCTTCCGATCAGCGCGCCTTATGGCTGGGCCATCGCAAATTGGTGGATGCGCCGCGGCCGGATCGGCTAGAGAACCGGCGGGCAACGGACCTCACCCCCGGCCGCTCCGCCCGAGCGGCCCGTGAGCCCGCCGTCTCCGGCGGGCTCGGTCTCCACAGCATTGCCACTCGCTGGAAGGGAGACGATTTTCCATGGAAGACGAAGCTGAACTGACCGGGGCCACCCCGGGGCGCCGCCCGAAGGGCGACGTGCTCGAAATCGGCGGCAAGCGGCTCAGGCCCTCGACGCTGATGATGGGCCACGGTTTCGATCCCGCACTTTCGGAAGGCTCGCTGAAGCCGCCCATCTTCCTCACCTCGACGTTCGTCTTCGAAAATGCCGCCGCCGGCAAACGGCACTTCGAGGGCGTGACCGGCAAGCGTCCCGGCGGCGCGGAAGGACTGATCTATTCGCGCTTCAACGGTCCGAACCAGGAGATACTCGAAAACCGGCTGAGCGTCTGGGAGGATGCCGAGGAAGCGCTTTCTTTCTCGTCGGGCATGTCGGCGATCACGACCCTGATCCTGACCTTCGTCCAGCCCGGCGACATCGTCGTCCATTCGGGGCCGCTTTACGCGGCGACGGAGACGCTGATCGGGCGGATCCTCGGCCGCTTCGGCGTCAAATGGCTCGATTTTCCCGCCGGCGCGACCGAGGAGGAGATCGCCGGCGTCATCGATCGGGCCAAGGGCATGGGCAGGGTCCCGCTCATCTATCTCGAGAGCCCGGCCAACCCCACGAACGCGCTGGTCGACGTCCAGGCGGTGCGGCGCGCGCGCGACGCGGCGTTTACGGAGAGCCCGCCCCCGATCGCGATCGACAACACCTTCCTCGGGCCCCTCTGGCACCATCCGCTCCGCCACGGCGCTGACCTCTCGGTCTATTCGCTGACCAAATATGCCGGCGGCCACAGCGACCTGGTGGCCGGCGGAGTCACCGGCGCGAAAGCGCTGATCACGCCGATCCGGATGATGCGCAACACGATCGGTACGATCACCGATCCGAACACCGCCTGGATGCTGCTGCGGAGCCTCGAGACGCTCGAGCTGAGGATGACGCGGGCCGGCGAGAATGCCATGCGGGTCTGCGAGTTCCTCCGCGACCATCCGAAGGTCGACAGCGTGGGCTATCTCGGTTTCCTCGAGGGCGGCGCCGACGCCCGCCAGGCCGACATCTACCGCCGCCACTGTACCGGCGCCGGCTCGACCTTCTCTCTCTACCTGAAGGGCGGCGAGAAGGAGGCGTTCGCGTTTCTGGATTCGCTCAAGATCGCCCATCTCGCGGTCAGCCTCGGCGGCACCGAGACGCTCGCCAGCCATCCGGCGGCGATGACCCATTTGTCGGTGCCGGACGAGCGCAAGCAGGCGCTCGGCATCACCGACAATCTGGTGCGCGTGTCGATCGGCGTCGAGGATGCCGACGACCTCATCGCCGATTTCGACCAGGCCCTCGCCGCTGTCTGACGCGATCCGTCCAGTCGAGCACCTGCCAGCCCTCCGTCTCGGCGAGGCGCACGAGCCGGGCGTCGGCGTTGGCCGCGAAGGCTTCGTCGGCCCAGCGGTGGACATGGCTGTCGGAGATGTGGTCGGAATAGAAGCGGATGTGGACCGCGCTCCGCTCAAGCCCCTCGCGCTGGAGCCATGCCTCGATCATGTCGAGCTTGCCGAGGCCGTAGCAATTGCGGCCGTCGATCCGCGCGACGATCCGGCCCCTGGCGTCGGGCAGCGTGTCGGTGGCGATGACGTCGTCGAAGCCGAGCCGCTCCGCGATCGCAGCCGCGTACAGCCGGTACGAGGCGGTCGCCAGCACCAGCCGCCGCCCCGCGGCCTTGTCCTCGGCAATGCGCGAGCGGGCGCCGGCCAGGATATTGGTGTCGAGCTGGCGCTCGGCGAAGCTCTGGACGACCGGCTCCAGCCGCGCCGGCGTCGGCCGGCCGATCAGGATGCGAAAATTGATCTCCTTGAGCCGGGCCCGGTCGAGGATCCCGAGCGCATAAGCGAGGCCGGTGACGAGCACCGCCGGCGCCAGCACGAGCCGCCACGGCGCAAGCCGGAGCGCGGCATGAAACAGGAACAGGCCGTAGGTGGGGCGGCGCGTCACCGTCTTGTCCATGTCGTAAATGGCGAGCGCACCGGCCGGCGGCCGGGCCGGACCGTCGTTCGTTGGAGTGGGAGCCGCCATGCCTCTTCGCTTGCCGCCTGAGGTGAATTGAAGCACTAGTCTCGCTGCAATGACGGCGACAGCGGATTTTATCGCGCGCGAGGCGGACGGGCGGTGCGTGCTGCGCTTCGCCGGCAACCTGACGCTGCTGCGCATCCGCAAGCTGAGCGAGCAGCTCGAGAATCTGGAGGCCGACGAGGTCGTCGTCGACCTGACCGAGGTCGACCGGATGGATACGGTCGGCGCATGGCTGGTCCACAAGCTCCAGCGCGACCACAAGGCGACGGTCGTCGGGGCGACCGAGGACCAGCAGACGCTGATCGATCATGTCGCCAATGCCGACCAGCCGATGAAGGTACGGCGCGAGCCGCAGCCGGCCTTCGAGCAGATGGTCGCCGAGCTCGGCGCGGCGACCCAGACCGCGATGCGCACGATGGTCGGCCTGCTCGGCTTCTTCGGCGCGCTGGCCATTTCGATCGCCAACGTGATCCGGCATCCGCGGCGATTCCGCTACAATGCCGTCGTGACCCGTTTCGACGTCGTCGGCGTTCGCGCGCTCGGCATTATCGGGCTGATGAGCTTCCTCGTCGGCATCGTCATCGCCCAACAGGGGGCGGTCCAGCTCAGGCAGTTCGGCGCGGAAATCTACACGATCAACCTGATCGGCCGCTCGGCGGTGAAGGAGCTCGGCGTGCTGATGACCGCGATCATGGTCGCCGGCCGCTCCGGCTCCGCCTTCGCCGCGCAAATCGGCTCGATGAAGCTCAACGAGGAAGTGGACGCGATGCGCACCATCGGCGTCTCTCCGATGGAGGCGCTGGTCTTTCCGCGCGTGCTCGCCACCGTGCTGATGATGCCGCTGCTGGGCTTCTACGCGGCGATCATGGCGATCATCGGCGGCGGCATCTTCACCTGGATGTCGCTCGACATCGCGCCGATCACCTTCGTTCAGCGGATCCGCGAAGTCGTGCCCGCGACCGACCTGTGGCAAAGCCTGATAAAGGCGCCGGTGTTCGGGCTGATCATCTCGACGGCGGGATGCTATCAGGGCCTTCAGGTGAAGGGGAATGCGGAGGAGGTGGGCCTGCGCACCACCACCGCCGTCGTCCAGGGAATCTTCATGGTGATCGTCCTCGACGCCTTTTTCGCCGTCTTCTTCACCTCGGTCGGCTGGATCTGATGGCCGAGGCAGAACCGATCATCCGCGTCCGCGGCCTGGTCAACCGCTTCGGCGCGCAGGTCATCCACGAGGGGCTCGACCTCGACGTGCGCCGCGGCGAGATACTCGGGGTGGTCGGCGGCTCGGGGACCGGGAAGTCGGTGCTGATGCGCTCGATCATCGGCCTCCAGCATCCCGCGGAGGGCGAGATCACCGTGTTCGGCGAATCGATGATCGACCGCGACGAAGAGGAGGCCAAGCACGTCCGGCGCCGCTGGGGGGTCCTCTTCCAGGGCGGCGCGCTCTTTTCGACCCTGACCGTCGCCGAGAACGTGCAGGTGCCGATCCGCGAATTCTATCCCGGCATCGACCAGGAGCTCCAGGACGAGATCGCCGCCTACAAGATCTCGATGAGCGGCCTTCCCGCCGATGCCGGCGCCAAATATCCGTCGGAGCTGTCGGGTGGGATGCGCAAGCGCTCCGGCATCGCGCGCGCGCTCGCGCTCGATCCCGAGCTCCTGTTCCTCGACGAACCGACCGCCGGGCTGGACCCGATCGGCGCGGCGGCGTTCGACCAGCTGATCCTGGAGCTTCGCGACGCGCTCGGGCTCACCGTCTTCCTGATCACGCACGACCTCGACACGCTGCACGCAATCTGCGACCGGGTCGCCGTCATCGCCGACCGCAAGGTAGTCGCGGCCGCGCCGATCGCCGAACTGATGAAATTGGACCACGAGTGGATTCAGGAATATTTCAACGGACCGCGCGGCCGAACGGCCGCTCACATTGCTGAACGCGAAGAGGCCGCGATCTGATGGAAACGCGATCGAACCAGATCCTGGTCGGCAGCATCGTGCTCGGCCTGCTCGCCGCGTTGGCGGTGTTCATCATCTGGCTCAGCCAGGTCGGCGACGGCGCCGACAAGAAATATGACGTCTTCTTCCAGCAGTCGGTCGAAGGCCTCGCCAAGGGCTCGTCGGTGACGTTCCGGGGGGTGCCGGTCGGCCAGATCGATTCGATCAATCTCGAACCCTCGAGCCCGCAATTCATCCGCGTCCGCATCTCCGTGCGGGAGGAAACGCCGGTGCTTCAGGGGACGACGGCGACGATTCGCGGCGTCGGCTTTACCGGCGTGTCGCAGATCCAGCTCGATCCCCCAGAGCCCGAGCCCGGACGGCCGGTCTCGAGGGTGGCGATCGCCTGCCCGGAGCAGAATGCGCAGTCGGAATGCCCCTATGGCTACCCCGTCATCCCAACCCGGCCGGGCGCGCTGGGTCAGCTGCTGAACACGGCGCCCGAGCTGCTCGAGCGGGTATCGGCTTTGACCGAGCGGCTGACGGAGCTGCTTTCCGACCGCAACCAGCAGTCGCTCGCCGGCATCCTCGACAATATGGAGGAGATCAGCCGCAACCTCGCCGAACGCTCGCCCGAGATTGCGGCGGCGCTGGCCGAAGCGCGCATTTCCATTCGCCGGGCGGGCGAGGCGGCCGAGCGGTTCGGCCGGCTCGCGGACACGACCGAGCGGCTGGTCGACCGGGACGGGCGGCCCCTGATCAACGACCTGAGGGCGACGATCCGGGCGGCGGAGACGAGCATGCGCAATCTCGACGCCGTCCTGGGCGATGCCCGTCCCGGCGTTCAGGCGTTCACGACACAGACGCTGCCCGAAGTCGGACAGCTGATCCGCGACCTGCGCACCACCAGCCAATCGCTGCGCGAGATAACCGACCGGGTGAACCAGCGCGGCGTCGGCGGGATCGTCGGCGGCGAGCGGCTGCCCGACTACGAGCCGGGAGGGAGGAATTGACGATGGCAGCGAGATTCCTGGCCGTGGCGGGGGCCGCACTGGTGCTGTCGGGCTGCTTCGGCGGCGCCAGCGTGCCTCCGCAGCTGCTGACGCTGACGCCGGCGCAGACCCGCGCACCGACCGTCCCGGCGCGAGCCGGGGCCGGCGAAGCGATCACGGTCGCCGAGCCAAGCGTCCCGCAGGCGCTGCGGACGGCGCGCGTTCCCGTCTATGTCAGCGAGACGGCGATCCAGTATCTCAAGGATGCGCAGTGGGTGGAGAATCCCGCGCCGCTCTTCGCCCGGCTGGTCGGCGAGACTATCGCCGCCCGCACCGGCCGGGTCGTGCTCGATCCGAACCAGTATACGCACGATCCGGGGACCAGGGTCACCGGACAGCTGCTGCGCTTCGGCCTCGACCCCACTGCAATGGAGGTGGTGATGGTTTACGACGCCGCCATCGAACGCGGCGCCGGCGTCACCACGAACCGCTTCACGGCTCGCGTGCCGGTCGCGGCCCCGACTGCCGCCGCGGTCGCGCCGGCGCTCAACGAGGCCGCCAACCGCGTCGCGGGCGAGGTCGCGGCGTGGGTCGGCGGGGCTTCAGGCTAGGCTTTTCGAAGCCTGTTCGAACACGTCTCTGGAGAGGCCTGGGATGGCGACGATCCGTTCGAGCTCGGCGCGCATCAGCTGCGCCCGCGCCTCGTCGAAACGGCGCCACCGGCCGAGCGGCGGCACCAGCCTTGCCGCCGTCTGCGGGTTGAGCCGGTCCACGGCGAGGAGCATGTCGGCGAGGAAGCGGTAGCCGCGGCCCGAAGCCTCGTGGAAGGCGCGCTGGTTGGCCGCGAACGCGCCGACCAGCGAGCGCACCCGATTGGGATTGGCGAGGGTGAAATCGGGATGCCGCGCCAGCTTGTCGACGGCAGCGGCGGTGTCCGGCCGGGCTGACAGCGCCTGGACCGTGAACCACTTGTCCAGCACCAGCGGGTTTTGCCGGTAGCGGTCGTAAAAGGCGCGGAACGCCGACTCCCGCTCCGGCCAGTCATGATCGCCGAGAATGGCCAGGGCGCCCTGCCGGTCGGTCATGTTGTCCGCCTCGTCGAACTGCCGCTTCGCGATCGCCGCCGCATCGGTCGCGCCGCCTGCGGCGATGTAGCCGAGCGCGACGGTGCGAAGCCGGCGAGCACCCTTCGCGGCAGGGCTGTAGGCGTAGCCGTTGGCGGAATGCGCGCCATAAGCGTCGCGCCAGGACCGCTCGAGCGTGCGGCCGAGGTCGGCGCGCAACGCCTGCCGGCGGGCGTGGATCGCCTCCGGATCGACGACCAGCATGCGCTCCCCGATGAAGGCTTCGCTCGGCAGCAGCACCGCCTCGGCGACGAACGCCGGGTCGAGCCCTTCGGCCGCGAGCGCTTCGCCAACGGCAGCGATGACCGGCGCATGGTCCGCCTCCCCGGTCGCCACGGCGCCGACGAGCGTGTCGAGCATGAGCTGCTGCATCGCCTCGTAGCGCGCGAAGGGGTCGGTCTCGTGGGCGGAGAGAAAGGCCAGCTCGGCGGCGCCGCGGTCGGTCTCGACGACGATCGGAGCCGAGAAGTTGCGGTTGACCGACAGCACTGGCCGCGCCGGCGAAGCGTCGATGACGATTTCATCGTCCGCCGAGTTGAGCACGATCAGCCGCTCATCGACCGCTTCGCCGCTGGCCTCGTCGAACAGAGCCAGCTGGAGCGGGATCGGCATCGGCTTCTTGTCCGGCTGCCCCGGTGTCGCCGGCACTTCCTGCTCCAGTCGCACGGCGACCTTGCCGCCGCTGGAGTGGATCGTGGCGCGCACGCGCGGGGTCCCGGCCTGGCTGTACCAGAGGCGGAAGCGCGACAAGTCGGCGCCGCTCGCATCCTCCATCGCGCGGACGAAATCCTCGCAGGTGACGGCTTGGCCGTCGTGGCGGTCGAAATAGAGGTCGCAGCCGGCACGAAATTTGTCGGAGCCGAGGATCGTGTGCATCATCCGGATCAGCTCGGCGCCCTTGTTGTAGACCGTCGCCGTGTAGAAGTTCGAGATCTCGATATAGGAATTGGGGCGTACGGGGTGGGCGAGCGGCCCGGCGTCCTCGGGGAATTGCGCCGCGCGCAGCATCCTCACGTCCTCGATCCGCTTGACGGCAGCGCTGCCCATGTCGGCCGAGAATTGCTGGTCGCGAAAGACGGTGAAGCCTTCCTTCAGCGACAGCTGGAACCAGTCGCGGCAGGTGACTCGGTTGCCGGACCAATTGTGGAAATATTCGTGCGCGACGACGCCCGCGATCGCGTCGTAATCCTGATCGGTCGCGGTATCGGGGTCGGCCAGGATGTAGCGCGAGTTGAAGATGTTGAGCCCCTTGTTTTCCATTGCCCCGAAGTTGAAATCCTCGACGGCGACGATGTTGAAGGCGGCAAGATCATATTCCCTTCCGAACACCTCCTCGTCCCACTTCATCGCCGCCTTCAGCGACGCCATGGCGTGCTCGGTCTTGGCGAGGTCCGCCTCGCGCACCCAGATGCCGAGCGCCACTTCTCGCCCGGAGCGGGTGACGAAATTGTCGCGGTTCGCGACCAGGTCGCCGGCCACCAGGGCGAACAGGTAGCAGGGCTTCGGGAACGGGTCGCGCCACTCGGCCCAGTGCCGGCCGCCGTCCAGGTCGCCGCCTCCGACGGGGTCGCCGTTCGACAGCAGCACCGGGTAGCGGGCCTTGTCGGCGACCATCTTCACGCGATAGCGGCTCAGCACGTCGGGCCGGTCGGGGAACGGCGTGATCCGCCTGAACCCTTCGGCCTCGCATTGCGTGCAAAGGATGCCGCCTGATTCGTAAAGCCCCATCAGCTGGGTGTTGGCGCGCGGCGAGAACTCGACCTCGGTCTCGACCTCGGCCGACGCGCCGTCGACCGGGACGCTCAGCACCTCGTCGTCGAAGCTATAGTCGACCGCGCAGCCGTCGACGCTCACCCGCCGCAGCCCGAAGCGCTGCGCATTCAGCCGCAGCGGCGCGTTGTGATCACCGTTGCGCGCCACGAGCAGCGTCGTTCGGACCATGGTCCGTTCCGGGTCCAGCGCGAATTCGAGCGAGATTTCCGGCACCAGCCACTCGGGCGGCCGATAATCCTCGCGGCGGATCACGGCGGGCGGTGCGGCCGGGGCGGTGCGGACGTCTGGCATCGCCTCGGTCTAGGCGCGCCGATCACCCCAGGCAATTGCGGGTCCATGCAAGCCGTCCGGATTTGCGCACCTTTTCGCGGGCGAACCGACCCTGGCAGCGACGAAGGACGCTATTGCCTCGGCGCAACAGCCGGTGCGATTCCTGCGGCGAGCGGATATTTTCAGGCTTCCTCAACCAGTTCATGGTGATAATCAGGCGTGGGGATGGGCAGAATCGACGACCTATTGATCGAAAGGATCGCCTCGCCGGCGACCGGCTGGCTTCAGCACCGGCTGGGCATCGGCCAATGGCGCGCGTCATTTGAATGCCTGAATGGCAGCATCGTCTTCTACGTGGCCGCCGTCGCGCTCGAGATTGCCGGCAAGGGGCCCTATGACGGGATCTTCGCGACGATGCTGCGCGCCCTGTTCTGGCTTCTGATCATGGACGCCGTGCGTCGCGTGGCCTGCCGTCAGGCCGCCTCCTCGGTCGGCACTCGCACCGCGCGCGTTCGCGAATGGATCTTCCGCCTCGCCCTGGTGGCGATGCTCCCAGTCAGCCTGCTCTACGCCCACGGCTGGCACAACCTGTGCTATTCGGCCGCGCTGCTGCTACTGATCTGCCACCTGTACCTGAAGGCGTCGGATGCGCCGCCGCCGGAGCCCAAGGGTCGGCTCGCCTACACCCGCGGCTGAATTTCCGAACCGGGCCTGATTTTCGCTTCTGCGGCGAAACGAGGAACCCTCCGGAGCGCCCATGCGTCTTTTCCATGATCCGCGGCCCACATGGCCGACGGAGCCATGTAGGAGTAATAGCCATGGGTCTCATTCTTGCTTTGATCATCGGGGGCATCATCGGCTGGCTTGCGAGCATCGTCATGCGGACGGATGCGCAGCAGGGCATCCTCTTGAATATCGTCGTGGGTATCGTCGGTTCGCTGCTCGGCAGCTTCCTTCTGGGCGGCTTCTTCGGCGCCGACGGGAGCATTATCAACAGCCCACTCGACGGCGGCACGCTGATCGCGGCGTTCCTTGGCGCGGTCATCCTGCTGGCGATCGTCAACCTGTTCCGTCGCGGCGCCGTCCGCTAAGCCAGGTTCCGGTCTACCGGTATTTCAGGCCCGCGGCTCACCCCGCGGGCCTGTTTCATTCTGGCGCCGCGGCGGGGGCGGGCGCCCTTCCGGCGCGAAGGGCGATGAGCAGGCCGGCAATGCCGAGCACGCCGCCGCCGGCCGCCAGCGCCGACCAGCGATAGCCTTCGAAGGCGGTCGAAAGCGCCATCGCCACGATCGGGATCAGCACGCTCGAATAGGCCGCCTTGGCGGGGCCGATCTGGCGGATGATCCGGTAATAGAGCCAGAAAGCGAGCGAGGAGGCGACGACGCTGAGGTAGAGAAGGCCGATCCAGTAGCTCGGCCGGGCGTCGAACACCGGCGGCCCGGCCATCGCCCAGGCGATCGCCGCGTCGGCCGCCGCGCCGTAGAGCATCGCCCAGCCGAGCATCGCCGCGATCGAGCGCGTCTTCACGCCTTCCGCGAGCTGCATGACGTTCGCCGCCGACGCGGCAAGGACCGCGACGAGCGTGAAAACCAGACCGGTCAGCACCGCCTGGGTCGTGCCCGAAGTGTGGCGCATCTCCTGGAGAAAGAGCAGCGCCACCCCGGCCATAGCCACCGCCGAGCCGAGCGCGAACCGGGCCGTGACGCGCGCGCCGAAGCAGAGCCGCGCGAGCAAGGCATTGGGCACCACCAGCAGCGCAAATACGACGGCGGCGAGTCCGGAGGTGATGTAAAGCTCGGCGAAATAGACGCAATTATAGTTAATGACGAACTGAAGCAGTCCGAGGACCAGCGCGAGCGCGTGGCCGCCGCGTCCCAGGGCCAGCCTGGCGCCGCCGAAGCGGGCGATGGCGAGCATCACCAGCCCGGCGATGACAAAGCGGTAGCTGACCGACCAGACCGGCGGCACGATGCCCAGCTGGTCCTTGATGACGATCCAGGTCGAGCTCCAGATCAGGGTGATCAGGAGGAAGGGGAAAAAGAGCCTGCCGTCGCGGAAGCCGGCCGCGGCGTCGGTCACAGCGCGCGGATCGCAGCGGCCAGCGCGTCGACATGGGCGGGGTCGCTGTCCCAGCTTGTGACCAGCCGCGCTTCGCCCGGTCCCCAATCGTAAAAGTCGAAGCCCTGCGCGCGCAGCGCCGCCGCTTCCTCGGCCGTCACCCGGACGAACATCTCGTTCGCCTCGACCGGAAGCACCAGCCGCTCGCTCCCCGCCGCTTCCGCAAGCCGCGCCGCGGCGGCGTTTGCGGCGCGGGCGTTGCGCAGCCACACGTCCCCTTCCAGCATCGCCAGCACCTGCGCGGCGAGATAACGACCCTTGGACAGCAAATGCCCGGCGCGCTTGCGGCGGTAGAAAGTGGCCTCGGCCAGTTCGGGGCGGAAGAAGACCAGCACTTCCGCGCAGACGCCGCCATTCTTGGTAAAGCCGAAGCTCAGCGCGTCGACGCCGGCGCGCCAGCTGAGGTCGGCCGGTGCGCAGCCGAGGCTGACGACGGCATTGGCGAAGCGGGCGCCATCGACATGGAAGGCTAGCCCGCGCGCGCGGCTCAGCTCGCCGAGCGCCGCGGTCTCGGGAGGGGAATAGACGAGGCCATATTCGGTGGCGTTGGTGATCGAAAGCGCCGCCGGCTGCACCTGGTGCACGTCGCTGCGCACGGTATCGAGGGCGGCCTCGATTGCGGCGGGGGTCAGCTTCGCGCCCTCGCCTTCGGCGAGCAGGAGCTTGGCGCCGTGGGTGTAGAATTCGGGCGCCCCGCATTCGTCGTTCTGGATGTGGGCGTCGGCGTGGCAGAGGATCGAGCCGTGCGGCGGGCACAAAGCAGCGAGCGCGAGGCTGTTCGCGGCCGTGCCGGTGGCAACCCAAAGCGCCCTCACCTCGCGCTCGAACAGGTCCGAAAAGGCCCCGTCGAGCCGCCGGCTCCAGGCATCGCCGTCATAAGCGGTGTCGAGGCGGTTCGCCGCCGCGATCGCGGCCATTGCCTCGGGGCAGGCGGCGGCGGCATTGTCAGAAAAAAAGCGCATCGCGGGCGGCCATGAAAGCTGCGCCCGGGCGCGTCAACGCCGACGTCGCGCCCCCGCCGAAGCTGCACTTTTCGCACGCCGCGTTTACCAAAATTTTGGGCTCCGCGTGTACTTCTCCTTCGGAGAGACGAGGGACCAGGAATGGGCGCGGACAATTTCGTGAATACCGGCATCCAGGGCAAGCGCACGACCAGGCGCGCGCGCGTCCTGCTGGCGGCGAAGCTGAAGACGCCGTTCGGCGAGCTCGACGCAAGGCTGCGCGACCTTTCGCGCAAGGGCGCGCTGGTCGAATGCGCCACCCAGCCGCCTGTCGGCAGCGAGGTCACGTTCATCCGCGGCAGCACGATCGTGCCCGCCCGCGTCGCCTGGAGCGCGGCAGGCCGCGTGGGACTCGAATTCCATTATATGATCGACGAGCAGGAAGTGCTGGTGCAGCTCAAGAAGACCAGCGGCTCCTCCTCGTTCGAGCGCTTCCGCCGTCCCGGCCTCAACGAATCCATGTCGGAGCAAGAGCGCAAGCTCGCCGAAGCGTGGGGCGTCACGGTCGGGCTCACGGTTCCGGGAAGCGGCGCCTGAGGTCAGCGCCATGGATGGCTTCACCCCGAGCTGGTCCACCCGCGACGACGGCGGTACCGCGCCGCTGGACGGCGAGCTTTCCACCGATGGTCGCTTTCAGGCGCCGGCGCGCAAGGGCCGCCGCAGCGAACGGGTGCCGGTCGATCTCGGCGCCGGCCTGCGGCAGCGCGGCGCGTCGGGCGTGTCGGTCCAGATCATGGATCTGTCGACCGACGGCTTCAAGGCGGCGACGCACCTGGAGCTCTATCCCGGTACCGACGTCTGGCTTCGCCTTCCGGGCCTCGAGGCGAGTCATGCCCGGGTGATGTGGTCGCACGGCCATTATGTCGGCTGCGCCTTCGTCCGGCCGCTCCATCCCGCGGTGCTCGACATGATCGTCGCCCGCGGCCGCCATCGCTGAGACGGCCCGCCGCCTTTCGAAGCCGATCCGATTCGGAGTTTTCCCTAGCCTGTGTTAAGCAGCCCGAGTCGAGGGGAGGCGACGGGATGGAATCGGACCACCGCTATTATTCGCGCCGTGCAGCCGAGGAGCAGCGCCGCGCCGCCCGTGCGATCACGCCCGAAGCGCGCGAACGTCATCGCGAGCTCGCCATGCTGTTCGCCAATCGCGCCGCCCAGAAGCTCCGTCAGGAAGAATGCCAGCTGGCCAGCGGCTGAAGGCGCCGCGCCGGCAGCCCGGCGACCGCGAAAATGGTGCTGCCGGTGAGGATTGAACTCACGACCTCAGCCTTACCAAGGATGCGCTCTACCACTGAGCTACGGCAGCACTTTTTCGGAAAGCGGCGCTATGGCCGCCGCGCCGATATGGTGTCAAGGCGGGTTGCCGCACGCCGGCTTGGTGCATAGCCCCGTGGCGATGGCACGGAAGGACGACGCGCGCGAAAAACGCCTCGCCGAGGCGTTGCGGGAGAATCTGAGGCGGCGGAAGGCGCAGGCTCGCGAGCAGGCGCAAGGGCGCGAACCGAGTCGTGCCCGCGCAACCGGGGATCCGGACTTACCTGGTCGCGACTAAGGCTCGATCCACGCCTTGTGCGGGAGGAAGGGGCGTTCGGTCGTCATAGCGGTGCGCATTGCTCCTCGAGCCATCGGAGCGCCGCGCCTTCCAGCAGCGGCCCCACTACCTCGACGACGCGAGCGTGGTAGCTGTCGAGCCACTCCCGCTCCTCCGGGCTCAGCAGCCCCGCGTCGATCAGGGTCCGGTCGATCGGCGCGAAGGTCAGCGTCTCGAAGCCGAGCACGTCCTTTTCCGCCCCTTCGATTTCGCGCTCGACCACCAGCACCAGATTCTCGACACGGATGCCGTATTCGCCCGTCTTGTAATAGCCGGGCTCGTTCGAGAGGATCATGCCGGCCTTGAGCGGCTCGTCCCCGCCGGGCTGGCTGCTGCCGGCCGGCGAGATGCGCTGCGGCCCTTCATGGACGGCGAGAAAGCTGCCGACGCCGTGGCCGGTGCCGTGAGCGTAATCGAGCCCGGCCTGCCACAGATATTGGCGAGCGAAGCTGTCGAGCTGCGAGCCGCGCGTGCCGGCGGGGAAAAGCGCGCGCGCGACGGCGATGTGGCCCTTGAGGACACGGGTGAAGCGGTCGCGCATTTCGGTGGTGGGCGTGCCGATAGCCACGGTGCGGGTAACGTCTGTGGTCCCGCCCGGATACTGGCCGCCGCTGTCGACGAGATAGAGCGAGTCCATCTCGAGCGGACGATTGGTCTCCTCGTTGACGCGGTAATGGACGATGGCGCCGTTCGGGCCCGCGCCCGAAATGGTGTCGAAGCTCAGGTCCCTGAGATCGCCGCCGGCCTGGCGGAACTGGTGCAGCTTCGCCGCGGCCGTCAGCTCGTCGATGCCGCCCTTCGGCGCCTCGATCGACAGCCAGTGGAGAAAGCGCACCAGTGCGGCGCCGTCGCACGCCTGCGCCGCTTTGTGGCCGGCAATCTCGACCGCGTTCTTCAGCGCCTTGGGAAGGACCGACGGGTCGCGCTTGGCCACGATCGTTGCGCCGGCCTGCTCGAGCGCCTCGAAGATGGCGGCGACCGACCGCTCCGGATCGACCGCGACGCTCTTGCCGCCGAGGGTGCGCAGCCAGGGCTCGAATTCGTGCCGCTCGTGCAGGCGAACGCCGTTGCCGAGATGCTGGCGCACATCGTCGCCGATCTTTTCCGAGGCGACGAACAGGTCGGCGGTGCCGTCGTCATGCACCACGGCGAAAGAGAGGGCGACGGGGGTATGCTCGACGTCCTGGCCGCGCACGTTGAAGGTCCAGGCGATCGAATCGAGCGCGGCGAGCACGGCGGCGTCGGCCTTCTGCTCCTTCAGCCAGTCCGCCATTTCCTGGCGCTTGGCGGCCGACGATTTGCCGGCATGGCGGTCCGGGTGGACGATGAGGCGCGCGCGCGACGGCTCCGGCTTGTCGGCCCAGACGGCGTCGATCGGGTTGCGCGGCACGGCGACCAGCTCCGCGCCCTTCGCCGCGAGCGCCTCGCGCGCCCGCTTCACCCAGTCGCGCGTGTGGAGCCAAGGATCGTAGCCGATCCGCGCCCCTTCGGAGGCATGCGCCTTCAGCCAGTCCGACACGCTGGTCTCGGGTACCGACTGGTAGCTCCAATGTTCGCCATCCACCTGGGATCGGACCTGGAGCGTATAGCGGCCGTCGACGAAGATAGCAGCTTCCGCGGGCAGCACGACCGCCGATCCGGCCGAGCCCTGGAAGCCGGTCAGCCAGGCGAGGCGCTGGGCGTAGGTTCCGACATATTCGCTCATATGCTCGTCGGTGAGCGGCACCACGAAGCCGTCGAGGTGGTCGGCTTTCAGCTGCTCGCGAAGGGCGGCGAGACGGTCCGCATAGGATGACATTGGCTTTTTCCCGGTTGGCCTTTATCGCCGTGGCCTTAGTCCAGGTGAGGCGCGCCGCGCCAGCCTTTGCGCCGCGTGGGGAATGACGATGCGCCTGATCGCCGCCTGCCTGCTCCTGATCGCCGCTCCGCTGGCCGCACAGGGCCAACAGCAAAGAGGAACGATGACCCGTACCGCCGAACTCCCCGCCCCGCCGCGCGCGGCGCAGCGACCGCACGCCTTCGAACGTCACGGCATCCGCGTCGAGGATCCCTATCACTGGCTGAAGGACCAATCCTATCCGACCGTCGACGACGAGGACGTGCTCTCCTACCTGCGCGCCGAAAATTCTTATTTCGAAGCGGCGATGCGGCCGCACCAGCCGCTGATCGAGACCCTGTTCCAGGAGATGCGCGGGCGCATTCAGGAGGACGACAGCTCGGTGCCGGTCCGCGACGGCGCCTGGCTGTACTGGTGGCAGTTCCAGCCCGGCGCGCAATACCGCACCTGGTACCGCCGCCCGGCCGCGGGCCCTTCTTCGGGCTCGGGACAAGCGAGCGGCCAGCAGGTGATCTTCGACGAGCCCGCCGAGGCGCAGGGGAAGGAATATTTCCGGCTGGGCGCGATGGAGGTGAGCCCGGACGGGCGCTATCTCGCCACGTTGGTGGACGATAACGGCTCGGAGCGCTTCCACCTGCGCATCCGCGACCTTTCCACCGGACGCGACGTCGAGACGGTGACCGAAGTGGGCATCGGACAGCCGGTCTGGACCGCCGACAGCCGCGGCATCGTCTTCACCGAAGTGAACGACAATTGGCGCAGCTATCGGGCGCGGCTGCACCGGCTCGGCGAACCGGTGGCGAACGACCGGACGCTCTACGAGGAGACGGAGAATGTTGCCTTCACCGTCAGCGTCGGAAGAACCCAGGACCGGCGCTTCATCCTGATCAACACCGGCGAGAACATCTCCAACGAGATCCGGCTGCTGCCGGCCGACAACCCGCTCGCCGAGCCGGTGCTGATCGCCCGGCGGCGGCCGAACATCCAATATTCGATCGACGCCAGCCACGGCAAGCTGTGGGTCCTCACCAATGACGAGCATGTCAATTTCCGGCTTGCCGAAGCGGCGCCGGAGCGGCCGGGCAAGTGGCGGACCGTCATCGCCGGGTCCGACCAGGTCTATCTGCGCGGCATCACCGCTTTTCGCGACCATCTCGCGATCACCGAGCGGGTCAACGGCCTCGATCAGATAAGGCTGCGCAGCTATGACGGCGCCGAGGAGCGGATCCCATTCCGCGAGGCGACCTATACGGTCGGCCTCGGCGAGAATCCGGAATATGATCCCGAGGCTTATCGCCTCAGCTACAGCTCGCTGATCACCCCGCCGACGGTGTACGACTATCATCCCGACGAGGATCGGCTCGAGACGCGCAAGGTCCAGCAGATTCCGTCAGGATATGATCCGAGCCGATATGTCACGGAGCGGCTGATGCTGCCGACGCGCGACGGTCGCCAGGTTCCGGTCTCGATCATCTACCGGCGCGACTTTCAGAGGAACGGCCAGGGCCGGCTCTTCCTCTATGCCTATGGTGCCTATGGCTATGCTACGCCGCCGGCCTTCAACACCAACCGCTTCAGCCTGATCGACCGCGGCTACGCGTTCGCAATCGCCCACATTCGCGGCGGCGACGACCTCGGCTACGACTGGTATCTCCAGGGCAAGCTCGACCGTCGGACCAACACCTTCAACGATTTCGTGGACGCGGCGCGCGGGCTCATCGCGCAAAATTATACGCGGGCCGGCAATATCGCCATCCAGGGCGGGTCGGCCGGCGGCGAGTTGATGGGCGCCGTGGTCAATTCGGATCCCGAGCTGTGGGGGGCGGTCGTGGCCGATGTCCCGTTCGTCGACGTGCTCAACACGATGCTCGACGACACGCTGCCGCTGACGCCCGGCGAGTGGAACGAATGGGGCAATCCGATCACCGACCGCGCCGCCTTCGAATATCTGCGCAGCTACAGCCCCTATGACAACGTCAGGGCGCAGGATTACCCGCCGATGCTGATCACCGGCGGCCTCAACGATCCGCGCGTCACTTATTGGGAGCCGGCCAAATGGGCGGCCCGGCTGCGCGCGACCAAGACCGACGACAATCTCCTGCTCCTGAAGATCAACATGGGCGCCGGCCATGGCGGGCAGTCCGGGCGATGGACGCGGCTTCGCGAAGTGGCGGAGGCCTATGCCTTCATCCTGACCCAGATGGGAGCGCAGTGACGCCGTTCGAGAAACGGATCACCGCCTCGGCCGCGGACATCGATGAGCTCGGCCACGTCAACAATGCAGCCTGGGTGCGCTGGATCCAGGACATGGCGACGGCCCATTGGGAAAAGGTCGCGGCGCCCGAACATCAGGCCGCCTATATCTGGGTCGTGATCCGCCACGAGATCGATTATCTGCGCGCCCTCGGCCCTGGCGAGACCGTCACCGCGCGGACCTGGGTGCCCGATCCGCCGCGGGGGGCGCGCTTCGACCGGCACATGGAATTCACCGGCGACGACGGCAAGGTGCGGGTGCGGGCGAAGACGACCTGGGCAATCGTCGAAAAGGCCAGCGGCCGCCCGATCCGCGTGCCGCCGGAAGTAGCGGCGCCGTTCCTTCGCTAGCGCGCGAGCACTTCGAGAATCGCCCGCAGCGCGCGCCTGTCGCTGACGAATTCCATGTGGGTGCAGTCGACCTCGATGCGCTCGTCGGACCCCTGTTCCGACCCGCGCGCGGACGCCGGCGCGACGATGCCGTCCCGCGCGGACCATAAGGCGATGGTCCGCACCGGCGGCTTGTGGTCGAGCTCGATCGGTATTGGCGGGTTGTCGACCTTATGGCCGTTGACCAGCTCGTAGAGCCGCCAGGCATTGTTGGCGTGGAGGTCGACGGCGAACGGTGTCCCGAGGGTCACGACGAGGTCGATGTGTTCCCTGCGGTGGCGGGCGAGCTCGCGCGCATAGAGGCCCCCGAGGCTCCAGCCGATCAGGGTGACCGGCTTGCCCGTCTCCGCGACGACCTCATCGAGCCGCGTCCCAAGCTTCGTGAGCGTGTCGCGGCGAGCGCCGCGATTCATGCCGAAACTCCAGCCGAAGGCGCGATGCCCCGCCGCATCCAGCGTGCGGCGCAGGAACGAGGTCGAGGCATCATTGGCGAGGAATCCGGGGATCACGAGGATCGGCCGAGCCCTCGGCGTAGTCGGCACCCACTTGGGAGCGCGCCGGAGCTGCGAAAGGATCAGCCTCGCCAGCGCCGGCCCCTCGCGCAGCAGCTTGCCGATCCGCGGGGGCCGCTTCGGGTCCCGCCTAGAGATATTCGCCCCCCATCAGCTCGCGCAGCGCCCCCGGCAGCCGGACGCGCCCGTCCTCGGTCTGATGGTTCTCGAGCAGCGGCACGAGGATCCGCGGGGAGGCGATCGCCGTGTTGTTGAGCGTGTGGCAGAAACGGACCTTGCGCTCCTCGTCGCGCCAGCGAAGGTTCGCCCGCCGCGCCTGCCAGTCGTGCAAGGTCGAGCAGCTGTGCGTCTCGCGATATTTGCCCAGCGAAGGTACCCAGCTTTCGAGGTCGTTCATCCGATACTTGCCGAGGCCCATGTCACCGGTCGAGGTCTCGACCACTTGATAGGGTAACTCCAGGTCCCGAAGCACGCCCTCGGCGTTGGCGAGCAGCCGCTGGTGCCAGCGCGCCGATTCCTCCGGGTCGTCGGCGCAGATGACATATTGCTCGACCTTGTAGAATTGGTGGACGCGAAGGAGGCCGCGCACGTCCCGCCCGGCGCTGCCCGCCTCGCGGCGGAAGCAGGGCGAATAGCCGGCATAGAGGATGGGAAGCTGCTGCGGCTCCAAAATCTCGGCGGAATGGAGGCTGGTGAGGGCGATCTCGGCGGTTCCGGCGAGCCACAATTCGTCCTTCGGCACTTCATACGTCTCTTCCTCGTGGCCGGGGAAATGGCCCTGCTGGAAGAAAGCCTGGCCGCGCACCAGCGCCGGCACGGTGATCGGCGTGAAGCCGTCGCCGGCGAGCCGCTGGGTCACCCACAGCATCAGCGCCTGCTCGAGCAGCGCAAGCCGCCCTTTGAGCGCATACATGCGCGATCCCGAAACCTGGGTGATGCGGGAAAGGTCGATCCAGTCGTTAATCTCGGCGAGCGCGACGTGGTCGCGAGGCTCGAAATCGAAACGAGGCGGCTCGCCCTCCTGGCGGACGACTGTGTTGGCGCTCTCGTCGGGACCGATCGGGGCCCCCTCCCACGGGATGTTGGGAACCCTCAGTAGCAGCGCGTCGAGCGCCGCCTGCTTACCGGCCAGGCCCGTCTCGATTTCCGCGATCTCGGCGGCGATCGCCTTCGCCCGCTGGCCGAGCGCGGGCCGCTCCTCCGGCAACGCGTTCTTGAACCCGTTGCTGATCTCGTTGCGCTGGCGGCGGAGTTCGTCGACCCGCGTTTTCAGCTCGCGCACCCCGCCGTCGAGGGCGAGCAAGGCGTCGAGGTCCAGCGTTACGGCTTTTGCGGCAATGGCCTCCCGTACTTTCCCACTGTTGTCGCGGATGAACTGCAGGCTGAGCATTGGAGGCGGTTAGCCCGCGACGAGGCCGCTGCCAATGCGCGTCACCCGTCACCACAAACGACCGCCGGCGGTGGCCAGGCAAAGACGTCGTTGCTTCCCCTTTGAAACGGCCTGCCCTGCCAGGCTCACCCGAGCGAAGGACGGGGGCGGAGACCGGCGCGTGGGATCCGCGATATTCGCAAGCGCCACTCCACAGCCGCACCTTCCACCGCCGGGAATGCAAAAAGCTGCTGGATGCTCGCCGGCTCGATGTTCGTCTCGCCACGCGCATGGAGGCGATCCTCTCGCTCGTGGAGCGGCACACCGGTGTGTCGAAACCTCTCCGCCTTTCCGGCCGCGCGCTGGAACGCGCGCTTTGGGCGAAGTTTCGCGACGCCGAGCTCGGGTCGGGATCACAGGCTTCCCTGACACTTAACATCACGGGGGGCGGCTGCTAGCAGCGCGCCATGCGGATATTTTCGGAACTGAGCCGGCGGCTTCGCCTGCGCGGCCTCAGCCGCACCGCACGCGCCGTGCTGCGCGACCGGCTGACCTATCTGGCCCCGGCCAAGATGCGCAGGCTCGAGGCCGAGCTGGGCCGCGTCCGGCGCAACGATGTTCCGGGCGACCTGCTGGAGTTTGGCGTCGCGCTCGGCGGCTCCGCCATCCTCATCGCCGGGCATGCCGACGAAGGGCGGCGCTTCCACGGCTTCGACGTGTTCGACATGATCCCGCCCCCGACCTCCGACAAGGACGACGAACGCTCGAAAGCGCGATACGAAACCATCGCGTCCGGTCGCTCCAAGGGCATCGCGGGCGACGAATATTACGGCTATCGCGAGAACCTGTTCGAGGAGGTCAAGGCGAGCTTCGCGCGCTACGGCGTGCCGGTGAACGGCGGCGCCGTCCAGCTTCACAAGGGGCTGTTCGAAGAGACTTGGCCGAAGCTCGACATCCGCACCGTGGCCTTCGCCCACGTCGATTGCGACTGGTACGACCCGGTGCGCTTCTGCCTCGACGAGGTCGCCGATCGGCTCAGCCCCGGCGGCGCCGTGCTGATCGACGATTATCATGATTATGGGGGCTGCCGCGAGGCAGTGAACGAGTTCCTAGCCCGGCGCTCCGATTTCGCGCTCGAGCCCGGGCCGAACCCGATCCTGCGCAAACGGCCGCAGCGAAAAGCATGATCGCCGCTCGTTCGAGCGATCGAGGATGATGTCTTAAGTCCCCACTTGCGGCTGGGGTGCAGGAGTCAGGCGCCGGGCTCCTCCCACCGAACGTTGAGGACGAGCCGGAGCGGGCGTCGACTCCGGCCCGTTCTCGGCCAAGTCGGCTCAGATTTGCCGATCCCGAATCCGACCGTTCGCGCGGGTCGAGCGCCACGGCTTTTGCGGCGATCCCCTCCCGTACTTTCCCGCTATTGTCGCGGATGAACCGCGGGCCCAGCATCCGAGCCGTTCAGTCCGCAAACGAGGCCGCTGACGATGCGCGTTACCCCGTCACCACAAATGACCGCTGGCGAAGGCCTGTCCCGAACCGGACTTCCGATATCGTTCGAAGGCTACGGTTTTGTGCTTCTGCGAAAAGGCGACGTAAGTCTGGAGCTGCCAGGGCGCGTTTCTGGAAGTGTGCGCGGATGCGCCGCCATTGTGCTGCTTCATCCGAGCACGACGATCGCGGGTACGGTCGACGTAACGCGCCGCAGAGTCGCTGACGTTCCGGATCAGATAGACGGACGGCAACGATCGCCATCCTTCGCTGAAGGTTCGCAGGACACCCTGCTCCAACCGGCTGGCCAGGCAAAGATCGCGATGTGCTGCTTCGAAACGACCTGCCCCGCGAAGCTCTCCGAGCGAAGCAGGGTGGCGGAGACGGAGGGATTCGAACCCTCGGTAGGAGTAATCCCCCTACGGCGGTTTAGCAAACCGCTGGTTTCAGCCACTCACCCACGTCTCCTGAGAGGCCCCAAGCGTCAGGCCTATATAGGGGCGATTCCAAAGGTTCAACCGCACGGGCCGGACTCGTTCCGGCGCGAGATCGACTCGTCTCGCCGCCGGTTCGTTGATCGCCGCGAAAAAGGGGCGTTACTCTTGTCGCAGGAGCGTTTGGGGGAAGTGCCATGCTGAAATCGCTGAAGAATCTGGCCGCCGCAGCGGCCCTGCTGGCGGGGACGCCGGCGCTCGCCCAGGTCCAGACCGTCGACCCGAGCCAGAGCGGCGACTGGGGCGCGGACACTTCCCCAGGCGCGACCGAAACCGCGCCCGACACCTGGAACGAGGAAGCAGCGCCGACCAGCGAATGGACGCCCGCCGAGGCGCAGCCCGAGATCGAAGCGGCCGCCCCCGCTGCGGCCGCCGGGGAGGCGGCGCCGGCGACGGCGGCCGCGAGGGCCCAGGCAGCCTCGACCGTCCCGCGCGACGACGTGTTCAGCGCCGCCGAGGGGGTGTTCGGCCGCGGCGCCGCCGGCCTGGGCGGAATCCTCGAGAACATCCTTCGCGACCAGGGCGAGCCGAGCGCCTACATTACCGGCCAGGAGGCGAGCGGCGCCTTCGTCGTCGGCCTTCGCTACGGCTCGGGGACGCTCCATCACCAGATCGAGGGCGACCGCCCGGTCTACTGGCGGGGCCCCTCGCTCGGCTTCGACTTCGGCGGCGACGCCAACAAGGTGTTCGTGCTGGTCTACAATCTCCACGATAGCGAGCGGCTGTTCCGCCGCTTCCCGGGCGCCGAGGGGAATGCCTATTTCGTCGGAGGCTTCACCGCCCAGTATCTGCGCCGCGGCGACGTCGTTCTGATCCCGATCCGGCTCGGAGTCGGCATGCGGCTCGGGGTCAATGCCGGCTACATGCGCTTTTCCGAACGCAATCGCTGGCTGCCTTTCTGAGGCGGCGCGGCGCGGCGGCCTTCCGCAGCGAAGGACGTCCTGATCGCCGCGATTGATCGGCCGCTCCGGTTGCCGTAGAAACGATCGGTGCCGGGGCTCGAATCCGTGCATCCGGCGCGCACGGGCTGAAGATCGTCTCGCCAAGAACGCAAGTCGCCATTGTGCGGACCGACCGGTAGCCGAGGAGGGATCATGCCTCTCAATGACGGCTACGGCCTGGTGATCGGACCGAAGGTCAATTATTTCCGCGACAATCCCGACAATTTCGGCCGCTTCTACCACGGCAATTTGATTGTCGGTACGCCACAAGGCAATTATCGCTGCGCGATCGACGTCGACCCGAAGGACATGCCCAACGGCGTCGAATGGCGGGTGGTGAAGCTGCGGTCGGCGGACATGCAGGCGTTGCGGCAGCTCGGCAACGGCTGGCATGCCCTGGTCTCCAACGCCGGCTCCGGCGCCCTCGACTACATCCGCTCCCCGGTCCTCCATCCGCCGCTCGGCATCCGGTTCGTGCGGCACGACAGCTGCCTCGACTGGTTCCTCAACCTGATCCGGTGGAACCCGCCGTGGAAAAAGGGGCTCGGCATCGATGCCCTGACCGACCTGGAAACGGTGCTCGCTTCGGCCGTGCGCTGCTACGTGTTCGGCGAGCCGTTCCACACCGGCCTCGGCGTCCACAACATCCACCAGAACCAGGGCGACCCGATCGGATCCGCCTTCGCGGTCGAAAATGCGATCTGGCAGGACGGCGGGACGATCGTCGAGAATTCGGCCGGCGAGTTCACCGCTTTCCTCAACAAGTTCCGGACCCAGTCCTACAAGACCGACGCGCAGGGCAGGCCGGCCTAGCCGGCGGGTCCGGGCGGAACCGCCCGCCCGGCGGACAGGCTTGCTGCACTGCAACAAAACGGACAGGAAGGCGTTCAGCCTCTCGGTGCCGCCGCTTTTCGGCCGCGCCGAGGGGGAGGACCGATCATGCCCGTCATCAGACCCAGACACCGAATCCGGCGCACTCGAATGGGCGCCGGTGCTTTCGCTCCGGCGGCGGCGACCGTCGACCGCTTGCAGGACCTTGCCGGCGGCTATTCCAATCCGGGCAACCTTCGCGGGCGCTATTACGTGCCCGAGGGGCTGAAGGCGCCGGCGCCGCTGGTGGTGGTGCTTCATGGCTGCACCCAGGACGCGGCGGTCTACGACCATGGCTCGGGGTGGTCGAAGCTCGCCGACCGGCATGGCTTCGCCCTGCTCTTCCCGGAGCAGCAGCGGGCGAACAACCCGATGCTGTGCTTCAACTGGTTCCTCGACGAGGACAGGCGGCGCGGGCGGGGCGAGGCGGCGTCGATCCGGGCGATGGTAGAAGCGGTTGGGAAGGCGCACGCGATCGACGAGCGGCGTATCTTCGTGACCGGACTCAGCGCCGGCGGGGCGATGGCCGCGGCGATGCTTGCGACTTATCCTGACCTGTTCGCGGCCGGGGCGATCATCGCCGGCGTCGCCTATGGCTGCGCGTCGGGAGTCGCGGAGGCGTTCGAGTGCATGGGCGGGCGGGCGAGCGCCGCCGCGGCGGAACTCGGCGGCCACGTCCGCCGCGCCAGCGTGCACAAGGGGCCGTGGCCGCGCGTCCAGGTCTGGCAGGGCAGTGCCGACCGGACGGTCGTGCCAAGCAACGCCGAGGCGATCGTGCGGCAATGGACGGACTTGCACGGAGTCGGATCGACGCCGGACCGGATCGACGAGGTGGCGGGCTATCCCCGGCGGGTCTGGACCGCGGCGGACGGAACGGCGCTGATCGAGCATGTTTCGGTCACCGGCATGGCGCACGGCGTCCCGGTCGACTCCGGCAGCGGCGAGCACGCGCTCGGCGAGGCGGGCGCGCACATGCTCGACGTCGGGCTGAGCTCGACGGGTCACATCGCCGCCTTTTTCGGCATCGCGCCGCTGCCGGCGGTCCGGGTCGCGGCGGGCGTGCCGCGGGCCGACGCGACGGACCCGGTGCCGCGACAGCGGAATGCCGCCCGGCCGGAGCCGGCGAACGGAGTCCAGGCGACGATCGAAAAGGCACTGAAAGCGGCCGGGCTGATGCGCTGACCCGGCGGGAGGAGCCTGGAAGCACGCGCCGCCGGCAGGGCGAGGGGACGGGGGGATCGGGACCCCTGCCGCCACAACGAAATCATCACCGACCCCGAGGCGACCGACGCGCTGGCGCCGATGCGAAGGGGCGCCTCGCTTGTCATCGCCGCCGGAAAGACTAGGCTGAAGCGACGTCCGAGCATCGAGCAGGGAGTGCGTGCGTGAGCGAGGGACAGAGCTCCGGCGGGCGCCCGAAAATCAGGGATATCCTGACTCGCGAGGAGCTTGAAGGCCTGGCGCACGATGCCGGCATGTCGGACGCGGACCTGGCGAAGATGTTGGGCCCGCTGACGGGGCTGGCGGGCGGCGCGTTGCAGATGGCCATGTCCGCGGGCGACGCATTCTGGAGCGGGCGCGGCCTCAAGACCGTCAAATCGGCACGCCTCGAGCTTGCCGCCTCCTATCCGGTCGCCGTGCGCAGCCTCGTATTCGCGCTGACCAGCCTCGAGCGGGAGATCACCGCCGCGTTCGACACGGCCGCCGGCGCCTATATCGAAACGGACCTTCCGAGCGATGTCTTTTCGAGGGGCGGAACCTTGCAGTTCGACGTCATCGAGCGGGGCGCCGCCACGGTCGAGCTGGTCGGCGCCTCCGAGATCAAGGGCCAGATCTTCGATTGGGGCAAGGGCAAGCGAGCGCTGAACGACGTTTTCGAGAAGACCGGGGCGTTCGCCCGGCGCCTGGGCTAAGGGCGCGCGCGGCGGGGAGGTCCGCGAGACGTCGGATGCGACCGCTCGTAGGTCGCAAAGGTCAGTCGGTTTCGCGCATATTCGTAGAGCTTCGCGGCCGCCGGCCGCGCCGCATCCTCAGCGCCGCGTCCTCAGGCGTCGCAAAACGCCCCCGCATCGGGGCGGCGCGCCAGCCGGTGCGCCGATTCCTCGCTCATCCCCACCGCCGCCGCGGCGCGGCGGACGATGCCGCTTTCGGCCAGGATTGCGATGAACCGCCGTTGCTTGTCGACGGTCCATCCGTCCCGCCGCGGCCGCACCGGGACCGGGGCGAACGGGATGGCGGGAGTGGGGGCCGGCGGCTCGGCGGACGGGTCGCCCCGGCGGGGCGGGGGGGAGGCTGTGGTCCACTTGCTTTGCTCCTCGGTTTCAAAGGAGCGAATCATTTATTCCATGAGGTGAGCTGTAGGACAGCTTTTATTCCCCGGGAGGATGAGGGGGGCCAACACCCCGCGCCGACTGGCAGGCGCAGGTGCGTCGGGGTTTCGGGCGGCGCTTTACTGGGATGCCTGCCCCGGCGTAACTTCGCCCGTTCTTGACCCGCATCCATCAACCAGATCAGGAAAGGCACGAGCATGAGCGAACAATCGGAATCGGCCGGCGCCCAGGCGCAGAATGAAGGCGGAGCCTATCGGGAGTGGTCGGCGATACTGGACCTGATGCCGGGGGGATCGGACCCGCGGAAGCTTCGCGTCGGCGGCGAATATCGGCTGAACCGCCGCTCGGGCACCGTCCAGCTTCGCAAGCGCGTGCCGCAGGGATTCATCCCGGAGACGCTGCTGCTCGACCTCGTCATCGAAGGCTCGGGCCCCGGCGGCGACTGGGTCGCGGTCGAGGAGGAGTTCGAAGCGACGCAAGGCCAGTATGAGGAGGTGCGCGTGCAGGACGAGAATGGCGAGGAGGTCGTCCTGAAAGTGCAGGAAGTGCACTGACGCCGCCGCCGGCGGCGGGGCGGCCGGGATTTGAGCGCTATCGCCGCTGGGTCGCGGCGGCGGCTTCGGCGCCGGCCGGGGCGTGGGCGTAGCTGAAGACGCGCGAGATCCGCCATTGGCCGTCGCCGCCCAGCACCCACAATTGCGCGAAGCGGGCGCGGCCGGCGAGGCGCTCCTCGCACTCGACGCCCTCGCGCTCGTAGAAGAGGTGCTCGCCGGTCTCGATCGCGCCCCAGCCGGGGACCGGATCGACATGGAGGCTTTCCGGCACCAGGACGCGGCGCGAGCGCCAGGCGCGGGGATCCTCGCGCTGGGCGCAATTCTCGCGGAAGATGGCGACGAAATCCTCGGCGCTGCGGACGTTGAAGCCGCCGCGGTCGTGATAGAATTCGACGTCGTCGGCGAGCATGGCGCGGAACCTCTCGACCTCGCAGCGGCCGGTGAAGAAGAGCGCGAAGAACTCGGCGTCGCGCGCGGCGATCTGGCGCGTCAGCTCGGGCTGGTCGGGGATGGTGGGCACGTTCGGGGCCGGATACACGGTGGGCTGGGCGGCCACCAGCGCGGCGGCGAGAACGAGCGGCGGCATAAAATCCTCCTACTGTATTGTGTGCATAATACAGTCTGGTGAAGATGGCCGCAAGGGGAGTCGTCGGGATGAAGGCGCTGGTGCCGGGGCCGCGCCGCGGGCCTCCGAGGCCCAAGCCGCGGCAGACAGAAATCCGGCCCAAGAGACTGATTCGGACGGGGGGGTCGCGTCTCCTTGCCGGGTGGTGTAGCGTCCAAGCCAGGCAAGGGAGAAAGAAGATGGCAGGATCGGCGGAACCGACGGGGGACAAGCGTGAAGAACTGATCATCTGTCCCGAAGAAGCACGTGGCTGGAAGGTATGGATCGACCTGAGCGGTATTTTGCCGAAGCTGCGCGTCGAAGTGGAAGTGCTGGTCGCCAACCCGAAGATCAGCTTCCAGCTCACGGAAGGGGAGCGCATCGACGGCGACGACGGCGTCACGCAATATCTGGAGTTCAGCTACCGGGAAGGCGGATCACCCGGGCCGATAGGCGGCTGGCAGAACGTGGAGGCCCCTGACATCACTGCCCCGAGCGCGCAGGACGGCCGGTACTACAAATCCGTCATCATCGAGTGCGACGGCAGCGCCTACTATCAGCAAGACGATCCGCAGCCGCTTCCGGCGGGGGAAGGCTGCGCGGGCTGACGCAGCTTGAGTATGGGGACACAAAGGTAAGTGTCCCCACAGGGTTCATGGACCGGTACAGTCAACATTTTTGTTGTCACTTCTTCGGGGAAGAAGGAGTCTTACTGGGCGGTGGAGCGCTAGGTTTATTTGGCAGGGTCCCGGTGGTCACAACGCCACCTTTGACTGTCTTGCCCTCGTTGATCGATATTCTGCCCGGCGTCACTCTTGAGCCAGACCGGCCACCTTTGCTAGGCATAATTAGCTCCCTACCGGAAACTCGATGGTAACTTCGGATATTTCACGTGCTAAATACATGTAAGGTGTGTCGTAAATCTTTTCTGACTTCTGTGTAAAAACTTCAACTTCATACATGGCAAGTTCGCGAACGTCGGGACGTTCAGAGTAGGCTCGTATGTATCCGGCATAAATGAGCTCGTTCTTGTAGTCGCGTACGTATGCATACTTGATCTTCGGATCATCTGAGTTGAACATGAACTCCCAAATGTCTTGGTCCGCGATATGACGAGTGGCACCAATCCAATTCAGGAACCTCGTCACTACTTTATGCGTACGGCCGGCAATCCAGATGATAGCCATGACAATCGAGACTAGAACTGCGTTGAAAGCTTCATCTCCGGCATCAGCAAAGCGCCAGTTCTCTGCGCCAGCATTGATTAGGTCGAAATTCCAACCCTTTAGCTCGTAAATCAGGGCCACTACCGAGTAGCAAACTACACCAAAAACGAATACTCTCAGCGTGTAAACAAACTGACCGTTTTGAAGGGGCGGACGGTGAGATGCATCCATCATCGCCCAAATGATGCCAGGCACAAACAGAAGAGCAACTTGGACCGCAGCAAAGGATAGATTCATGGCCGCTGTCCGTAGGTTAGCTACTTCTTTTTAGTGCCATAAGGCGATTGATTGGTGGGTTTTAATGATATCCCCTTTTCGGCAGCTTTGCTATAAACAGCTCCCTCAGAGCGCCCAAGCTTCAGCCCTATGACGCGAGTGGGAGTGTTACCTCCCGCAAGCGTTTTCAGGGATTTAGTCTCGACGGGCGTCCACGGCTTGCCGGAATTCCGGGTCGACCTTGGCATCAGCTATCTCCAGATTCGTTCAACGTTCGTTCTATACAGAGCGTTCCCTTTTTGATCAACTACTCCGCCGCTACGCCGGCCCGCGTGAACATATCGCTTTCGCCCTCGCCTTCGGGGGCGTCGTTCGCCGCCTTGGCCTTTTGCCGGCGGTCGAAGTTGTCCCACACTTCGCCCCAATTCCCCCTCGTCGCGGCCTTGGAATATTCCGTGGCCCTCGTTTCGAAGAAGTTGGCGTGTTCGACGCCGTTCAAGAGCGGGGCGAGCCAGGGCAAGGGGTGCTCGTCGATCATGTAGATCGGCGTCAGGCCCAATTGGCCGAGGCGCCAGTCGGCGATGTAGCGGATATATTTCTTGATCTCCCTGGGCGTCATGCCGGGGACCGGGCCCATCTCGAAGGCGAGGTCGATGAAGGCGTCCTCGAGCCGGACCGTCTTCTGGCACACGTCCATGATGTCCTCGCGCACCGCCTTGGTCATGCAGTCGCGCTCCTTGACGAAGGCGTGGAACAGGCGGGTGATGCCCTCGCAGTGGAGCGATTCGTCGCGCACGCTCCAGCTGACGATCTGGCCCATGCCCTTCATCTTGTTGAAGCGCGGGAAGTTCATCAGCATGGCGAAGCTTGCGAACAGCTGAAGCCCCTCGGTGAAGCCGCCGAACATGGCGAGCGTCTTCGCAATGTCCTCGTCGGTGTCGACGCCGAAAGTGGCGAGATAGTCGTGCTTGTCCTTCATCTCCTTATACTGGAGGAACATGCTGTACTCGCTCTCGGGCATTCCGATCGTGTCGAGCAGGTGCGAATAAGCGGCGATGTGGACCGTCTCCATGTTGGAGAAGGCGGTCAGCATCATCTTGACCTCGGTCGGCTTGAACACGCGGCCATATTTGTCGTGGTAGCAATCCTGCACCTCGACATCGGCCTGGGTGAAGAAGCGGAAGATCTGGGTGAGCAGGTTGCGCTCGTGCTCGGTCAGCTTCTGCGCCCAGTCGCGGCAATCCTCGCCCAGCGGCACCTCCTCCGGCATCCAGTGGATCTGCTGCTGGCGCTTCCAGAAGTCGAACGCCCAGGGATATTCGAACGGCTTGTACTGCTTGCGGGCTTCCAAGAGAGGCATGGGCGTTACTCCTCGTAAATTCTTTCAAACAGGCCGAACGGCGCCGCCAGCAGCGGCGACCAAACAAGGGCGAAGACCAACGGCCCGAGCGGCAGCTCCCTGAGCAGATCGAGCGTTCCGACCACGAGAGAAAAATACATATCGGGCCACGAGCGCCGGCCGCTTGCGTTGGCGGCCTGAACGAGAATGCAAGAACCGGGCAGCATCACCGTGAGCCAGAAGGCCAGCAACACGCCATACCAGTGCTTCAACCGGAGTCGGAATCGAGAGGGCACTTGTCACTCTCCTTCCTCCGGCCTGATCCTATGCTCGCCCTCTACCGGGCGGGGGCCGCCGCCGACCTGGGCGGTGGCGATGCCGCCGCGATAGACGATGTGGGTCTTCCTCGCGCCGACGCCGAACACGGCGATGCCGAGAAAATAGCCGAAATCGTACCAGCCGCCGTCGTTCGGCACCGCGTAGACGGCGACCTGGTCCAGGAACAAGGAGAGGAGCCAGGCGACCGGGAAGATGAAGCCGTGCCACAGGCCGAGCAGGAAGCCGGGGCCGGACGCGTCGATCGCGGTCACGTCCTGGGTGGCGGCGCAGGCGGCGAGCAGCGGCACCAGCGCGATCGGGGCGAGGCGGCGGGCGCTCATCCGAGCGGCATTTCGGCGAGCGGCGTGAAGCAGCCGGCGGCGAGCAGGAGGATGCCGGCGACGGCCGCGTAGAGGGCGCTGCGGCGGCCGCTGCGGGCGCGGGCGTAGCCCGGCGTGCCGCGGCCATGCTCCGGCCCGTTCCAGCGCATCGCGCCGATGAGCATCGCCCCGGCCGCGGCGAGCAGCACGACGCCGAGGAGCATCAGCACATGGCCCCAGCTGATCGGATCCGGCATGGCTCTCGCGTCTCCCTTCAGTCGCCGATCAGGCCGAGGCCGACGGCGACGAAAACCACCGACCCGACCAGGAACAGGACCCCGGCCTGGCGGCGCTGGTTGAAGCCGCGGCTGCCGCGCGCGACGATGAGGACGCCGGCACCGGCGACGGCGAAGGCGATGCCGATGACGAAACGGGTGGCGTCGACGATCTCCATCGCCCTAGCCGCGGCAGCCGGCGGGGAAGCGCGCGCGCCGCGCGGCGCCGCCCCGCCGGTCCCCCGCCCGGACCGAATTCGTCACCCACAGGCGCGCCCTCGGCGAAGCGGCCGGCTCGGCATGGACCCCAGCCTTCGCTGGGGTTCCTAGGAGGGTCACTGGCATGCCAGGCATTCGTCATAATCCGTCGTCTGAAGCGGAATCGCCTTCAATTCGGGCGTGTTGTCGGCCTCGACGCCGCCGGCGAAGCCGGCGCGCTGCACCGACTTGGAGCGCAGGTAATAGAGGCTTTTGATGCCGAGCTCCCAGGCGCGGTAGTGGAGCATCAAGAGGTCCCATTTATCCACGTCGGCCGGGATGAACAGGTTCAGCGACTGGGCCTGGTCGATATAGGGCGTGCGGTCGGCGGCGAGCTCCAAGAGCCAGCGCTGGTCGATCTCGAAGCTGGTCTTGAAGACGTCCTTCTCCTCGGGGCTGAGGAAGTCGAGATGCTGGACCGAGCCGCCGCGCTCGAGGATCGACGACCAGATGCCCTCGCTGTTCTTCGATTTCTCCTTGAGCAAAGCCTCGAGATGCGGGTTGCGGATCGAGAAGGAGCCCGACAGCGTCTTGTGGGTGTAGACGTTGGCCGGGATCGGCTCGATGCAAGCGGAGGTCCCGCCGCAAATGATCGAGATCGAGGCGGTCGGGGCGATCGCCATCTTGCAGCTGAACCGCTCCATCACGCCTTGGTCGGCCGCGTCGGGGCAGGGTCCGCGCTCGGTGGCGAGCAGCATCGAGGCCTGATCGACCTGGGCGCGGATATGCTTGAAGATCCGCAGGTTCCACGACTTGGCCATGGCGCCCTCGAACGGGATCGCGCGCGCCTGAAGGAAGGAGTGGAAGCCCATCACGCCGAGGCCGACGCTGCGCTCCTGGGTGGCGCTGTACTTGGCCCGCGCCATCTCGTCGGGCGCTCGCTCGATATAGTCGGTCAGCACGTTGTCGAGGAAGCGCATCACGTCCTCGATGAACATCTTGTCGCCTTGCCATTCATCCCAGGTCTCGAGGTTGAGGCTGGAAAGGCAGCAGACGGCGGTGCGGTCGTTGCCGTGCTGGTCCCGGCCGGTCGGCAGCGTGATCTCCGAGCACAGGTTCGAGGTCGAGACCTTGAGGCCCACGTCGCGCTGATGC
>DASVVV010000002.1:0-3670 GCA_036386375.1 Allosphingosinicella sp. | reverse complement strand
GCTCCAACAGGCCGATCAGGTTCTGCGAGGTGTCGCCCTTCATGCGGCTCGCTTCCTGGAAAGTCCGCTTGAACTGCTTTTCGGTCACGTCGCCATAATAGCCCTTCAGCTTCTGCTTGGCGCGCAGCTGGATGCCGAAGTCGGAAAGCTTGCCCTTGCGGCGCTGCCCGTGCTGGCCGGGGCCGTATTCGCGGCGGTTGACGGGGGATTTCGGCCGGCCGAAGACGTTTTCGCCCATCCGGCGGTCGAGCTTGTACTTGGCGCTTGAGCGCTTGCTCATCTGATCACTCCAATTCGCGTTGTGTCATGTCCCTGGAACCGCACCGCCGGACCGAACATGCCCGGCGCGGCCACCGCTTCACCAGGGGTGCGGGGCCAATTGCGAAGGCGGCCATGTGGCCGCTGACCCTCGTAAAGTCAAGTTTTTGGCCGGGTTTCGGAAAGCGCGCGGATCACCCCGCGCAGCGCCTGTATCTCGCGCGTCGACCAGCCCGCCTTGGTGAGGATGGTGCGGATCGTGTTCTTCGTCGTCGGCGTCCGGTCCGGCGGGTGGAAGTAATCGGCGGCGTCGAGCGCGTCGAACAGCTGCTTGACCAGTCCCTCGAGATGGGCGTGCGGCGCCGTCGGCTCCGCCTCCTCGCCGAGCGTCGGCACGGCCAGCGCAGCGCCCTTCGACCATTCATAGGCGATGAGGATCACGGCCTGGGCGAGGTTCAGCGACCGGAACTCCGGGTTCACCGGCACGGTCACGATCTTGCCGGCGAGCGCCACCTCGTCCGTCTCCAGTCCCGACCGCTCGGCCCCGAACAGGATCGCCGAGGCCCCGGCATTGCTCCAAATCTCCCGCGCCGTCTCCTCCGGCGACACGATTGGGATGACGAGCCCGCGCTTCCTGACGGTGGTGGCATAGACGAACGGACAATCCGCCACCGCCTCGGCCACGGTGGCGAACACCCGCGCCTGCTCCAGCACGACGTCCGCACCCGAAGCGGCCGGCCCCGCGCTCGGATTGGGCCACCCGTCCCGCGGCGCGACCAGCCTGAGGTCGGTGAGCCCGAAGTTGAGCATCGCCCTCGCCGCCTTGCCGATATTCTCGCCAAGCTGCGGGCGAACGAGGACGATGGCGGGTGCACGGGCAGGCCGAACCCCCCGGTTGTCGACTTCCTTCGAGAGCGTGTCTCGACTTTGCTCGACATGGTCGAGGGAGTGATGCGCTTGATCCCCCTCCGTTCGTCCCGAGCGAAGTCGAGGGACCCTGTCGAGCGAAGCCGAGACCCTTTGGTGCTTCTCGCCAGGCGGAATGGCGGCCTCGCTCAGCCTCTTCCAATTGCCGGCAATGAGCGCTTCCTTTTTAGCGCGCGACCAGCGCTTGACCCGCAGTTCGGCCTCAAGCGCCTCGGCTCGCGTGGGGAATTCCTCCGCCCACATCAACTCGAGCGGACGTTTGTCGTAGGAATAGCCTTTTATGGCACCGCTCTGATGCTGGGCGATGCGGCGTTCCAGGTCGTCGGTATGGCCCGTATAATAAATCCCGTTCGAAAGGCGCAGGATGTAGGTCCAGAAGCTCATTAGGTTCTCGGCTTCGCTCGAAAAGGGTGTCTCGACTTCGCTCGACACGAACGGATTCTGACGCGGAGCTAATTCTCCCCCACCGTCCCCGCAAACGCCTCGAAATCGCGGGCCTCGCGGAAGTCCTTATAGACGCTGGCGAAGCGGATATAGGCGACCGGGTCGAGCGCCTTGAGTCCCTCCATCACCATCTCGCCGATCCGCGCCGAGGGCACCTCGCTTTCGCCGCTGGTCTCGAGCTGGCGCTGGATCGACGAGGCGAGGCGCTCGATCCGGTCCGGCGGAACGGGGCGCTTGCGGCAGGCGATGGCGATCGAGCGCTCCAGCTTGGCCCGGTCGAAGGCTTCGCGGCGATTCTCGGATTTGACGATCGTCAGCTCGCGGAGCTGGACCCGCTCGAACGTCGTGAAGCGCGCCGCGCAATCCTCGCATTGCCGGCGGCGCCGGATCGCGGAGCCGTCCTCGGTCGGACGGCTGTCCTTCACCTGGCTGCTGTCATGGCCGCAAAAGGGGCAGCGCAATTAAAGATCCTGATAGATCGGGAAGCGGGCGCAAAGCTCGCGCACCCGCGCCTTCACGGCCGCTTCGACCTCGCCATTGCCGTCGTGACCGTTGGCCTTGAGGCCGTCGAGGACGTCGGACATCATGTCGGCAATGTCGCGGAACTCGGCGACGCCGAAGCCGCGGGTGGTGCCGGCCGGCGAGCCGACGCGGATGCCGCTGGTCTTGACCGGCGGCAGCGGGTCGAAGGGGACGCCGTTCTTGTTGCAGGTGATTGCCGAGCGTTCGAGCGCCTCGTCGGCGTCGCGGCCGGTGATTCCGAGCGGCCGCAGGTCGACCAGTGCCAGATGGGTGTCGGTGCCGCCGGCGACGAGGTCGGCGCCGCGCTCCTGGAGCCGCCCGGCCAGCGCCTTGGCATTGGCGATGACGGCGCGGGCATAGGCCTTGAAGTCCGGCCGAAGCGCCTCGCCGAACGCCACTGCCTTGGCGGCGATGACGTGCATGAGCGGGCCGCCCTGAAGGCCGGGGAAGACCGCCGAGTTGATCTTCTTGGCGATCTCCTCGTCGTCGGTCAGCACCATGCCGCCGCGCGGGCCGCGCAAGGTCTTGTGGGTCGTGGTGGTCACGACATGGGCGTGACCGAAGGGAGAGGGGTGCTCGCCCGCCGCCACCAGGCCGGCAAAATGGGCCATGTCGACCAGGAACAAGGCGCCGACCTCATCGGCGATGGCGCGGAAACGGGCGAAGTCGATGTGGCGCGGGTAGGCCGAGCCGCCGGTGATGATCAGCCGTGGCTTGTGCTCCTTGGCCAGCCGCTCGACCTGGTCGAAGTCGATCAGATGGTCTTCCGGCCGCACCCCGTACTGAATCGCGTTGAACCACTTGCCCGACATGGCCGGCTTGGCGCCGTGGGTGAGGTGGCCGCCGGCGTCCAATGACAGGCCCATGATCGTGTCGCCCGGCGTGGTGAGGGCGAGCATGACGGCCCCGTTGGCCTGCGCGCCGCTGTGCGGCTGGACGTTGGCGAAGGCGCAGCCGAACAGCTGCTTCGCCCGCTCGATCGCGAGATTCTCGACCGAGTCCGACGGCGCGCAGCCCTGATAATAGCGCCGGCCCGGATAGCCTTCGGCATATTTGTTGGTGAGCACCGAGCCCTGCGCCTCGAGCACGGCGCGCGAGACGATATTCTCCGACGCGATCAGCTCGATCTGGTTCTGCTGCCGGTCGAGCTCGGCGGCGACGGCGTCGGCGACGGCGCTGTCGGTCTCCCTGAGCCGCTCCGAGAAAAAGCCCTGGGACTTCACGGGAAAGTCGAAGGCGGGGCGGCTGCTCATGCGGGTTCCTTCACGAAAGGCGGGTTGGAAAGCTTGTCGACGCGGCCCTGGTGGCGGCCGCCGCCGAACGGGGTCGCGAGGAAGGCATCGACGCAGGCCTTGGCCATCTCCGGACCGATAAGCCGGGCGCCCAAGGCAAGGACGTTGGCATCGTTATGCTCGCGCGCCAGCCGTGCCGTCAGCGGTTCCGAGGCGAGCGCGCAGCGGCAGTCGGGATGGCGGTTGACCGAGATCGAGATGCCGACGCCCGACCCGCACAAGGCGAT
>DASVVV010000001.1:0-55712 GCA_036386375.1 Allosphingosinicella sp. | reverse complement strand
GGGGGGCCTCGGCCGTCGAGGCTGCTCGCCACCGCTGAACCCCCTCTCCCTACCCTCTCCCGGCTGGGGAGAGGCGTTTCCAAGCCCAGCCGCTGGATGGCGACAGCTCCTAGACGGCGCGCTCCAGCAGCATCTTCTTGGTCTCCGCGATCGCCTTGGCGGGGTTGAGGCCCTTCGGGCAGACGTTGGCGCAGTTCATGATCGTGTGGCAGCGATAGAGGCGGAACGGGTCCTCGAGCTGGTCGAGCCGCTCGCCCGTATGTTCGTCGCGGCTGTCGGCGAGCCACCGATAGGCCTGGAGGAGGATGGCCGGGCCGAGGAAGCGGTCCGAGTTCCACCAATAGCTCGGGCAGGAAGTCGAGCAGCAGGCGCACAAGATGCATTCGTAAAGGCCGTCCAGCTTCGCCCGGTCCTCCGGCGACTGCAGCCGCTCGGCGCCCGAAGGTTGCGGCGTCCTGGTCTTCAGCCACGGCTCGATCGCCGCATATTGGGCGTAGAAATGGGTGAAATCGGGGACCAGGTCCTTGATCACGTCCATGTGCGGCAGCGGCGTGATGCGGATGTCGCCCTTGAGGTCCTCGATCGCGGTCGTGCAGGCGAGGCCGTTGCGCCCGTTCATGTTCATCGAGCAGGAGCCGCAAATCCCCTCGCGGCAGGAGCGCCGGAAGGTCAGCGTCGGATCCTGCTCGCTCTTGATCTTGATGAGCGCGTCGAGGACCATCGGCCCGGTATCGTCGAGGTCGATCGCGAAGCTGTCGTAGCGGGGGTTCTCGCCGCTCTCCGGATCGTAGCGGTAGATACGGAACGACTTGACCCGCTTCGCGCCCGACGGCGGCGAATGGATGCGGCCCTTGCCGCTGATCCTGCTGTTCTTCGGAAGCGTGAATTCCGCCATTGCGACCCTCTCGTCGAAGCGGGCTTAGGACCAGGCTGCGCGCCGTTCAAGCAATTGCGCCGCAATCGAATAGGTGCGCGCGTTGTCGACGTCGATGGCGTGGGCGCCGTCCTCGAGCACGACGGCGCTCGCCTTGAGGCCGAAGCGCCGCGAGAGGCGCCGCATCGCCTGGTCGAGCGTCAGGATCCCGAGCCGGAGCACGATCAGGTTGAAGAGCCCGACCGCGAGCGCGACCCGCTTCGGGTTCTTGACGAACTGGCCGCCGCTGCGGAACGTCTCGGCGAAGGCGAGCCCGCGGCGCGACAGGCCGAACAGGTTGCAGTTCGAATATTCGCCGTCGCGGAAGCGGTAGAAGCGCCGCTGGCCCTGCGGATGGGCGGCCAGCACCGACTCCTTGCGGGCCATGGCGGCAACCCCGTCCTCACCGGCGCGAAGCCGCTCGGCCACGCGCCGGATCGCCTCCGCGGTCACCAGCACATTGTCGGCGGTGGTGACGACGAGCGGGCCCGCGACGCCTTCGGCGGCGGCATAGATGCTGTCGGCGAGGTTGCTCGCGGCGGGGACGAACTCGACCGGAAGGTCGGAGCGCTCGACCAGCGGGCGAAGCCTCGCCTCGGCGCCCGCCTCGACGACGATACGGACGCGGCCGAGCCCGTCCATCCGCTCCAGCGCGCCGAGCACGTGGGCAAGCAGCGGCTTGCCGCCGATCGGCACCAGGCATTTGTGCGAGACGCCCGCCTCGGCGGCCAGCGGGTCGAGCCGGCCGTCGCGCTGGGCGGCCATGATCGCCACGGTGAAGCCGGCCTCAGCCATGTCCAGGCTCTCCCGGCTCGAGCAGGCCGTGGCGGCGCAGGCCTTCGTAGAGGATCGTCTCGATCAGCTGCGCCTGGCTCAGGCCGGCGCGGACCGCCGACCGGCCGAAGACCTTTTCCGACCAGAGATTGGCCTGAAGGTTCACCTCGAGATACTGAACCGTGCCGCTTTCGCGGTCGAGGCGAAACTCGAACCTCCCGTAATCGAACGGCCGATATTCCCGGGCGAGGTTGCGGGTATATGCGGCGATGATCGGCGTCCACTGGGGATCGTCGAACGGCACCAGCCGGTACTTATGCTCGCGTTCGACCAGGTCGCGCTTCTCGTAATAGGTGCGCAGGTGGGTGGGGTCGGCCTGCTCGAACAGCATCATCGGCATCACCACCGGCTCGCCGTCGACGGTGATGACGGGCACCTCGACGTCGCTGCCGTTGAGGAACGGCTCGACGATCGCGTCGTGATTCTGCGAATGGATGTCGGCGACGGCGGCTTCGACTCCGGCCCAGTCATGTGCGTCCTGCACCGCCCAGCTCGCCGAGGACGCATTGGGCTTGATCACCAGCCGCCCGCCGGCCGGGCACTCGTCCCGATCCACCGGCGCGCCGCGTCGGTAGATCGCCCAGGGCGCGGTCGGAACGCCGCGCGCGGCGGCGGAGAGTTTGGCGAGGTGCTTGTCGTCGGCGAGTCCGCGCAGGATCGGCGAGGCGCCAAGGAAGGGGATGCCGGCCCGCGTGCACAGCAGGGGGAGCAGCATCTCGCTGTTGAGGAAGCCGCCGCGGTTCAGCAGCGGGAACACGAAGTCGGCGTCCGGCTTTCCGAACAGCGCCTCGTAGCTGTCGGCGAGGCTGAGGTTAAGGCCCAGCCCGTTGAGGATGTCGCGCGTCTCGACATGATAGAGGGCGTGGTTGCCGTCTTCGGGATGGAGGCCGCCTTCCCACTTGGCATGCTTGGCGATGAAGAGGATGCGAAGCCGCCTCCTGGCCTCGTCCGGGATGACGCGGGGGGTGATCAAAGGGGTCAAAGGGGGATGTCCCGCCTTTCGGGCGCTTGAGACAGGCAGCATCTACTACTCTGCGGCTGCGGCAGAAGATAAGGCGCGCGTTAGTGGCCTCCAAGAGCCGGTGCAAGATGAGCCTTTCCGCCGACGATCCGAACCTGAGCCTCGAAGCGGACGCGGCCGCGCTGATGACCCGCGGCGGGGACGCGCGGATCGCGCTCGACCCGGCGACGGGGCTGAACCGCTATTTCAGCGCGCCGCGGCCGAGCGCCGCCCTCGCTTACGCGTCGTCGACCGCCAACGACATCTCGCCCGAGGCTTTCGCGCATGTGCGGGCGCGGCTGGGCCGCTTTGGCCGCCGCGATCGCCCGGACGAATATGCCGAGGCGCTCGAGGCTTTGCGTCGCCGCATCCGCTCGGGTTACGGCGCGGGCGACGATGTGTCCGTGGTCTTCGCGCCGTCGGGCACCGACCTTGAATATGTTGCCCTCGCCTGCGTTGCCGGCCGCGCTCCGGGGGGAACCCACAACATCCTTCTCGGTGCGAACGAGGTCGGAAGCGGCTGCATCCACTCCGCCCATGGCCGCTATTTCGCCGAGCAGACTGCGCTCGGCGTCGCGACCAAAGCCGGCGACCCGCTCCCAGGTTTCGAAGGCGTTTTCGTCGATCTCGTCGACGTGCCGGTCCGCGACGCATCCGGCCGGGTCCGCGCTTCCGCCGAAATCGCGGCGGCGATGGCGCAATCGACCGAGTCGGCTGCGGCAGCCGGGCGGCACACGATCGTCCACGTCGTCCACGGCTCCAAGACGGGCCTGATCCTGCCGGCGCTCCATGACCTCGACCGGCTGCGCTCGCGCCACGGAGGGGACATCACGATCGTCGTGGATGCCTGCCAGGCGCGGGTGACGAGCGAGGCGGTCCGGGCCTATTTGGAGCGGGACGCGATCGTCTTCATAACCGGGTCCAAGTTCATGGGCGGGCCGCCGTTCAGCGGGTTCGCGCTGATCCCGCCCGCGCTGTCGGCGCAGGCGCCGGCGCTGCCGCAAGGGCTGGCAACGATCTTCCGCCGCGCCGAATGGCCGCGCGGCTGGCCGGGCACGGAGATGCTCGAGGATAGCGCCAACCCCGGGCTGCTGCTCAGGATCGAAGCGTCGATCTTCGAGCTGGAACGGTTTCAACGCCTCAGCGCCGAGGCGGCGGAGCGGGTCATCCTCGCCTTCCACGCCGCCGTCCGCGCGGAGATCATCGAGCGAACGCCGGCGCGACGCGTCGCCCCCTATCCCCCCGGCGACCGTGAGGAGGCCGAGACGCACCCGGTCGAGATGCGGACGCTCTCGACGCTGGACCTTTCGGCGTTCAACGGCGGCGCCTCCTTCGAAGACGCCCAGCGCTGGCACAAGGAACTGATCGGCCATGGGGTGCGGCTCGGCCAGCCGGTCAAATGCGTCCGCCTCCCGGAGGGCGGGTGGGGCGCCACGCTGCGGATCGGCTTGGCGATGTGGCAGGTGGCGGACCGGGCGTCGCTGGACGGCCCGGCGCTTGCCGAGGCCTTCGCCGGGGACATGCGCCGGATCCGCGAGGCGCTGCTGAACGTCTCCGGCTAGACGCTCGGGACCGGGGTGCTTTGCTCCGCCGCATGCCCGCCCCAGCTGATGTTGCGGGTGAGGTACATCACCGCCGCCAGCGCCACGAACAGCATCAGCGAACCGATCAGCAGCGAATATTCCTCAAGGCTGAGCAGGATGTAGAGCACCGCGTAGAGCGCGGCGAGAAGCGCGCCGATGAAGCCGGCACGCCGCCAGCTCCTCAGCACGGCGGCGGAATAAGCGGTGTTGAGCCCCGTGATCGCCGCCGCCGCCAGCAGGTAAGCGGGGGTGAAGCCGATCACTTCGGCGAAGGCGAGCAGGAGCACGAAGAACAGCACCAGCCCGGCGCCGACCAGCAGATATTCGACTCCGGACACGCGCACGCCGCCGATCAGGTCGAACAGGAGGAAGGCGAGAAAGGTGAAGCCGATGAACAGGAAGCCGTATTTGGCCGAGCGGTTGACCTTTGAATAGAGGTCGACCGGCTCGATCAGGTCGACCTGGGCGATGTGGCGCCGCGTCGAACCGTCGGAACTGGTGGAGGTGGTCGGGTAGGACTGCTGCTGCATCTCGGGACTCGAGGGCGCGGGCACGGCAGTCATCATGCCCCGCTCGCCGGTCGTGACGAGCGACTGGCCGAGCGCCAGATTGCCGACTCGGTAGGTGGCTTCGAAACCGTCCGACGTCACCCGGCGAGCAGCGGGAAGGAAGCTGCCCTGGAAGGACGGGTGTGGCCAGGGAGAGCGCAACCGCCAGCGCGTCTCACCCGCCTGCGGCGACAAAGCGAGCGAGCGGTTGCCCCGGAACGCATAAAGATATTCGACCTGAAGCGTTTGCGCCCCGAGTGCGCTGACGTCGATCCAGGCGAAGAAGCCCGGCCCGCCGCTGCCGCCCGGCTGCAGCCGCAACGGCCGCCCGGCCGCGGTGACGCGCGGGTTGGCGCCGAGACCGCGAGGGTCGCTGAGGCCGAAGCGAAGCTCCGCCCGGCTGAGGTCCATGTCGGCCAGCGCGACTCCGAACTGGGTGAGGTCCTGCGGCATCGCGAAGCGGGCGCGGCCGCTCACCTCGGCTTCGTAGACGACGGCTTCGTAGATCGAGCGGGTGAGCCGGTCGGAGCGCATCGCCGTGCTCACGTCGGACAGCTCAGGCGACAGGGTCAGCTCGCGCCACACTTCGCGCTCGCGGGTCACCTGTTGATTGCCTTCGGTGACGGTCTCGGTGGCGGTGGCGCGATAGGGGATCACCAGCAGCGGTCCCGATATGGTCTGCGGCCCGCCCCAGCCTTGCGCGATCGACGCCTGGGCGAATTCGGACTGCTGCTGCCGGTCGTAGACGAGCAGCCACACGCTAAAGAGCGGAAAGGAGAGGAGGAAGCCCACGATCAGGACGAGCCCGAACTTGAAGGCCGGGGTGCGGTCCCCGGCGCGAGGCGCGTCCATTGCGGATTCTCCAGGCTGCTCTACTCAGCTCGTCGTACGTTATGCACGCTTCGTCGTCAAGAGCCGGCGAGCGGACGGCAATAAAGGTGTCTTTCTTCCGGCGACGAGCGCAGCCGCGTATCGATATAATAACCGGCCATCTGCCGCATCCGGTCTTCGTCGCCCGGTGCGATGAACGCCGCTGCATCGCGGACCCAGCCGGCTGTGCACTCGTCCCTGGGGCGCTCCGAGGCGCCGCAATCGAGGAAATTGTTGAAGGCGGTGCGCCAGCTGAGGAAGCGGGCGCGATCCATCGGCTCGCCGTGGCCGGGGATCAGGGTCGTGAACGGCGTCGCGGCGATCTCGTCCAGCGCGCGGCGCCAGCCTTCGGGGCAGGCGGTGTCCATGAACGGGACCGGCGCGACCACCAGATCGCCGGCGACGATCAGGCGGGCTGACGGATCGTGGATCCAGATGTCCGCCTCGGTCGCGGCGAAGTGGGCGACGTTGAGGCGCAGCCGCCGCCCCCCGATCGCGATCTCAGTTGATTCGGAAATGGGGCGAGACGGGCGAAGCGAATCGGGATTGTCCATGACCGCGAAGGCTCGCTCCATCTCGGCGCGCTGCTCGCGCGTCGCTTCGCCCGAGGCGAGGAAGCGCTCCGCCGCCGCTCGGCTCTGTGGGAAGAAGCCGATCAGCGCGCCCTCGACCGCCTCCGTCGCGTAGAGCTCGGCGCGCGGGTAAGCGGCGCGGATCTCGGCATTGCCCGTGCTGTGGTCGAGATGCCAGTGGCTATTGATCACGGCGATGATCGGCCGCCCGCGCTCGACCGCATAGCCGAGCAGCCGGTCGCGATGAGCGGGGTGACGGCCGGTGTCCACCAGGATCAGCCCGTCCGGCGCGTCGAGGAAGATGCTGTTGCCGTCCGGCCCGCGATTGGCTTCGAAACTGCCGGGGACGAGGTGCCAGTCATTGGCCGTGGCCGGTGCGGGGTTGCAGGCGGCGACGAGAAGAACGGCGAGAGGTGCAAAGATGCGTCGCATGGCGGACTTCCCGCATCATCATGTCCGCCGCGGGGCACTCGCTAGCTGGTTGCGGGATAGGCGGCTCAGGCCTTTCGGCGAAAGCGGGCGCCGCTTCGACGAACGGGTTCAGTAAACCCGCGCCTTGGGTTTGATATAATCGATGTCGTCGGTGAGCGTATATTCGTGGACCGGGCGGTAATCGATGCGGACGGCGCCGCTCTTACCGCCCCAGCCGTCGAACCAAGCGACCGTGTGCTTCAGCCAGTTGACGTCGTCGCGCTCGGGATAGTCCTCGCGGGCGTGGGCGCCGCGGCTCTCCTGCCGGTTCGCGGCCGAATGCATCGTCACGGCCGCCTGGGCGACGAGGTTGTCGAGTTCCAGCGTCTCGACCAGGTCGGTGTTCCAGATCAGGCTGCGGTCGGTGACGCGGATGTCCTCCATCCGTCGGTAGACGGCGTCGATCTTGGCCTGGCCCTCGGCGAGCGTCTGCTCGGTCCGGAAGACGGCGCAATCGGCCTGCATGGTCCGCTGCATCTGCTCGCGAACCTCGGCGGTGGGACTGCCGCCCTTGGCGAAGCGGAAATGGTCGAGGCGCGAAAGGGCCAGCGCGTCGCCATCCTTCGGCATCGGCGGCAGCGCCGTGCCGGCCTTGATCGTCTCGCCGAGCCGGTAGCCGACGGCGCGGCCAAAGACGACCAGGTCGATGAGGCTGTTCGAGCCGAGCCGGTTGGCGCCGTGCACGGAGACGCACGCGGCCTCGCCGACCGCGAACAGACCCGGGACGACGCTGTCCGGGTCGCCGTCCTTCAGCGTCACCACCTCGCCGTGATAATTGGTCGGAATTCCGCCCATATTGTAATGGACGGTCGGGAGCACCGGCAGCGGCTGCCGCGTCAGATCCACACCGGCGAACACCTTCCCCGTTTCGGTAATCCCCGGCAGTCGTTCGGCGAGGATCTTGGCGTCGATATGGTCGAGGTGGAGGTAGATATGGTCCTTGTCCTTGCCGACGCCGCGGCCTTCGCGGATCTCGAGCGCCATCGAGCGCGAGACGACGTCGCGCGACGCCAGATCCTTCGCCGAAGGGGCGTAGCGCTCCATGAAACGCTCGCCTTCGGAGTTGGTCAGATATCCGCCCTCGCCGCGCGCGCCCTCGGTGATCAGGACGCCGGCGCCATAGACCCCGGTCGGATGGAACTGGACGAACTCCATGTCCTGAAGCGGAAGGCCCGCGCGTAAGGCCATGGCATTGCCGTCGCCGGTGCACGTGTGAGCCGAGGTCGCCGTGAAATAAGCCCGCCCATAGCCCCCGGTCGCAAGCACCACGGCGTGCGAGCGGAAGCGGTGCACCGTTCCGTCCTCGAGGCACAAGGCGATCACGCCCCGGCACGCCCCGTCCGCGTCCATGATCAGATCGAGCGCGAAATATTCGATGAAGAAGTCCGCGTCGTAGCGCAGGCTCTGCTGGTAGAGCGCGTGGAGCATCGCATGGCCGGTGCGGTCGGCGGCCGCCGCGGTACGCTGGGCGGGCGGTCCCGCGCCCATATTCTGCATCATCCCGCCGAAGGCGCGCTGATAGATCTTGCCCTCGGACGTGCGGCTGAAGGGCACGCCGAAATGCTCGAGCTCGTAGACCGCCGCCGGCGCCTCGCGGCAAAGATATTCGATCGCGTCCTGGTCGCCGAGCCAGTCCGACCCCTTGACGGTGTCGTACATGTGCCAGGTCCAATGGTCCGGCCCCATATTGCCGAGCGAGGCGGAAATGCCGCCCTGCGCCGCCACCGTGTGCGAACGCGTCGGGAACACCTTGGTGATGCAGGCCGTCTTCAGTCCCAGCCCGGCTGCCCCCATCGTCGCGCGGAGGCCGGAGCCGCCCGCACCGACGACGACGACGTCATAGCCATGATCGATGATCCTGTAGGCGGGCGCGGCGGAGCCGGCGGAAGCGGCGGGCGCGGGGGTGCTGGCCATGGGGAAGCGCTTTTAGCCTTGGCCGTCGCGGTTGCAAGGGCGGGAGCCGAGGTCGGGCCGAGACACGCGCGGCGGAGCGGCGGAAGGACTCCGCCGGCCGGCGGCAGCGGCGGACGGCCGATTGCGGGTTGGCGTTGAAGAGGACCCCTTTGTAGCGGATAATCGCGCGGACGTGAGGAGGGTTCAATGACCGGTGCGGCGATGGCGGCCTGGCTGCTCGCGGGAGCGGCGTCGGGAATAGGCGGCGGTCAGACGAGCAGCCCCGTTCACGCGTTGGTGGCGTTGGAGGAAGTAGCCGGCGGGGGCGGCCAGGGCGCGCTGCGCTGCACGGCCGACCGGTCCCGTTGCGCCCGGCTTCGCGGCGGCGCCGGCCCCGGCGCCTGGCGGCTGGAGCTGACCGTCGCCGGCGCGCCGACCGCGGCGGTGGCGGTCCCGGTCCTCGACGATGAAAATGCGGGCTACTCGGTCTGGCCGCACCTTATCGTCGAGGCGGGCGGCGCATTGCTCGTGGGGGTGCAGCAATCGCGCGCGATGAGTTTTTCCGGCGGCGGGTCGAGCGCCACGCGGCTGCTGCTCTACCGGGTCGAGCCTGGCGGCGGCGCGGCGCTGGTGCTCGACGTGCCGGTCGGCGGCCGCGGCCTCTACCGCGCGTGCTGGCGCGAGAATGACGAACGCCGCCTCGGCGGCGCCTGCAGGGAGGAGTTCGAGTTCGACGGGGAACTGGGCCTCGATCCGGCCCCAGGCGGCGACCGCGCGCGCCTCATCCTGACGACCCGGGCGCGGACCTGGCCGGGCCCGCAGCGCCTTGGCGACGATGGCGGAGAGAGCGCCGGCGCCGGCGAGCCTGGCCCGCCCGAGCAGGTGTGGGCTCCCGATGCGGCCTGCAGCTACCGGCGCGTCTTCGCCTTCAGCGAAGCCGAGGGCCGTTACCTCCCCGACCAGCCGCTGCCGACCTGTGAAGACTATTTCAATGTCTGAGGAGCGTCGGGTCGGGTCGTGCTCCCGCTCTTCGCTCCATCCAGCTCCGCTAAAGGTCGAACTGGGTATCGGCCGAGCCGTCGCTTCGGACGTCGACTTCGGCATATTGCGATCGTCATTGTGGTCGTCGCGCTTGTGGGTGACTCGCCACCCGCGTCGCTTCGACGTGGTCGGTCGAGGTGCCGCGCTCGGCAGTGGCGGCGGGCGGGACCGGGACCCAGTGGGTAAGCACCGTCGCGCAGGGCGGGTTTTTCCACTTACCGGTCTGGTGACCCGCGCCGATCGACCGCCTCGGACGGATCTTCGCCGATTTGGTCCTTGCCATTTCCGGGCCCCGGTCTGCCTCGAAAAAGCGCGAGCCGCGACGGCAGCGTCTTCGGGCTACATCAGGAAGACCCCGCCTGGCCAACGGCCCGCCTTTTACATGCTGTTGGCGCGGGCCTGGGGAACGAGGGTGACCGGGGTAGCGGTGAGCGCTTCGACCAGTAGCTCGCCGCCCCGGCACAGGCCGGCGGCGAGGGTGGAGGAGCGGCAGGAGGCTTCGCCGCCGACCCAGGCGGCGAGCGGGCCCATCGCGGCATGAGCGAGCTGGAGCGCGGCAAGGCGGAGCGGCATCACCAGAGCGATCTGGCGACGCTGGAGCCGTGCGGCGACCATGTCGGCGAGCAGGCGAACCGCCTTGTCGCCGGTGCGGCCCGAGAACGTCGCCCGGGCGCGCTGGCGATTCTCCCAGAAATGGTCGAGCAGGTGCCTAAGCCGCTCGACGTCGCCGTCGCCCGCGGCGGCGTCTGCGAGGATCGCGAACGGGCGCGTCAGAGCCTCGATGTGGAGGTCCTCCGCGCTGGAGAAATGGTCGTAGAAGGTCGAGCGGCCGACATCGGCCTGGGCGATGATGTCGGCGACCCGGATCTTCTGCCGCGGGCGATTCAGCAATAGGTGGTTGAAGGCGTCGATCAGCGCCGAGCGCGTCCGCCTTACCCGCCGATCCTGATGCGTCGCCATCGCTCCTCCGGACGATTCGCCTTCCCGGTCCGATAGCGGAAAAAGCGTGCGCCTTGTCGCTTCCTCGCCCGCCGCCGGTCGTCCATCTCTCTCCCGACAAAGCGGAAAAGTCCACAGCGGAGATTCGCGCGGATGGCGACGAAGACGGAGGACCGGCTCGCGGGCGGCGTGCTGATCGCGGCGGCGGCGGCAAGCGTGCTGGCGATGGCGCACCATCCGGCGAGCGCCCATGAAGCTGGGCCGGGGGCGCTGGTGCATGGCGCGATGATCGCGCTGCTCGGCGCGATGGCGTTCGGCCTCGCTTATTTCGCGCTGCGGCGGGGCTTGGCGCGACCGGCGGTGCTGGCGGGGCTGGTCGCCTACGGCCTCAGCCTCGTCTTCCATGCCTGGGCGGCGACGATCAACGGCTTCGTCGTCCCGGCCTTGGCGGCGCGCGGCGCCGCGGTCGGGCACGACATCCTGCTGTTCGCCTGGGAGGCGAACCAGGCGATGGCGCGGCTCGGCGTCTATGCGACCGGGACTGCGTTCATCTTGTGGTCGATCGACCTGCTGCGGCGCGGGCGCGACGGCACGGCGCGCGCGATCGGATTCGCCGGGCTCGCCGCTGGAGCGGTGCCCGCCGCACTGCTCGCCGCCGGCGAGATTGCGATGGATCTCGCCGGCGCCCTCGCCGTCTATGCTGCGCACGCTGCCTGGACGGCCTTGATCGGACTCTATCTGATGCGCACGGCCGCAGCGGAAGGCTGAGGCTGGCGCAGGAATGCGGCGAGCACCGGCCCAACCTCGTGCGGCCGCTCGACGATGAGATTGTGGCCCAGCTCCGGGAAGACCTGCGCCCGAGCGTCCGGATAGGCGGCGACCATGGCGCGATGGCGGGCGAGATAGGGGGCGAGGGGGGTCCAGACGCGGCTGGTGTCGGTATAGCCGTGGAGGAGCAGCAGCGGCGGGCCGTTCGGATCGCCGAGTTCGACATAGGCCATGCGCAGGCCGTTGGGCAGGATGACGAAGCGCTTACGCTCGGCCCAGCCGGCCTGGTCGATCGGGCGCGCAGTGGCGGGGACGGCGAGCGTGGTCAGCGCCGCCAGAAGCAGCGCGAGGGTCGCGAACAGCCGGCTCATGCGATCACCCTTCCGATCAGCATGTCCTTGAGGCGTTTCGATCCGCCTTCGTAGAAGCCGACCTCGCAGTTCAGCTCGCGCGGGTTTTCGAACGTCCCGAAGATCATGTCGAAGATCGGGATGTCGCCGTAATTTCGGGCGTGGACGTTGCGCTCGTGGTGCAGGGTGTGGCTCTCGGGCCGGGTGACGATGTATCCGAGCCAGCGCGGCGTCCGGATGTTGGCGTGCTGGAACATAGAGCAGAAGGTCGAGACGACGTTGATGAAGATTGCCGCCTCGGCGCTGATGCCGAAGCCCAGGACGAGGCACAGGCTCGACAGGAAGGCGAAGCCGAGCGTGTCGAGCGGGTGGAAATAGAAGGCGCCCCAGATGTCGACGCGCTCGGCGCTGTGATGCAACTGGTGGAAGAGGCGCCACAGAAAGGCCGTGTTGTGCATCGTTCGGTGCCAGGCATAAATGCCGAATTCGAGCAGGAAGAAGCCGCCGGCGATCTGGGTCCAGAGCGGCAGCGTGTCGGCGGCGAACAGTCGGTGCGCGCCCAGCCAGCCGTCCCACATCAAAGGCGCGAGCGTGGCGGCGGCGAAATAGAGGAGCATGAAGGCCAGCCCCGTCAGCCGCCAGTTGGCGACCTCGGGGAAGGCACGGGCGCGGGCGATGAGGTCGAGGACGGCGAATCCGGCGAACAGGCCGAAGGCGATATAATGGTAGAGGCCGAGCATTGACGTTTCCTCAGCCCCCCGCTGTGGAACGGCCCGCGCAATAGCCCGCCCGGCCGAATCGCTCTAGCAGCTTTGCGGTCGGTTTTCGCGGGCGTGGAGAAAAGTGCCTTCTTCTGCTAGCTTAGGGCGGCGGCTGCGGGAGGGCCGCCGGGGATGGTCGAGAAGCTGATCGGGAAAACCATACCGACGGTACAGTTGGAGGCGAATACGCCGAGCAAGGGCGAGCGGACCCGCACCCGTATCCTTGACGTCGCCTACGATTCGATCGTCCACAAGGGCTTCGCGGCGACCTCGATCGAGGAGCTGGTCGAAGCGGCCGGGATCACCAAGAGCGGCTTCTTCTACCATTTCAAGGACAAGAACGACCTCGCGCGCCAGCTGCTCGAGCGCTTCCTCGCCGAGGACAATGCCATCCTCGACACGCTGGAGGGGCGGGCGCGGGCCTTGTGCGACGATCCGCTCCAGAGCTTCCTCATCTTCCTCAACCTCTATGCCGAGATGATGGACGAGATGCCCGAGCTCCATCCCGGCTGCCTGGTCGCAACGATCACCTATCAGGAGCAGATGTTCGACGCCGAGGTGCGGCGGATGAATGCCGAGAGCGTGCTGGCGCTGCGCAAGCGCTTCGCCGACTGGCTCGAGGAGATTGCCGACAAGCACCCCCCGCGGATGGTCATCGACGTCAACGCGCTGGCCGACAATGTGACGGTGATCGTCGAGGGCGCGATCATCCTCTCGAAGGCGCTCAATGATCGCAGCCTGATGGGGCGCCACACGAGGCTGTTCCGCGACCACGTCAAGTTCGTGTTCGGCGCGACCTGAGCGAGCGGCGGGCGGCGGGATGAAAAACGAGGGCGCGATCGAGGCGGCGCCGCGCGCGGCGGGACCCTCGCCTCGCCTGATTGCGGCTTCCGCGGCGGTCGTGCTGGCGGCCTATACCGTCACGATCAGGGTGGCGAACGAGGTGGGCTGGTCCGATGCCGTCCGTGTGGGCGTCGCCAACGCCGCTGCGACCATTCTCGCCGGAATCGTCGCGTTCCGAGTCGTCGCTACGCTGCTGGTGGGTCGGCGGCCCATCGTACTGGCGCTGGGACATTCGGCGGTCGGTGCGGGGTTCGCGCTGCTCACCTACTGGCTGCTGATGGTAATCATCGGGCTGATGAACGGCGTCTCCTTCGTCGAGTTCACCGTGGAGCCTTTTCCAAGCCGGGCCGCGACGTGGCAGACGATGGAGAATGTCACCATCTACGGCATCGTCGCCGCGCTGGCCCATCTCCACGCGCGGCCGGAACCCGTCGCTCTGCTGCTCGGCGGAGGCGCGCCGGAAGCGACCGATCCGCTGTCGCGCTATTTCATCCGCAGCGGCGACGACATCCGGCCGATCGATGTGGCGACGATCGTCACGATCTCGGGCGCCGACGATTATGCCGAAGTCGCGACGACGGCCGGGCGGCACTTGGTGCGGATGACGCTGGCCCAGTTCGAGAAGGCGCTCGACCCCGCCAGGTTCATTCGCGTGCACCGCTCGCGGATCGTCAACGTTGAGCGAATCGAGCGGGCCGAGCCGGCCGGCGGCGGCCGGCTGCTGCTGCACATGGAGGGCGGCGAGACGATCGTGGCGAGCCGAGCAGGCTCCAGGCTGCTGCGCGATCGGGTGATCTGACCGAAGGGTCGCGACCATCTACCGACCGGCGCGGCCCGCTCGCCGATTTTCGCCCCGCGGCGCGAGCGGCCCGTTAGCCCTTCCCCCGACATTCACCCGTCGGAGAAATGGCTCATGCGCGCCGCTTTCATATTCTGCCTCACGCTGTTGGTTGCCGCTCCTGCCGCCGGGGAGCCGTCGCGGCCCAGCCTTCCGGAAGCGCTGGGGGCGGCGCGTGCCGGCGCCACCGAGCCGGCCGACCTCGAGACGCTCCACCGGCTGCAGGCGGCCGCCGGCCAGTGGGGGGAGGCCGAAGCGACGCTGGTCCGGCTGCGGGCGGCCTACCGCGCTGCCGGATCGAACCGGCAATGGGCGGTGATCCCGTGGCAGACGCATGCCCGGGCGCGGCGCTACGAAGCCGGCGGCGAGTCGACTGACGCCGCGCTCGCGCGCGCGTTCCGCGAGCTTTCCGGCAGTCTCTCCGACCGGGAGTTCGCGGCGCTCCTGCCATGGTACGGAGCGACCTTCGAGTGGCTTCGGCAGGCGCAGGTCCGGGCCTCGGAGGCCTGTGCCGGGGTGGCTGCCGACCAGTGCGCCGGGGCGGCGCAGCTGGTGGCGGCGCGCCAGACGCTCGCCACCTGGCAGTATCTAATGCCGGCTTCGGAGCCGCTGATCCGCGCCGAGATCCAGCGCCGCTTCGTCGTCGGCGACGAACTGCTCATCCCGACGCCGGACGGCGCCCAGATCGCCGCAATGCTGGTGCGCCCGCGCGCGTCGACGGAGCGGCTCACCGCCCTGCTCAACTTCACCATTTATGCCCGCGACGAGTGGAGCATGGCGGATGCCGTTGCGATGGCGGCGCGTGGCTACGCCGGCGTCGTCGCCTACAGCCGCGGGAAGGGCCGAAGCCCCGGCGAGCCGGTGCCGTACGAGCATGACGGCGCCGACGCGGCGGCGGTGATCGACTGGCTGGCGGCCCAGCCGTGGAGCGACGGCCGGGTCGGCATGTTCTCGGGCAGCTACAATGCCTTTACGCAATGGGCGGCCGTCAAGCACCGGCCGCGCGCGCTTCGGGCGATCGCCACCAGCGCCAGCAACGCGCCCGGCATCGACACGCCGATGCAGGGCAATGTGTTCCAGAACTTCATCTATCCCTGGCCGCTCTACACGACCGCGGTGCGCGCACTGGATGAGCTCAATTACGGCGAGTCGGCACGCTGGCAGGCTCTCGACCGCAACTGGTATCGCAGTGGCCGGCGGTATCGCGAGCTCGAGCTGATCGACGGCCAGCCGAACCCGATCTTCGCGCGCTGGCTCGATCACCCAAGCTACGACGATTATTGGCAGCGGCTGATTCCGTCCGGGCGGGAGTTTGCCGACGTCGACATACCGGTGTTCGTTCAGACTGGCTATTTCGACGGGGGCATGGTCGGTGCGCTTCACTATGCGCGCGAGCATTTCCGTTATCGTCCGAATGCCGACCACCGCATGCTGATCGGGCCGTACCATCATTTCGCCATGACTCAGGGCGTGCTGCGCAACGTCGCCGGCTACGAAGTCGACCGGGCGGCGCTGATTGACCTGCAGGACGTGCGGATGCAATGGTTCGACCACGTCTTTCGCGGGGCCCCGCTGCCGGAGCTGCTGAGCGGGCGAGTGAATTTCGAGGTCATGGGGGCCAATCGCTGGCGCCACGTCGACCGCCTCGAGGCGATGGCCGAGGAGCCGATGCGCCTCTACCTTTCCGGCCGGCGCGAAGGCGACCGGCTCCTGTTCGGCAGCGCTCCGGACCGGAGCGCGGCGGCCACCTTGACGGTTGACCTTCGCGACCGAAGCGACGCCGAGGTCGCCGTCGGTCCGGACGGCTTCGACACGCGCGGCGGCCTCGTCTTTACGACGCAGCCCTTTGAGCGGCCGGTCGAAGTGGCGGGGGCTTTCGCTGGACGGCTGGAGGTCGTCGTCAACAAGCGCGACTTCGACCTCTCGGTCGCCTTCTTCGAGCAAAGGGCCGATGGCAGCCGCCTTCCGCTCGCTTCCTATCTCGGCCGCGCCAGCTATATCGGCGACCGCAGCCGGCGCCGCCTGCTGACGCCGGGGCGTACCCACCGGCTCGCGTTCGAGAGCCAGACGGTGACGGCGCGAGTGATCGATGCCGGCGGCCGGATCGTGGCGGTGGTGGGCGTGCCGAAGCGACCGGACATCCAGATCAATTACGGCACCGGGCGCGATGTCAGCGACGAATCGATCGCCGACGCGGGGGAGCCGCTACAGATACGCTGGCTGCCGGGGAGCTATCTGGAGCTTCGCGTCCGCCGCGGCGACGCAGGCGACCCGCGCGAGCTCAGCCTGTCTTCGGCTCCAGCACCGAATCGCCCAGGAGGTCGGTGAGACGTGAGGCGCGGGTTTCGACGGCTTGTGGGCCAAGCGCCGCGGCGGTGCCGCGCAGCAGGGCCTCGACCACGGCCATCGCGCCGGTGCCAGGACTGCTGACGACGAAGCCGGCCCTGCGCTCGACGGTGAAGCAGACATCGGCGAGCCGCGCCACCGGCGAGCCTTGCGCATCGGCGATGCAGACGATCGGCACGCTCTGCGCGTGGAGCAGCCCGGCGAGGCGGACGCTCTCGGCGCTGTAGCGCGCGAAGCTGATAAGGAGGGCTACGTCTTTTTCGCCCGCCCCGGCGAGCTTCCGCACGGCGCCCTCGACGCCGCTCGCGTCCGCCACCGCCTCGACGCCGTCGCGCAGGCTGGCCAGGGCGAACGCGGCATAGCCGGCGATGAAGGCGCTGCTGCCGAGGCCGAACAGGAAGACGCGCTCGGCGCGAGCGAGGAGGGCGCAGGCGCGGGTGAAGGCCGCGTCCCCACCGACCGCGTCGATCGACCTCAGCCGCTCCAGATCCTCGGCGATCGACTGGGTCCAGGGCGCGGTTCGGGAGAAATTCTGGACCCTGAGCGTGCCCACGAGATCGTCGACCGGGGAGAGTGCCTGCTGGAGCTCGGCGCGCAGCCGGCGCTTCAGCTCCGGATAGCCGTCGAGGCCGATGCGGGCGGCGAGCCGGTTGGCGGTGGCCTTGGAGACGCCGGTCGCGCCGGCAATGTCGTCGAGAGTCATCAGCGCCGCCTGGTGCGGGCTCGCCAGGATGAAATCGGCGACGCGGCGGTGGCTGGGGCTGAGCGCCGCATATTGGCCGGCGACGAGGGCGACGACCGATTCCTCCTTCGCCCGGAGTGAAGGGTGATCGCGGCTGCTCATGCAACTGAATTTGCATACTCTAGGATAATATGCAACATAAGTTGCAGACGCGCGTTTCGGGGACCTCGATGCGGTTGCTGCCGATCCTTCTTCTGCTCTGCGTCGGCCCGATCCCGGCCGCCGCCGAGCCGCTCGGCTACCGCATCGCCGCGACCCTGGTGCCGCAGCACGGAATGATGGCGGTGGACGTGACCGTGACCCTGCCCCCGGTGCAGGCGGGGGAGCGGGTCACCTTCGTGGTCGGCAGCGGCTTTCGATTCACGCGCATCGAATCGGCCGAGGGGCCGCATTCGGCGCCGCGGGCGACGGAGCGGCCCTGGCCAGGGCTGCAGGAGGTGGCCTTCACCTTCCCCCGCGCCGCTGCGCGGCCGACGGTGCGGATGGCCTATTTCGGCCGTCCTAACCCGGCCGGCGACCTGCCGATCAACCAGGTGTCGCCGCGGCTGGTCGAGTTATCGCTCGACGGCATGTGGCTGCCGATCCTGCCGTCGCTCGAGGGGAATTTCACCGTCGAGGCAATGCTGAGCGGCCTTCCCGCCGATGCGGTGGTGGCGGCGCAGGGGGAGGTGAGGCGTCCGGGCGAGCGCGTCCTCGTCCGGCGTGCCCAGCCGGGCTTCGACTTCGCCTTCGCGGCGTCGCCCTCGTTCAGGGTCGTCGAGCAGGACGGTTTCACCCTGTTCGCGGCCGATCCCGACGCGGCGCTGCCGCGGCTCTATCGGGAGCATGTGGCGAGCGCGCGGACATTCCTCACCGGCTGGTTCGGCGCGCTGCCCGGGCCGGCGCTGCGGCTCGCCATCGTCGAGCGGCCGCGCCGCTCGGGCTATGCCCGCCCCGGCTATATCGTCGTCGTTGATCAGGGTGCGCCGCCGCAGCCGGTCGGCGCGGGCAAGTTTATCGCCCACGAAATGTCGCATCTGTGGTTTGCCAATGCCAACGCCACGACGGTCGACCGGTGGCTCGACGAATCGACCGCCGAATATGTGTCGCTGCGTTACGTCGAGCAGGCGTTCGGCGCCGCCGAGCGCGAAGCCATGCTGGCGGCCAAGCGCGAGGAGGCAGCGCGGGCGCCCCCGCTCCTCGCCGAGCAGAGCGGAGCGGGACTATATGCCAAAGGGCCGCTGCTGCTGTTCGCGCTGGAGCAGCGGATCGGGCGCGCGCGGATCGATGCGCTACTGAGCGAGGTAGCGCGGCGGCGGATCGGACGGACGGCGGACTTCCTGGCGGCGCTGATGGCGATCGCAGGCGCGGCCGACGCCGCCTGGTTCGAGGGGCAGCTCAGGAGCCGATGAGGAGAAGGCGATGTTGCGGACGACGCTCGGAATATTGGCGATGGTAACGGCCGCGGCGGGCGGCGCGGCGGCGCAGACGAATCCCCTTCCGCCGGGACCCGACGCAGCAGCGATCGTCCAGCGACACTCGACAAGCCTCGACTTCACCGACGGGCGCATCTCCGGCCCCGGCGCCGAGCTGCTGCTGCGCGAGGCGGGGACGGCGCAGTTCGTGATGCTCGCCGAAGTCATCACCCATGTCGATCATGCGACGCCGGAGTTCATGGCCGCCTTGTTCGGCCTGCTGCACGACCGCCACGGCTTCGACTATGTCGCCCTCGAGCAGGACCCGTTCGGAATGCAGCTGGTGTCGGGCGCGCCCGTTCGCGGTAGCCTCGAGCGCGTCGCGGAGCAGGCGCGGCGATATCCCTACGCCTTCACTTTCATCAACGACGAAGAGCTGCGGATGATGGCCGACGCGGGCCGGCGCTCGACGGGGCGGTGGCGGCCGGTCTGGGGGTTCGACCAGGAATTCGGGGCAACCCTCGTGCTGGAAGAGCTGTCGCGCCTTGCCCCTTCGCGCGAGGCGGCGGCGGCGGTCGGGGAAATGCTCGGCGATGCCCGGAGGCACGAACGGCTGGTCCCCGACTTCGGCGACTGGCGCGGCACCCGCGACTTCGAGGCGGGCCATTTCGTCGGCAACCAGAGCGTCGCCAACCTCCCGCGGGTGCAGCGCCTGCGAGCGCTGTTCGCCGCCGCGGCGGGGACACGAGCGGACGAGCTGCTTCGCGGCCTCGAGGCTTCCACCCTGATCTACTCCTATCATTACCGGGCGCGGGAATTCGATCCGGCGACCGGCGAACCCTATGGCTATCACAGCAACGCTGTGCGCGAGCAGCTGATGAAGGACCAGTTCCTCGACAATTATCGCATTGCCGAAGCCGCCGACGGGCGGCCGCCGCGCGTCCTGATCAAGGCCGGCAGCAACCACCTCATCCGCGGCCGCAACTTCACCAACGTCTTCTCGCTGGGGGGCTTCCTTCACGAATTCGCGATCGCCAATCGGAGCCGCGCGCTCACCATCGCGATGCTGCCCGTGCAGGAGGCGTGGGTCGATTTCGCGCAGATCCCGGCCGAGTTGAGGCCGCTGCTGCCGTCGCGCGACCTGTCGCGGCCGACGCTGGTCGACCTGCGGCCGCTGCGCGCGCACCTGCACCGACGTCAGAATTTCGGTCTCGAGGGCGAGGATCTGCGCAAGTTCGAGATGCTCGTCCACGGCATGGACTTCGCGCTCTTCCTGCCGTCGCGCGCGGCGAGCTTCAGCCTGACGCAGCCGGAGCGGCGGCGGCGTTGATCGAAGGGCGGGCGCGCTTCGCAGAAGGGCGCTGACGTCCTCCGAATATTGCGATAAGCCTTCTCCCGAACAGGGAGGGCCGCGGATGCGCCTGTTGCTCATGCTTGCCGCCGTTTCGCTTGGGACCGCCGCGCACGCCCAGGATATCCGCCGCGTCGGCGCGGGCGATTTCCCGATCTCCACTTCGGTCGAGGTGCCGGCCGGCAGCCGGCTCGTCTATGTCAGCGGCACGGTGCCTGACGTGGCTGACGCTTCTGCGCTGCAAGGATCGGTGCAGCGCTTCGGCGACACGGCGGCGCAGACGCGCTCGGTGCTTCGGAGGATCGACGCGGTGCTGCGCGAGCACGGCCTCGGGCTCGGCGACGTCGTGATGATGCGCGTCTTCCTGGTGGCGCCGCCGGGGCAGGCGCGGATGGACTTTGCCGGCATGATGACCGCGTATCGCGAATTTTTCGGGACGGCCGCTCAGCCGAACAAGCCGGCGCGCTCGACGATGCAGGTCGCCGGGCTGGTCGATCCCGGCTGGCTGGTCGAGATCGAGGTGACGGCGGCGGCGCGATAGGGGAGGCGCGAAAATGGGCCTGACGAGGAGAGCGTTTCTCGAGCGCCTTGGCGCGGTCGGCGGCTATAGCGCCGTCTATCTCGGCATGGAGGCGATGGGGCTGTTGAACGCGCCGCCGGCTTCGGCCGAGCCGTTCGCGCTTCCGCCCGCCGGTGGCAACGGCCGCAAGGTCGTGGTGCTCGGCGCCGGCATTGCGGGGCTGGTCTCCGCTTATGAGCTGAGGCGCGCCGGCTGGGACGTGACGGTGCTGGAGGCGCGCGACCGAATCGGCGGCCGGGTGTGGACGGTGCGGGGCGGCGACCGGATCGTCCAGAACGGCCGCCCGGACCAGCTCTGCCGCTTCGACGACGGGCTCTACTTCAACGCCGGGGCGGCGCGGATCCCGACCGCTCACCACATCATCCTCGGCTATGCGCGGCGGCTGGGCGTGCCGATCGAGGTAATGGTCAATTCCGACCGCGCGGCCAAATGGGATTTCGGCGGGCGGGTCTTCACCGACCGGCAGATCCGCGCCGGCGTGCGCGGACGCTTCGCGGAGCTGCTTGCCAAGGCGATCGACCGCGGCGCGCTCGACCGGGAATTAAGCGCGGGGGACAAGACGGCGCTCCGCCAGTTCCTCGCTTTCTACGGCGAGCTGAACCAGCGCGGCGAATACACGCCGCAGGGCCAGTCCGGCTATGCCGAGCTTCCCGGCGCCTACACCCATGCCGGGCGGCCGGCGGAGCCGATCGCGCTGGCCGACATCATGAGCCGCCCCGCGGCCGGCCTGCCGCTCGTCTTCGAGGAGTTTTTCGATCAGCAGGCGCCGATGTTCCAGCCGGTCGGCGGCATGGACCGGATCGCTCATGCCATTTATGAGCAGGTGCGGCCGGCAGTGCGGCTGGGCAGTCCGGTCAGCGCGATCCGCCGCCGCGGCGACGGCGTGCGCATCCACTATGGCGACGATCGCGTGCTCGACGCCGATTATTGCGTTTGCACGCTGCCGTTGAACCTGCTGGCGCGGGTCCCGAACGATTTTTCGCCGGCCAAGCAGGCGGCGATCCGCGACGTGCCCTACGTCCCCGGCGTCAAGGTCGCCTTCGAAAGCCCCCGCTTCTGGGAAGAGGAAGGGATTTACGGCGGCCTCGGCTGGACCGACCAGCCGAGCGAGAATGTGATCTATCCGTCCGGCGGCTGGCATTCAAACAAGGGCGTGCTGGTTGCTGCCTATGTCGCCGGTTGGACCGGACAGAACCATCCGGAGGAGTTCACCGCGCTGAGCCACGAGGAGCGGTTCCGAATCTGCCGCGAGGTGGTGGAGCGGATGCATCCGGGCGATTCGACGAAGCTCGCCAAGCCGGTGACGGTCGCCTGGGGGCTGACGCCCTGGTCGGAAGGAATCGGGCCGCGCCACCCCGACTGGTTCGCCAGTCCGCGCGGCGCCCGCTATACCGAGCTGCTCCGCCCCGAAGGACCGATTTTCTTCGCCGGCGAGCATCTCTCCTACGTGCTTTTCTGGCAGGAAGGGGCCGCGCTGTCGGCGCACGAGGCGCTTCGGCTGTTGACGGCGCAGGCGGCCGAGCGGCGCGCCGCGGCTTGATCGGCCGCCTGCGCCGGACCAAAGCCGGCGTGGAACCATGAACCGCAGCCCGCCGCGCAAGGTGGTGCTCGCTTATTCGGGCGGGCTCGACACCTCGATCATCCTGAAATGGCTTCAGGCCGAATATGGCGCCGAGGTCGTCACCTTCACCGCCGATCTCGGCCAGGGGGAGGAGGTCGAGCCGGCGCGGCGCAAGGCGGAGCTACTCGGCATCCGGCCCGGGAACATCTTCATCGAGGACCTGAGGGAAGAGTTCGTCCGCGACTACGTTTTCCCGATGTTCCGGGCCAACGCGCTCTATGAGGGGCAATATCTGCTCGGGACCGCGATCGCCCGGCCGCTGATCGCAAAGCGGCAGATCGAGATCGCGCGCGAGGTCGGCGCCGACGCCGTCTGTCACGGAGCCACGGGCAAGGGCAACGACCAGGTCCGCTTCGAGCTCGCTTATTACGCGCTCGAGCCGGACATCAGGGTGGTCGCGCCGTGGCGGGAATGGGAGTTTACCGGGCGCCAGCAGCTGCTCGACTTCGCCGAGAAGCACCAGATCCCGATCGCGAAGGACAGAAGCGGCGAGGCGCCCTTCTCGGTCGATGCGAACCTCCTCCATTCGTCGTCGGAAGGGAAAGTGCTGGAGGATCCGGCGCTCGCGCCGCCGGAGCTCGTCTACCGGCGCACCGTGGCGCCGGAGGCTGCGCCGGACGCGCCGACCTTGGTCGAGATCGGTTTCGAGCGCGGCGACCCCATTTCGATCGATGGCGAGGCGCTGTCGGCATCGGCGCTGCTGGCGCGCCTCAACACGCTCGGCGGCGCCAACGGCATCGGCCGCCTGGACCTGGTCGAGAACCGCTTCGTCGGCATGAAGTCGCGCGGAGTCTATGAGACGCCCGGAGGTACGATCCTGCTCGCCGCCCATCGCGGCATCGAATCGGTCACCCTCGACGCCGGCGCGATGCATCTCAAGGACGCGCTGATGCCGCGCTATGCCGAACTCATCTATGACGGCTTCTGGTTCTCGCCCGAACGGGAGATGCTCCAGGCGCTGATCGACAAGAGCCAGCACCCGGTGACCGGTACTGTGCGGCTCAAGCTCTACAAGGGCAATGTCACGGTCGTCGGCCGCGCAAGCCCAAACTCCCTCTACGACCGCGACCTCGTCACCTTCGAAGAGGGCTCCGGCGGCTACGACCAGGCCGACGCCGCCGGCTTCATCCGCCTGAACGCCCTGCGCCTGCGCATCGCTGCGAAGCGGGCGCGGCGGCAGGAAAGCGGGGACCCGTGAAGCTCGCGATCCTCGTGACCGGTGCGCCGCCGCCTGCGTTGGCGGAACGGTTCGGGCGATATCCGGAGATGTTCCGGCGGCTGCTCGGGGAGGATTTCGACTATTCCAGCTATGATGTCACGGCGGGCGAGCTGCCGGTGGAGGTGGGCGCGCACGAAGCTTATCTGGCCACCGGATCGCCGGCCGGAGTCCACGATCGGCTGCCGTGGATCGGTCCGGCCGCGCAGTTCCTGCGGATGGCGAAGGGGCGGGCGAAGCTGGTCGGCATCTGCTTCGGGCATCAGCTTATGGCGGAAGCGTTCGGGGGACATGTCGAGAAATCGGAAAAGGGGTGGGGCGTCGGCCTCCACACCTATCCGATCGTTCGGCGCGAGCCCTGGATGGACGAAGCGAGCCTGATCTCGATTCCGGCCTCGCACCAGGACCAGGTGGTGCTTCAGCCGCCGCGGACCGAAGTGATCGCCTCATCGATCTTTACGCCCTACGCGGCGCTCGCCTGGCGCGACCAGCCGGCCGTATCCTTCCAGTTCCACCCGGAATTCGAGCCCGATTATGCCAAGGCGCTGATCGAGAGCCGGCGCGAGCGCGTGCCGAACGCGGATGCCGCCATCGCCTCGCTCGACCGGCCCAACGACCGCCAACGGGTGGGGGAGTGGATCAGGCGGTTCCTGTTGAGCTAGAGGGCCGCCAACGAGCAGGAGCCCGCCCGATGAAGACCCGCGCCGCGATTGCCGTCGCGCCCAACCGGCCGCTGGAGATTCACGAAGTCGATCTCGACGGGCCCAAAGCCGGCGAGGTGCTGGTCGAGATCATGGCGACCGGCATCTGCCACACCGACGCCTACACGCTCGAAGGCAAGGACAGCGAAGGCATCTTCCCCTCGGTCCTCGGCCATGAAGGTGCCGGCATCGTGCGGGAGGTGGGCGAGGGCGTCACGTCGGTCGCGGTCGGCGACCATGTCATCCCGCTCTACACGCCCGAATGCCGACAGTGCAAAAGCTGCCTTTCGCGCAAGACCAATTTGTGCACGGCGATCCGCGCCACCCAGGGAAAAGGCGTGATGCCCGACGGCACCAGCCGCTTCCGGCTCGGAAGCGAGACGATCTACCATTATATGGGCTGCTCGACCTTTTCGAACTTCACCGTCATGCCCGAGATCGCGCTCGCCAAGGTCCGCGAGGACGCACCGTTCGACAAGATTTGCTATATCGGCTGCGGCGTCACGACCGGTGTCGGCGCGGTGATCTGGACGGCCGGGGTGGAGCCGGGCGCCAACGTCGTCGTGTTCGGCCTGGGCGGCATTGGCCTCAACGTCATCCAGGGCGCGAAGATGGCCGGCGCCGCGAAGATCGTCGGCGTCGACGTCAACCCGGCCAAGCGGGCCATGGCCGAAGCGTTCGGCATGACCGACTTCGTAAATCCGAACGACGTGGACGCCGACAAGCTCGTGCAGGCGATCGTCGACCTCACGCAAGGCGGCGCCGATTACAGCTTCGACTGCACCGGCAATACCGAAGTCATGCGCGCCGCCCTCGAATGCTGCCACCGCGGCTGGGGGGTCTCCACCATCATCGGCGTTGCCGAGGCGGGGCGCGAAATCGCCACCCGTCCGTTCCAGCTGGTGACCGGGCGGGTCTGGAAAGGCTCGGCCTTCGGCGGCGCGCGCGGACGCACCGACGTGCCGCGGATCGTCGACTGGTATATGGACGGGCGGATCGCCATCGACCCGCTGATCACCCACACTATGAAGCTCGACGACATCAACAAGGCGTTCGACCTGATGCATGCGGGGGAGAGCATCCGCAGCGTCGTCGTCTACTGATGACCCTGGACACCCTCTCAGTCACCCGCTCGCACGGCGGGACGCAGCATGTGGTGAAGCATGCCAGCCGCTCGACCGGCACCGACATGACCTTCTCGGTATTCGTACCGCCGCAGGCCGACGAGGGCGACGCCTGTCCCGTGGTCTGGTACCTCTCCGGCCTCACCTGCACCCATGCCAACGTCACCGATAAAGGCGAGTATCGCCGCGCCTGCGCCGAGCTCGGCCTCATCTTCGTGGCGCCGGACACGTCACCGCGTGGGGAGGGCGTGCCGGACGACCCCTCTTACGATTTCGGCCAGGGCGCCGGCTTCTACGTGGATGCGACCGAGGCCCCGTTCGCGACCCACTACCGCATGTACAGCTATGTGACCGAGGAGCTACCGCAGGTCGTCGCTTCGGCTTTCCCGGTCGATCCGGCGCGGCAGGCGATCACCGGCCATTCGATGGGGGGCCACGGCGCGCTCACCATCGCGCTCCGGAATCCCGGCCGCTTCCGAAGCGTCTCGGCCTTCGCGCCGATCGTCGCGCCGGGCCGGGTGCCGTGGGGCGAAAAGGCCCTCGGCCGCTACCTCGGCCCCGACCGCTCGGCCTGGCGCGCCCACGACGCCGTCGCCTTGATCGAGGATGGCGCGCGCGCCCCCGAGCTGCTCGTCGACCAGGGCGAGGCCGACACTTTCCTCGAAAAGGAGCTGCGCCCCGAGCTGCTCGCGGCCGCTTGCCGCGAAGCCGGCATCCCGCTCACGCTGCGGCTGCAGCCGGGCTACGACCACAGCTATTATTTCATCTCGACCTTCATGGCCGACCATCTCGCCTGGCATGCCGAGCGGCTTGCCGCCACCGGCTGAACGAGTTCAGGCGAGGCCCGCCCGGCGGGCGAGGCCTCGCGCCTGCAGGAAGCCGATCGCCGAAACCAGCAGGGCGGCGACCGCGACCAGCCCGGCCAGCGCCGCGACGATGTAGTAGATTTCGCGCCGGGAATCGTCGCCGGTGCGAAGGAGGTAATGGGGGCTGGCGACTGTCACGCCCCGCCGCTGGAGATCGCGCAGCGCGGGGGTGGGGAGGCCGTTCTCGACCAGATAGCCTGTCTGATCCGGCATGAAGCCCTGCGCGGTGCCGGCGTCGGCGGCATTGCCGAAATAGCGCTCGACGAAGACTCGCACCGGCGCGTCCTTCGCCTCGCCCTCGAGGCGGAAGCCGACATAGAGGGTGGCACGGTCGACATAGCGGCTCGATTCCTCGATTCCGGTCTGGACGTCGGGATCGACGCTGCCGCGGATCGAAATCTGTTCGCGGGGGACATCGCCCATACCGAGGGCCGTGAGGTCGAGCGGCGTCGGCTCTTCGCTGCCGTCGGGCATGCGCTGCGAGATCGTGTAGGCGCCGCCGGCAACCAGGCCGCAGACAATGCCGATGATCCCGACATTGCGGGCGACGCGCCGTCGGCGGCGCACGTCCGAGGCCGGCCCCGGCTCCTCGAGGGCAAGCGCGATCTGCGAGCGCAGCCGGATGTACCACAGCGCCGGCGCGGCGAGCAGGAATCCGGGGATGATTCCCGTCAGGTCCTGGCGAAAGCTGCCCCAGCGCTCGAGCTGCAGGTCGGCGAGCCAGCCGTAGAGGGCGGCATGGTGGATCGCGCCCCAGATCATGTAGCCGGCGACGAGCAGCACCCACGCCCAGCACAGCGCAACCAAGAGCTTCGCGCGACTGCCCTCCATTCGCCTCCCCTCCGATCGGGTTTCCCTCGCTGTTCTATGCAGTAGCAACGACGGCGGCTCCACCCCAACCTCGCGGCCCCTTCGCGGGGGCGGGAAGCCGCTGCTATAGCCGCCGCGATGTCCCGCCTGGCCGTCCTGATCCTCGCGCTCCTCGCGCTGCTCGCGCCCGATGTCGCCGCGGCGCAGCCGCACATGCGCGTGAGCCTGGTGGCGGAGACGGGCTCGGTCGCGCCGGGGGGGACGGTGACGGTCGCCTTCGTGATGCAGCCGGAGCGGGGCTGGCACGGCTATTGGCGCAATCCCGGCGATGCCGGGGCCGAGCCGCGGGTCGAGTGGCGGCTGCCGCCCGGCTGGCGCGCCGAGCCCCTCCAATATCCGGTGCCGCGACGGCTGATCGCGCTCGGGCTGATGAACTACGTGTTCGAAGGGGAGCATGCGCTGCTGGCGACGCTGCACGTCCCGGCGGACGAGGAGCCCGGAGTTGCCGTGCCCGTGGATGCCCGCATCGATTATCTCGTCTGCACCGAGGAATTGTGCGTGCCGGAGACGGCGCGGGTGTCTGCCGACCTGGACATCGGCAGCGCGGGGACGCGCAATCCCGCCTTCGACCACTATCGCCAGGCGCTGCCGCGGCCGCTCGGCGGCCAAGCTCGGTTCGACGTGGAGGACGGGCGGCTTCGGCTCGCGATCCCGCTGCCGGCTTCAGCGGGTCTGGACGATCCCTATTTCTACGTTGGCGTGCCCGACGCGGTGTCCCATTCGGCGCCGCAGACGATCTCGCGTCGCGGCGATCTGCTGATCATCGAGGCGGCCGCCGGGCCGCAGGCCGCCCGCTTCGCCGCGCTCGACGGGGTCCTTGAGGTCGGCCGCGGCGTCGGGCTCGCCGTCAGCGCCCGGCCGGGCGAAGTGCCGGCGACCGGCACACCGGTCGCGGCGCCGGAGCCGAGCCCGAAGCAGGGCGTTTCGACCATCCTGACGGCGTTGCTCGGCGCGCTCGCCGGCGGGCTGCTGCTCAACGTCATGCCTTGCGTCTTCCCGATCCTCAGCCTCAAGGCGCTGAGCCTGGCGCGCGCCGGCGAGACTGAGGCGGCGGCTCGGCGCGAGGCGGTCGCTTATGCCGCCGGCGTGATCCTTGTTTGCCTCACGCTCGGCGGGCTGCTGCTCGTGCTGCGGGCCGGGGGAGCCACGGTCGGCTGGGCCTTCCAGCTCCAGGACCCGCGGGTGATCATGATCCTGCTGCTGCTGGTGACGGCGATCGCGCTCAACCTCGCCGGGTTGTTCGCCCTCCCGGCGCTGGCCGGCGGCGACGGCCTTGCGCGGCGCGGCGGCGCCCGCGGCGCCTTCTTCACGGGCGCGCTTTCAGCCTTCGTGGCGACGCCCTGCACGGGGCCGTTCCTCGGCTTTGCGCTCGGCGCGGCTCTGGTGCTTCCGACCTGGGCGGCGCTGGCGGTGTTCGCCGGCCTGGGGCTGGGGCTCGCGCTCCCCTTCCTCTTGCTCGGCTTCGTCCCCGCGCTTCGCCGGCGGCTGCCGCGGCCGGGACCGTGGATGGAGCGTTTCCAGCGCATCCTGTCGGTGCCGATGCTCGCCACCGCGCTCGGGCTCGCCTGGGTGCTCGGCCGGCAGAGCGGCGTCGACGGGATGGCGCTTGGGCTCGGCGCGGCGCTGACGCTCGGCCTGGGCCTGTGGTGGCTCGGCCGACGCCAGGCGAGTGGGCGGCCGTGGCTCGCTTTCGCCATCATCGCCGTGGCGGTGGTGGCGCCCCTGCCGCTGGTCCGAACCGTCGCGGCGGCGCCGGCGCGGTCGCAGGGGCCGCTGGCGGCGGAGCCGTTCAGCGAGCAACGGCTTGCGCAGCTGCGGTCGGTGGGCACGCCGGTCTTCGTCAACTTCACAGCCGACTGGTGCCTTACCTGCAAGGTCAACGAGCGCGCCGTGCTCGAGCGAACGGAGGTCGCGGAGGCCTTCCGCGCGCGCGGGGTAAGGGTCCTGGTCGGCGACTGGACCAGCGGCGACCCCGCGATCGGCCGCTTCCTTGAGCGCCACGGGCGCTCCGGCGTGCCCCTCTACCTCTATTACGCGCCCGGCCGGGAAGCCGATATCCTGCCCCAGATTCTCACCGTCGGACGGCTAACGCGCCTGGGCGCCTGATCCGCGGCGCTCCCAGACCTTGCGGCCGCCGACCCAGGTTTCCAGCACCTGGGTCTCGCGGATCTGGCGCTGGTCGCCGGAGGCGAAGATGTCGCGGTCGATGAAGATGAAGTCCGCCATCCGGCCCGGCTCGAGCGTCCCCAGCATATCCTCGGCGAAGGAGGCGAAAGCGGCGCCGCGGGTAAAGGCGGCGAACGCGTCCTCGAGCGAGACACGCTGCTGCGGCAGCCAGCCGCCGGGCGGGTTGCCGTTCTCGTCCTCGCGGCTGATCGCGGCGGCGAGACCGTGGAAGGGATTGGGGCTTTCGACCGGAAAGTCCGAGCCGAAGGCGAGCGGCACGCGATTGTCGAGCATCGAGCGCCAGGCATAGGCGCCCTGCAGACGCTCCAGGCCCATCCGCGCCTCGGCCATTGTCCGGTCGCTGGTCTGGTGGACCGGCTGCATAGAGGCGATGATGCCGTGGCGGGCGAAGCGCGGCAGGTCGGCGGGGTCGACGATCTGGGCATGTTCGATCCGCCAGCGCCGGTCGCCGCGATAAGTGTCGGACAGCTCCTCGATGGCGCCGAGAAGCACCGAATTGGCCTCGTCCCCGATCGCATGGACGGCGACCTGGAAGTGGTCCATCGCCGCCCGGCTCATCAGATTCTTGAGGACGGTATCGGAGACGATCGGCAGGCCGCGTTGCCCGGGCGCGTCGCGATAGGGCTGCTTCAGCCAGGCGCCTCGCGAGCCGAGCGCGCCGTCGAGGTAGAGCTTGACTCCGACCATCCTCAGTCGCCCGTCGTAAAGCCAGGGCGTGGGGCGGCTGCCGGCGACCGCCAGCAGATTGTCGATGCCGGAGGCGTAAGCGAGGATACGCACGCTGAGATAGCCGGCGTCCCCGGCGCGGCGCATGACGTTCCAGTCCTCGCTCGACGTCCCCATGTCGGCGACGGCGGTGAGGCCGTTGGCGAGCAATATCTCCTGGGCGCGAAGGAACGCCGCGTCGCGTTGGAACGGAAGCGGCGGCGGGACGGCGCGCTCGACCAGCGCCATCGCCTCGTCGATGAAGATGCCGCTCGGATTGCGGCCGCTGCGCTCGATCCGCCCGCCCGCCGGCGCCTCGGTCCCGGGGACCACGTTCGCGTCGCGCATGGCGGCGCTGTTGGCCCAGCCGGCATGGCCGTCGATTCGAACGAGCCAGATCGGTCTGTCCGGCACGACCGCGTCGAGGTCCGCCGCGGTCGGGAAACGGCCGAGGCCCCACCGCTCCTGGTTCCAGCCGCGCCCGATGATCCAGCGCGGCGTCGGGTTGGCGGCGGCATATTGGGCGATCAGCCGCTGCGCTTCCTCGAGCGAGCGCGTGCCCGAAAGGTCGAGCTGGAGCGCGTTGAAGCCGAGGCCCATGACATGGCCGTGCGCGTCGATCAGGCCGGGAAGCAGCGTCCGGCCGCGGCCGTTAACGAGGAAGCGGGGCCGCTCCGGCCGGCGGTCGCCGCGGTCCAGCAATTGCTTCACCCGCCCGTCGTCGGTGAGGACCATGCCGGTGAAGCGCTCCAGCCGCCCGTCGCGCCGCAGCGTGTAGCCGTTGACATTGTCCACCAGCGCGTCGGCCAAGGCCGGCGCGGCGGCGAAAAAGGCCGCTGCTATGAGCAGGAAACGGGACAGGAAGTTGCCGGGCATTCCCCGGCGATAAGCGCTGTTTGCCGCCCGCGCCAGATGCTCTAGAGCGCGGCCATGGCGAGCCCCGCCCCCGTCCCGGACCTCCCGCTCGGCCTCGCCGACATCGAAGCCGCCGCGCGCCGGATCGAGGGCGCCGTCGTGCGCACGCCGGCGATGCTCAGCCGTGCCCTTTCGGACCGCCTCGGGGCCACCGTTTACGTGAAGCTCGAGAACCTCCAGCATACCGGTGCCTACAAGGAGCGCGGCGCGCTCAACAAGCTGCTGCTGATGAACGAGGCGACCCGCTCGCGCGGCGTCGTGGCGGCCTCGGCGGGCAATCACAGCCAGGCGGTCGCCTATCACGCCCGCCGCCTCGACGTTCCGGTGCTCATCGTCATGCCCGAGCAGACTCCGATCGTGAAGGTGGCGCAGACCGAAAGCCACGGCGCCGAGGTCGTGCTCCACGGGTCGGTGTTCGACGAAGCCTATGCCGAAGCGCTGCGCCTCGCCGAGGAGCGCGGGCTGACTTTCATCCACCCGTTCGACGATCTGGAAGTGATGGCCGGACAGGGGACGGTGGCGCTGGAGCTGCTCGCGGACGCGCCCGACATTGACATGCTCGTCGTCCCGATCGGGGGCGGGGGGCTGATCGCCGGCATCGGCGCCGCCGCCAAGGCGCTCAGGCCCGATATCGAGATCGTCGGCGTCCAGCCCGAACTCTATCCTTCTATGTATGCGAAGTTTAGCCGCCAGAACCTTCCCTGTGCCGGCGACACGATCGCCGAGGGCATTGCTGTCAAGGCGCCAGGGCTGCTGACCTCGGGCATCATCAATCATATCGTCGACGACATCCTGCTCGTTTCCGAGCGCGGGATCGAGCAGGCGATCGGCCTGCTGGTCCGGCTCCAGAAGACGGTGGCCGAAGGGGCGGGGGCCGCCGGCTTGGCGGCGATGCTCGCCGATCCCGACCGTTTCGCCGGCCGGACGGTCGGGCTCATCGTCACCGGCGGCAATATCGACACCCATCTGCTCGCCAACGTGCTGCTTCGCGACCTCGTCCGCTCGGGGCGGATGACGCGCCTGAGGATCCAGTTGCAGGACCGGCCCGGCGCGCTGGCGGCGGTCATGGCGCTGTTCAGCGAGCATCAGGTCAATATCGTCGAGGTCTACCACCAGCGCATCTTCACCAGCCTGCCGGCCAAGGACGCGGCGATCGACGTCGAGTGCGAAGCCCGTGACGCGGAGCAGATCGTCCGCCTCACCGAAGCGCTCCACGGCGAAGGTTTCGCGGTCCATCCGGTAGCAATCGAGTAGCTTCGCGTCCCGGGCTGGCACGGCCCGCCGGGGGCCGCGGCCGCGGCACAAAGCGGCCTTCCCAACGTTCCCGCTTGGCCGCATAAAGGCTGGGTCAATCACACTGCCGCCTGGAGTCGAGTTGAGCGCACCGTTCCGCTTTCCCCGCTTTTTCGTGACCACGCCCGCGCCTTGCCCCTACATAATGGGCAAGACCGAGCGGAAGGTGTTCACGGAGCTGAACGGACCGCATGCCGGCGAGCTCAACGACGCGCTCGGGCGGATCGGATTCCGCCGAAGCCAGAACGTCGCCTATCGCCCCAGCTGCCTCGATTGCGCCGCCTGCGTCTCGGTGCGGGTGATCGCCGGCGAATTCCAGCCGAGCGCAACCCAGCGCCGCGTCCTGCGCCGCAACGCCGATCTCGAGGTCACGGCGTGCAAGGCCTGGGCGACGGAGGAGCAATACGCGCTGCTGCGCCGCTATCTGCGCGCCCGCCATCCGGACGGCGGCATGGTCGAGATGGACGAGCACGATTTCTCCGACATGGTCGAGCAGAGCCCGGTCAGAACCTATATCGTCGAATATCGCGAGCGGGCGGTCGACGGGCGGCCGGGCCGGCTGGTCGGCGCCTGCCTGACCGACCAGCAGGCGGACGGGCTGTCGATGATCTACAGCTTCTTCGATCCCGACGCGGCCGCGCCCGCGAACGGCGGCGAGCGCCGGTCCGGACTCGGCACCTACATCATCCTCGACCACATCGTTCGCGCCGGCCGCGCCGGCCTGCCTTACGTCTATCTCGGCTATTGGGTCGAGGAATCGAAGCGCATGGCCTACAAGTCCCGCTTCCGCCCGCTCGAGAAGCTCGGCCCCGGCGGTTGGCGGAGGTTCGAGCCCGATCAACGGGAATTGCCGCTCGGCTGATTTTGATAAACGTCAAGTATACAGCATCTTGACGCTGCCGTCCGCCCATCGCATCAAGGACAGGTTGGTTCGAAACTCTTCGGCCCAAGCTTTGGGGGGCTTTTTTCCGAAAGGCACGTGAAAGGCGGCACCAGCGGCCCGATTGTCGCTGCTTGCATCCTGCACGCGTGCCAGGAGCGGGACTTTGGGGGAGCGCGCATCATTCGGGTTCGCTTGCAGCTGCCGGACGCTGTCAGGACCGCATGAGCCGGTTCGGTCGATGCCACCGCAGCGCCTGATCTTCCGGCAGCCGCCTGCAACGCCAAACCTGTACTTCTGACTGAGCGGAGCTTCTTCATGCCTTACATTCCCGGCACCGAGTTTGACGACAACCTCAGCGGAACCGACGGCGCGGACCAGGTCGACGGGTTCGCCGGCAACGACATTATCGACCTTCGTCAGGGCGGCCTCGATGAGGTTTACGGTGGTGACGGGGACGACCGGATCCTGCTTGGCTCCACGTTCACGTCCGACGACATAGTTCAGGGGGGCGAAGGTACCGACACGGTCGAGCTTGCCGGCGACTATTCCGCCGGCCTCACCTTCGGTTCCCAGACTATGTACAGCATCGACTTTCTGAAGCTCGAGGCCGGATACGATTATAAATTCAGCTTTCCGCAGAATGCCAACTTGGGAAATCCGTTGGTGGTCGATGGGTCGGCTCTTGGCGCCGCAGACGAGTTGAAGGTGGACGCTGCAATTCCCTTTTACGATGAGGTTGTTGTCGTCAAAGGTGGCGCCGGGGCGGATAGCTTCACGACCGCTGACGGTCACCACCAATTCCACGCGGGCGCAGGAATCGACACGCTGATTATCGACTACAGCGCCGCCGGGAGGCCTATCTTCTCCGTGAACCCGGCTAACTGGAGCAGCCAGGGCGGGTTCGAGGATTTTGGGGGCCGCCAAATCATTTTCAACAATATCGAACGGCTTCTCCTTACGACCGGGAACTATAACGACCGCATCGTCGCGACAGCCGGCGACGACAGGATCGTTCTGAACGGCGGCGACGACATGCTCGATGCCGTGTCCGGCAGCGACATCGCGGACGGAGGCGACGGCGACGACGGCGTCACGGTGAACTGGAGCGGCCTCGCGACGCCGGTCAGCTGGAACCTGCAGACCGGCGCTTTCTCCGGTCCCGGCAGCTTCAAGAACTTCGAATATTTTTCGGGGCTGACCACCGGCTCTGGCGCGGACAATATCGTCACTGCCGCCAATGGGGGTTACGACAGAATATCGACGAACGGCGGCAATGACCGCATCGTCGTCGTGAATGGCGACGACGGCGTCAATGCGGGCGCCGGAACGGACACGCTTGTCGTCGACTATGGTAATGCGGCCGGGCCGGTTACATCCGCCCCGCTGGAAGCGGATGGGAGCGGGCACACCGGAGGGATTTCCGCCGACAGCGAACGAAAAGTCTTCTTCAGCGGAATCGATCGCCTCGACGTCCGGACCGGCGCCGCCGCCGACCGCATCTACACCGGCAATGGCGACGACCGGGTCACTCTGAACGGCGGCAACGATTTCGTCGACGTGGGCGCGGGCGTCGACTCGGCTGACGGCGGCGCGGGAGCCGACGCCATCGCAAAGAACCTCGCTGCGGTCACGACGGCGATCGTCTGGAACCTGGCGACGAACAGCTATTCCGGCCCCGGCAGCTTTACGAATTTCGAATCGTTCGCAAAGCTCGTGACCGGCTCCGGCGCCGACAAGATCACGACGGGCAAAGCCGCACTCGATGACGTCGTCTTCACGTCCGCAGGCAACGATTCGATCACCGTCTACAACGGCAAGGACAAGATCGACGGGGGCGACGGAAGCGACACGCTCACCGTCGATTATTCAAGCTCCACGCTTGCCATCGAGACCTCGACATCCACACTTTCGCCCGGGTTCACCGACGGGGCGGGGCGCTCGGTTACGATCGCCGCAGTCGAGCGACTGGTCGTGCTCGCCGGTTCCGGAAACGACTCGATCGTCGCCGGCGCCGGCAACGACAGGATCGTCGGCGCCGGCGGCAATGACGGACTTTCGGGCATGGCCGGCGACGACCTGCTTGAGGGCGGCATCGGCGTCGACACTTTGAGCGGCGGCGCCGGCAACGACCGGCTGGACGGCGGCACCGGCGGCGACACGATGTACGGCGGCATCGGCAACGACATCTATGTTGTGGATAATGGCGCGGACGTCACGTCGGAGGGAGGCGGGGGAGGCACCGATCTCGTCGAAAGTTCCGTAAGCTACACGCTCGCCGACGGCATCGAGAAACTCACGCTGGTCGGCGCGGTCGCGACCAGGGGTACGGGAAATGCGCTTGCCAATGTCATCGTGGGCAATTCCGCGGCCAATACGCTCGACGGCGGCCAGGGCGCCGACACCCTTGCGGGTGGTGCTGGCGACGACATCTACGTCCTCGACAATCGCAGCGACCGTGTGGTCGAGGCCGCGAGCGCGGGCGCCGACACGATCAGGGCCGCCACAAGCTTCGTGCTTCCCGCGAACGTGGAGAATCTCATCCTCACAGGTTCTCCCAGCACGGGGACGGGGAACGCCCTCGATAATCGCATTACCGGCAATGCCGGTGCCAATGTCCTCAATGGCGCCGCCGGCTCCGATGTGCTGCTCGGCTATGAGGGCAAGGACCTGCTCGACGGCGGGACGGGCGCCGACACGATGCTCGGCGGCGACGACGACGACAGCTATGTCGTCGACAATGCCGCTGACAAGGTGGCGGAGGCGAGCGCCGGCGATGGTGTCGACACGGTGCGCAGCAGTGTCAGCTTCACGCTCGGCAACTATGTCGAAAACCTTATCCTCACGGGCACCGCCGCGATCAACGGCACCGGCAACGCCCTCGCCAACAGCCTCACCGGCAATGCCGTCGCTAACTCTCTGACCGGCAATGGCGGCAATGACGTCATCGACGGCGGAGCGGGCGGCGACACGATGGCCGGCGGCTATGGCAGCGACAGCTATGTCGTCGACAATGCCGCCGACCAGGTGATCGAGCTCAGCAATGCGGGTACGGACACGGTGCGCAGCTCGGTCAGCCACACGCTCGCCGACCATGTCGAGAAGCTGGTTCTGACCGGTGCGTCGGCGCTTTCCGGAACCGGTAACGGTCTTGCCAACACGATCATCGGAAATGCGGGCGGCAACGCTCTTGCGGGCGGCGGCGGCAACGACGTCATCGACGGCGGGCTCGGCAACGACCGCCTCAGCGGCGGAACCGGAGCGGATGAGCTGAAGGGTGGATCGGGCGCCGATCATTTCCTGTTCGAAGCGCCGCTCGGCAGCGCCAATGTCGACAAGATCCTCGATTTCAACGCGACCAGCGACAGCATCCTCCTCGACCGCGCCATCTTCGCGGCCGCCGGGGCCAACGGCACACTTGCCTCCTCCGCCTTCCACAAGGGCACGGCGGCCGCGGACGCCCTGGACCGCATCGTCTACGACCAGCCGGCCGGTAAGATTTATTACGACGCCGACGGCAGCGGCGGCGGAGCGGCCGTCCTGTTCGCCACCGTCACGCCCGGAATCTCGCTGAGCTACGCCGACTTCATCGTGTACGGCTGAGGCGCCGGTCGCCGCGACGGAGTGCGCCCGCCGTGGCACTCGAAGAGAGTGCGGGTTGCATTTCCAGTGAAATCAACTATTTAGACCTCGTGGGTGCGATCGAGGCGGCGGCCCACAATCACCGAACCGCGGTGATCACGCGATCGCGCTGCTGGCGCAGAATTGGCGACTTCGGTGAAGGTGGAGTAGGATCGGCGCCCTCGGCGGCGGTTAGGTAGGGCCGATCGGACGAGGGGGCGGCGAACGGATGGTTTCTTTCCTGGATCTGGTGCAGCCGGCCGCGACCGGCAATCCTTATATCGACGCCCTCATTCCCGACCTGGCCTATACGCCGGGCTATGAAATCATGTTCGCGCTCGAGGCGGGGCCCAACGACAACGGCTTGTACGGCGGCCTCACCTGGACGCGGGACGGTGCCCGCGACGCCTTCATCAACGCGACCGAGGCATGGTCCGCCGTTGCCAACATATCCTTCAAGATTTACCCCTTCGCGTTCAAGGAAGGGGACGAGCCGAACGAGCTGATCGACTGGGTCGAGCGGCTTGGCGACGTCGACGGCGAAGCCGGCGTCCTTGGCTACCATGCCGTGCCGGCCTCCGGGGTGATGGAAGGCGAGTTCAACGACACCGTTTCGCTTTTCACCGAAGCGAATAATCGCGTCGGCGGCTATAGCTTCGTGACCTTCCTCCATGAGATCGGCCACGGCCTCGGCCTCTACCACCCGCATGACGGGCCGGCCGTCTTCCCGGGGGTGGACGGCCCCGACGATGCGGGCGACCTGAACCTGAACCAGGGCATCTACAGCGTCATGAGCTACGTGGACGGCGTTGGCCGCGAGCTGTCGCCCTCGGACGCCTATGGCTGGTGGGCGACGCCCATGGCCTTCGACATCGCAGCGATCCAATATCTTTACGGGCCGAATCTCACGACGGCGACCGGGAACGACAATTACACCCTACCGACGACCAACGCCCCAGGGACCTTCTGGGCGTGCATCTGGGACGTCAGCGGCAGCGACACGATCTCTGCCGCCGAATCCTCGATGGGATGCGTGATCGACCTGCGGGAAGCCAGTATCAGCCGCTGGGAAGGCGGCGGCGGCTTCACCTCCTCAGTCTACGGCGTTTTTGGCGGATTCACCATCGCGAACGGCGTCGTCATCGAAAACGCGACCGGAGGCGCCGGTGCTGATCAGATCACCGGCAATTCGGCCGCCAACCTGCTGTTAGGCGCAGGCGGCGAGGATTATATTCGCGGCGGCGACGGCAACGACAGCCTGGCCGGCGGCGACGGGGCCGATGAGCTCCTCGGGGAGGACGGCGACGATCGCATCGACGGCGGTGCCGGTGCGGATACCATGATCGGATCCTACGGCAGTGATACTTACATCGTCGACGACGCCGGCGACGTCATCATCGACGACATCCTCCAAAAGGATACGGCGGAAACGGCGGTCATTAGCTACACGCTGCCCTACGGGGTCGAGAATCTGCTGTTGACGGGGTCGGCGGGGATCAACGGCACAGGCAACGCCCAGGACAATTTGCTTACGGGAAACGGGGCCTCGAACACGCTGGAGGGCAGTCTGGGCGATGACGTCCTCGATGGCCGCGCGGGTGCCGATACGATGAGGGGCGGAGCGCATGACGACCTCTATCTGGTCGACGATGCCGAAGACCAGGTGGTGGAGACGGCGGAACGCGGCATCGACACGGTGCAGAGCTCGGTCAGCGTCACGCTCAGCGCCAACGTCGAAAATCTGCTTCTCATCGGCACCGCTCCGATCGGCGGCACGGGTAACGACCTTGCCAACCGGCTGACCGGCAATTCGGCGGCCAACCGGCTGGACGGCGGTATCGGCAACGACGTGATCGACGGCGCTGCCGGCGGCGATACGATGACCGGCGGTGCCGGCGACGACCGCTTCATTGTCGACGCTAGCGGCGACAAGGTCATCGAGGCCGCTCAGGGCGGGACGGATACGATCCAGAGCACCGTCACGGTGACGCTTGCGGTGAACGTCGAGCGGCTGGTGCTGGCCGGCGTCAGCGCGATCGGCGGTACCGGCAACGCGTTGGCGAATCAGCTGGTCGGGAACGAGGCGGCCAACCTGCTCGACGGCGGGGCCGGCGCGGACACGATGACGGGCGGCGGGGGCAACGACACTTTCGTCGTCGACAATATCGGCGACAAGATCATCGAGACGGCCGTCGGCGGCTCGGCGGACACGGTTCGCAGCAGCATGTCTTACACCCTCGGCAGCTATGTCGAGCGGCTGGTGCTCACGGGATCGGCCGCGCTGAACGGCACCGGCAACGCGCTCGCCAACAATCTCACCGGCAATGCCGGCGCGAACCGCCTGAACGGCGGGAGCGGCGCGGACACCATGGGCGGCGGCGGCGGCAACGACATTTATTCGGTCGACAATGCCGGTGACAAGGTCGTCGAGACGAGCGTCGGCGACGGCCTCGACACCGTGCGCAGCACGGCCAGCTTCACGCTCGGCAATTATGTTGAGAACCTGGTGCTCGCCGGCACTGCCGCCGTCAACGGTGCCGGCAATGCGCTCGCCAACAGCCTCACCGGCAATGCCGCCGCCAACTCGCTCGCGGGGAACGGGGGTAACGATTTGATCGACGGCGGAGCGGGTGGCGACACGATGGCGGGCGGCTACGGCAATGACGTCTATGTCGTCGACAATGCCGGCGACAAGGTCGTCGAGCAGAGCGGGGCCGGTACCGACGCGGTTCGCAGCTCGGTCAGCCACGCGCTCGCCGATCATGTCGAGAAGCTCGTGCTGACCGGCACCTCGGCGCTCTCCGGCACCGGCAACGGCCTTGCCAACACGATCATCGGCAATGCCGGCGCCAACCTCCTCGCCGGCGGCCGCGGCAACGACGTCGTCGAGGGCGGGCTCGGCAACGACCGCATCAGCGGCGGCACCGGCGCGGATGAACTCAAGGGCGGATCCGGGGCCGACCATTTCCTGTTCGACGCGCCGCTCGGCAGCGCCAATGTCGACAAGATCCTCGATTTCAACGCGACCAGCGACAGCATTTTCCTGAGCCGCGAAGTCTTCGCGGCCGCCGGGGCGAACGGCACGCTCGCATCCTCCGCCTTCCACAAGGGCACGGCGGCGGCAGACGCGGCCGACCGCATCGTCTACGACCAGGCCGCGGGAAAGATCTTCTACGACGCCGACGGCAGCGGCGCGGGCGCGGCTGTCCTGTTCGCCACCGTGACGCCCGGAATCGCGATGAGCTACGCCGACTTCATCGTCTACGGCTGAGGCGCCGGGGGGCGATTTCACGGCTTTTCCGCGGGGCGCCTTTGCGTCACTCTGGGCTCCGCGGGGGGCTCGGATGACGACCAGGGAAGCCGAAGCGCTGGAGATTGTCGAAGCCGCTCTCGACCTGGCGGGGGCGAAGCGCGAGGCGTTCATCGCTTCGCGCTGTGCGGGGCGGCCGGCGCTTGAGGCGAGGGTGCGGGCCATCCTGGCGATGGAGGAAGCGCAGCCGGCCTCGCTGTCGACCCGGGTAATGGCCGAGCGCCACGCCCGTGCCGAGCCGGTCCCGGAGCGGGTCGGCAAGTTTCGGGTCACCGGCAAGATCGGCGGGGGCGGCATGGGCATGGTCGTTCGCGCCGAGCGCGACGACGGCGTCTACAGCCAAACCGTCGCCATCAAGCTGATCCGCAGCGACCTTAGGGACGAACGCGACCGGGAGCGCTTCGCGAACGAGCGGCGGCTGCTGGCGCGGCTTTCCCATCCGTCCATCGCTCGCATCCTCGACGGCGGCGAGCAGGACGGGCGGCCCTATCTGGTGATGGAGCTGGTGGAGGGCCGGCCCGTCACCGACGACCTTGCCGAGCGGCGAGCGGATGTCGGCGAGACGCTGGCCGTGTTCGAAAGGGTCGCCGCCGCGGTCAGCCATGCCCATCGCAACCTCGTTATCCATGGCGACATAAAGCCCGCGAACATCTTCGCCACGGCCGACGGCGCCGTGAAGCTGCTCGATTTCGGCATCGGCCGACTTGCGGGCGACCTCGATTCCGGCGCTGAAGCCTATCCGCTGACGCCGGCCTTCGCTGCGCCCGAGCGGGTGAACGGCGAACCGCCGTCGGTCGCCGGCGACGTCTTCAGCCTTGGCGTGCTTCTCCACCTGATGCTGGCGGGCACGCTCCCAGCGGCCGAGGGGAAGCCGATGAGCGCCGCCGCCGACGGCAGCCGGGTCCCGCCCGAGAGGCTGCGCGGCGACCTCGATGCGATCGTGGGGCGGGCGCTCGCTCCCAATCCAGCCGAGCGATACCCCGATGTTTCCGCGATGGCGGCCGACATCCGACGCCATTGCGAGCAGCAGCCGGTGACCGCGCGCCCGGCGACGTTGCGCTATACCGCCGGGCGCTTTTTCCGGCGCAACCGCGCGGCCGTCGCGGCTGGGGCCGCCGTCTTCCTGCTGCTGACGGCGGCAACCATCGTCTCGCTCACCTTGTACTTCGACGCTCGGCGTCAGCGCGCCGCGGCGGTGGCGAGGTTCGAGGAATTGCGCTCGCTCGCGGGCTTCCAGCTGTTCGAGCTTTACGACGAGCTCGCCGAGATCCCCGGCTCGACCGCGGCCCGAGCGCGGCTGGCGGCGGAGGCGCAGCGCTATCTCGATCGCCTGGCCGCTCTTCCCGACGCTCCCGCCGACCTTCGGCTCGACGTCGCCCGCGGCCTCGATCGCCTCGCTTCGGTGCAAGGCACGCCCCGCGTCCCCAATCTCGGCCAGCCGGCGCGGGCGCGCGCCAATCTCGCCCGGGCCGCAGCCCTGCTCGACACGCTTGCGGCCGAAACGCCGGACGACCCCGCGATCCGGGTCGAGCGGGCGCGCAACCTCGTTTTTCGTGCCCAGATCCTGGCCTGGCTCGATCAAAGGGCTGAAGCGGCCCGACCCTTGCTCGAAGCGGCGAGACCTCTGGCCGCGGGAGACTCGCCGGCGGCGCTGGAGGTCGAAGCGATGCGCCGCTCCGCCTGGCTCGAGCTGCTCGTCTGGATGCAGCGGTACCGCGACGTCCGCACCGCTGCCGACGCCGATCTCGCCTGGCTGCAGCGATGGCCGGGCGGGCGACCGCTCGCCTGGCACCTGCTCGCCGCCGATGCCCTCAACTGGCGCGGCGACGCCCGTTTCTATCTCGATGACGCGGCCGGCGCCCTCTCCGATTACCGGGCGGCCGAGCGAACGCTGACCGACGCGCACGCGCGATGGCCGCGGCGACCGACGATCCTCGCCCGCCAACTACAAAGCGGCTACAACGTCATCACCACCCTCCACTATGCGGGCCGGCACGAGGGATTGCTCGCGCGGATCAACGACCTGCTGCGCCGCGGCGAGCTTCTCCTCCAGCTCGAGGCCTTCGATCAGGCGCTGCGCCGGCGCCACCTGATCAACCTGGACATGGCCGCCCAGATTTTCGCCGATGCGGGCCACGACGCGCAGGCGATCGCTTTTCAGCGGCGCGTCGTTGCCGAACGGGAGGCGATCGCACGCCGGCCGGGCGCGGAGCCGCTCGCGTTCAGCGACGTCGCTTTCTCGCGCAAGGTCCTCGGCACCCTGCACTGGATCGCCGGCCGCCGCTCCGACGCGTGCGGGGAATGGCGGACGTCGATGGGGGTGCTCGAGCGGATGACTCGCGCCCGCCAGCTCAGCACCTGGGACAGGGAGCGCAACCTTCCTTATTTGCGGCTCAACCTCGAAATCTGCGCCGGCCGGCGTCCCGCTTCCGACTATCGGGAGCCGATGTGATCGCCTGACCCGCCCAGCTCGACGGCGAGCCACATCCGCGCCGTCTGCCAGCGCCGCTTGATCGTCCGCTCCGACTGCTCGGTCAGCAGCGCCACCTCTTCGATACCGAGGCCGACGAAGAAGCGCAGCTCGACGATGCGTGCGAGCTCCGGTGAAACGCTTTCGAGCCGGGTCAGGGCGCCATCGAGCGCCTCGATGTCGAGCTGCGAGCCGTCGTCGGCGTCGGCGAGGAAAATGTCGGGCGCCTGGCGCTTGGCCGACCTGCGGCGCCGGATCGCGTCGATCATCGCCTGGCGAAGGATGCGCGCGGCGGTGGCGAAGAAATGCTGCCGGTCGCGCCAGCTCATCCGCTCCAGCCGCATCACTCGGATCGCGGCCTCGTTGACCAGCTCGGTGGGCTGGAGCGTCAGGTTCGGCGCCTCGCGCGACAGCAAACGGGCGGCTGCGGCGCGAAGGTCGCCATATAAAGCGGCGAGCATTTGATCGCGTCCCGGCAGGGTCTCGAGCCCTGTCTGCTCCTGCGCGTCCTCCATCGCGGCAGCTCTCCTCCCCCGCCGATATGAAATTTTTTCAACGGCCTGTCACCTTCGGTGGCCCCGATCCGCCTCGGCCTGCGCCTTTAGGGGTGAGAGAAACGCCCAAGGCGGGCGGTGGTGGGAGCAAGGTCATGCCAATTACGCGGATCAGCAGGAACGACACCGGGGCGAGTCACAACATCCAGATCGATGCAGGCCAGGACGGATCGATCGTCGTGCGAAGCACCCAGGGCGGCCGATGGCTGACCCGGACCGACGAGAGCGGCGCGACGACGCTGCTCGCCAACGCGCCGGCCTATGGCGATTTCGCCTATGGCGCCGTCGAGACGCTGAGCGACGGCCGCTATGTCGTCCACACCTCTTATTACAACGGAGCGCGGCTTCAGATCCTGAACGCGAACGGCACCGCCGCGACCGGCGTGATCAATCCCATGGTCGAAGGGCAGGACCGCAGCGCCCAGGGTTATGCGGTGACGGCGACGCAAAGCGGTGGCTTCGCTCTCATTTTCAACGACACCAGCCGGGCCTCGGATTCCTTCACCGGTACCAATGCCCCCAACCCCTACAATGGCGGCGCCTCCTTCACTGCGAACGCGGGAACCGACGTGCGTCTGCGCTATTTCGACGACGCCGGCTTAGCCGAGGGCGCTTCCACCGTTGCCGACGATGACGTCGAAACGGTCAACGGCGCGACGATATCGCGGCGCGCCTACGATCAGTATGTCACCGACAGCGAGACGCTCACGGACGGGCGCACTGCGTTCGTCTTCATGGACAATCGCTTGGCCGGCAACCCCGATTACGGCTCGAACATGGAATGGCAGCTGTCGCTCCAGATCGCTTCGCCAGGCAATATCGGCGAGCCGATCAAGGTAGATGTTCGCCCGTTCGACTACGATCGCTACGGTCAGGAACGTCCAGACTCACTCGATCCTGGCGTGGCGGCTCCGAATGTCATCTCGCTGCCTGACGGCACCCTCGCCGTAATCTGGACCGAGCGAACCCATGTCCCGGCCGACGTGCCCGGGGGCTGGGCAACGACCGGGACGCAAACGGTGATCCGTTATTTCAACAACGCCGGAGAGGCCCTCACCGGCGCCATTCCGCTGGTCACGCGCGGCACCGACCACGGCAATCACACCAGCTATGTCTGGGGCGAGGCGCTGCCGGACGGGCGCATCGCGATCGCCTATAATGTCGGCGTCTACGGCGTGAACGGCAACGGCACGCTCAACGCCTTCGTGGGCGTGGTCGGCCCCCTCGGCAGCTCCGTTCAGAGCTCCCAGGTCAATGCGGCCGCGCAGAACGGGCAATTCTATACGATCCAGGATCTGGCCGTGCGCACCGACGGCACGCTCGACCTCGTTTTCAACGATGCGTCGCTTGGGTCCAACGGCTTCAACCGCAATGTCACCGTCATCGACCGCCTCGCGGTCACTGGGTCCGGCGAGACGTCGCGGGTCGGCACCGCCGCCGCCAACAATTTCGCCGGCACCGGCGAGGCCGAGACCATGTTCGGGCAGGGCGGCAAGGACAGCCTCAGCGGCTTCGGCGGCAATGACGGGCTTCACGGCGGGAACGGCAATGACACCCTGCTGGGCGGGACCGGCGACGACCGGCTGTTCGGCGACGACGGCGACGACATCCTCAACGGCGGAACCGCCGCCGACCGGATGGAGGGCGGGCTCGGCAACGACAATTATTATGTCGATTCGCTGCTCGACACGCTGATCGAAGCGCCGGGCGGCGGGATCGACACGGTCCGCAGCACGATCAGCTACGCGCTCGCCGCCGAGTTCGAGAATCTGGCGCTGCTCGGCTCCGCCGCCAAGGGCGTCGGCAACGCCGCCGCGAACGTCATGAGCGGGAGCGACGCGGTTAACACGCTCGAGGGCGGGATCGGGAACGACACGCTGAGGGGCAATGGCGGGGCGGACAAGCTCTTGGGCGGCGCGGACAATGACCTGCTCTATGGCGGCGTCGCCGGTGACACGCTCGACGGCGGCGCCGGCAACGACAAGCTCTACGGGGGTTCGGGGCCGGACACGCTGACCGGCGGGACTGGGATCGACCGCTTCCATTTCGATGCGCCGTTGAGCCGAACCACCAATGTCGACAAGATCCTGGACTTCTCGCCGGTGGACGACGCCATCTATCTGGACCGCGCGATCTTCGGCGGGATCACGGCGAACGGGCGCCTGGCCGTGGGCGCCTTCCAAAAGGGCACCGCCGCCGCCGACGCCGCCGACCGCATCATTTACGATCAGGCGGCGGGAAAGATCTATTATGACGCCGACGGCAACGGATCGGGTGCGCAGATCCTGTTCGCGACGGTAACGCCCGGCACCGCCCTCACCAACGCCGACTTCGTCGGCTACGTCTGATCGGCGGGCGCGGCCTCAGTCGTCCAGAGTGAAGCCGATCTTGAGCGTCACCTGATAATGGGCGACGCGCCCGTTCTCGACATGGCCCCGGGTCTCGATCACCTCGAACCAGCGTATCCCGCGCAGCGTCGCCGAAGCGCGGCCGATGGCATTGCTGACGGCGTCCTCGATGCCGGTGGCCGAACTGCCGACGATCTCGACGATCTTGTAGACATTGTCGGTCATCGCGCGCTCCTCAAGCGCTTTCAACAATGCTTGCGCGCGGCCGTTCCCTCGATAGGCTGAGCGGGCCCCTTTCACTGGAGAACCACCCCATGCGACTCGGCATCCTGCTCGCTTCCGCCGCCCTCGCCCTCGCCGCGCCCGCGACGGCCGCTCCGGCCGACGACTTCCGCGCTTTGCTCCAGGAACATTATCAGTGGCTGCTGCGCAATTCGCCGACCTATGCAACCGCGCTCGGCGTCCGCGATTACGACCAGCAGATCCAAGACCTTTCCCCCGAGGCGCGCGAGCGGTTCGTGCGCGAGGCGCGGGCCTTTCTCGACCGCGTCGAGCGCGTTCCCGCCGACCAGCTGAGCCCCGCCGACCGGGTCACGCGGGGTATCCTCAGGCGCTCGCTCGCCGAGACGATCGAGGGCTGGCGCTTCGGCCAGCGCGACATGCTCTTCACCACCTATGACGGCTGGCACCAGGGCTTTGCCGGGCTGGCCCGCAACCTGCCGTTCCGCACCCGCTCCGATTATGAGAGCTATCTCGCCCGCATCGCCCAATATCCGCGGCTCAACGACCAGGCCCTGGCAATCACGCGGAACGCGGTCCGCGGCGGGTTCGTGCTGCCCTGCTCGGTGCTCGGCGGCCATGAGCGCACGATCGAGGGGGTGATTACCGCCGATCCGGCTCAGTCGCGCTTCTATGAACCCTTTGCGGGCGAGCGGCCCGCCTCGATCCCGGCGGCCGACTGGACCGCGATGCAGGCGCGGGCGCGGCAGGTCATCGCCGAGACGATCAATCCGGCTTACCGCCGACACCTCGAATTCTACCGGACCGAATATTTGCCGCATTGCGCGCGCAGCGACAGCATCTCGGACCAGCCCGGCGGCGCCGATTATTACGCTTTCCAGGTCCGCCAGCAGACCACCACCGACCTGACGCCCCGCCAGATCCACGACATCGGCATGCGCGAAGTGCGTCGCATCCGGGCGGAGATGGACGAGGTCGCCCGAAGCGCCGGCTTTCCCAGTCGCGAGGCCTTCATTCGCGATCTTCGCACCAATCCCCGCCATTTCGCGACCGAGCCGGAGCAGCTGATGCGTGAGACGGCCCGCGTGCTGAAGTCGATCGACGGCCAGCTCCCGGGCTATTTCGGAACGCTGCCGCGTCTCAGCTACGGCATTCGCGAAATCCCGGCCGAGATCGCGGAAGGGACGACCACCGCTTATTACAATCAGGGCAGCCCTTCGGCCGGCATCGCCGGCACTTATTACGTCAACACCTCGAAGCTCGACCAGCGGCCGTTGTGGGAAGTGCCGGCGCTCAGCCTTCACGAGGCGGTGCCGGGCCACCACCTCCAGATCGCGCTCCAGCAGGAGCTCGACATCCCGCCCTTCCGCCAGAATTTCACCTTCTTCACGGCCTTCACCGAAGGCTGGGGCCTCTATTCCGAGAGCCTCGGCGGACCGATGGGCCTGTACAACACGCCCGAGCGGCGGATGGGCGAGCTTTCCTACCAGATGTGGCGCGCCACGCGCCTCGTCGTCGACACCGGCATCCACGCCATGCGCTGGGACAAGGCCCGCGCGATCCAGTTCATGCGTGAGAATACCGCGCTGACCGAGGCCAATATCGAGGCGGAGGTGAACCGCTACATCAGCTGGCCGGGCCAGGCGCTCGGCTACATGATCGGGCGCTTGAAGATCCTCGAGCTCAGGCAGCGGGCGGAACGCGCGCTCGGCGACCGTTTCGACGTCCGCCGCTTCCACGACGCCGTGCTGCGCAACGGCTCGATCCCGCTCGACGTGCTCGAAGCCGAGATAAACGCCTGGATCGAAGCCGAGCGCGCCCGCCCGGCCTGAGCGGGGCCCCTAGCCGGCGCGCGACGGCGCCGGCGGCGCTTCGTTCGCCGCCACGGCCGTCGTCTCTTCGCTGCCGCGCCATCCGTTGACGAACGCGGGTCGGCAGGCCGACCAGCAAGGCGACGACGAAGATCGGGATCAGCGGCTGTCTCATGGGGCCGATCCTTTCCCCGAAGTGGCCGCGTGCGCAGCGGCCCTTCGACGGAGGCCGCGGCCGGTTCGACGAGCTTCACCGCCGCGCGGCGGCTTCAGGCGTCACTTCTTTCGAGCTGACATGATTGAGCGCGATCACCCAGCGGCCGTCGACCTTGCGGAACAGGCGTGTGTTGATGCCGTCCTGCGGCCGCTCGCCACCCTCGAGCCGATAGCGGCCGATCAGTTGCGCCGCGTCGGGGCTCAGAATCTCGATCCTCAAGTCGAAGAAGTGAAGCCGCCCGCGCCTCTCGGGGTTGCCGCCATAATCGCGGACATAATGGTCGAGGGTGCCTTGCCAGTCGCGCTGGAACTCGCCGCGCGAGACGAACACGACGTCGGGGTTCTTGAATCCTTCCATATAGCCGCGGAAATCGCCGCGATTCCACGCCGCTTCCATGGCGGCGACGACCCTGCGGATCGCCTGCTCCTCCTCCGCCGGGTCGAAAGCCGGCGGCTTGGCGCAGGCCGCGGCGAGCACGCAAAGGGCGAGGACTAATCCCCTCACAGCCAGTGGTCCGGAAGCGCGACCAGCAGCGTCCCCGCGACGATCAAGGCGGCGGCGAGCAAAGGCCTGACATGAAGCGACGGCGGCGCATATTTTTCGAAGACGACGAGCAGCGACAGGCCCAGGATCCAGGCGAGATTCATCACGCCGCCCACGAACAGCAATGTCATCAACACCCAGCAACAGCCGAGGCAATAAAGGCCGTGGGCGACGCCCAGGCGCAGCGCTCCGGCCGTGCCCGGACGCGAAAGGCGCAGGATGAATTCGAGCGGCGAGCGGCACCGGTCGAGGCAGGCGCGCTTCAGCGGGCTCAGCTGGTAGAAGCCCGCCAAAAGCAGCAGCGCCCCGGCAAGGCGGCCGTCGCCGGCCGCGAGCGCCATCGCATCGATCGCGCCGGTCGCGATGAGCAGCGCCTGCGCCAGCGCCGCAAGCGCGGCGAAGCCGGTCCAGACGGCGAGATAGGCCAGGAGGAAGACCCAAGTCGGGGCGAGGCGGCCGCTCCCCCCGGACTGAGTCGAGACCCGGCTGTAGAGCAGGATCATCGGTGCCGCGGACGGCAGCATCATGGCGACCATCATCAGCGACCACATGGCGAAGGTGGGAAGCAGATAGGAAAGGGACCACGGCTCCATCGCCATCGTCGCCATCCCCGGCGGCGCGCCGAGGAGCCAGAACCAGGCGATCGCCGTCAGCGCGGCGAGGCAGAGGCCGACGACCGGCTCGGGCCTCGCGATCAGCCGCTCGAGCCGCGGCCGCCGGCGCGCCGGCGCCGCCGCGGCCGCGCGCTCAGGCGGCGCCGTGGGTGGAAAGGTCGAGTCTTGCGACATGGGCATGACGCTTCGACCAGTCGAGCGCGATCGGGCCGTCGGCATGGGTGTCGCCGCTGGCATATTCGGCTTCGCGATATTCGAAGCCGCCGGGGAGGACGACGCGGGCGCGATGCTCGTCGCCGGTGATCGGGTTGCGGATGGGTTCGACCGCGGTCTCGACCACGCCTTGGATCCGAATCCGACCGGTGCGGCCCTCCATGTCGGCGTCGAACTCGATCGGCAGAAAGGCGGGCTCGTGGAGCTTCTCGAAGGTCGCGGCGAAGACGTTGAAGATGGTTGCGCCGGGCTCGGTCTCCTCGCCGCGAAGGATCCGCACCACCGCGTCGCGCTGCGCCGCGTCGGCCTTTTCGTCGACGACGATGAACTGCTCGCCCCGGCCGAGGTGGATCGCCTCCGGCCAGGCCACCATCACCGCGAAGCTCACGCCCGCCAGGTCCACGTCGCCGAAATTCCCCTCGTCGATCCGCATCGCGATCGTCGCGCGGCAGTCGCCGTAGGTCGGCAGCGCGTTGAACTGGCACGGGCAGCCCCAGTCGCAATTGCAATTGGTGAGGCTGAGCCCGCGGATCCGCCATTCCTTATAAGCCATCGCCATCATTCTCCTGATCGCACCGCCTTAGCAGGTCGACGTCAGCGCGTGAACTTCTCCCCCGCTTCGGCCTTGCGCACGAGCAGCTCCGAAAGGGCGAAGTCGCTTCCCAACCGGTCCTGCTGGCGCTTCAGCCCATCGAGGATCTTTGGCAGCCCCTCGGTGTCGGCCCAGAACATCGGGCCGCCGCGATAGACCGGCCAGCCATAGCCGTAGACCCAAACGACATCGATGTCGGACGCGCGTTGGGCCATGCCTTCCTCCAGGATCTTCGCGCCCTCGTTCACCATCGTGTAGAGCGTCCGCTCGATAATCTCCTGGTCGGAGATTTCGCGCTTCTCGACTCCCTCTTTGGCGCGGAACGCCTCGATCACCTCGGCGACGACCGGCGAGGGGGAGGGGCGGCGCTTCTCGTCATAATCGTAGAAGCCGGCCTGCTTCTTCTGGCCCCAGCGGCCGAGCGCGCAGAGTTTGTCGCGAATATTCTCGACCCGCTCGGGGTCGCGGTGCCAGCCGATGTCGACGCCGGCCAGGTCGGCCATCTGGAACGGTCCCATCGGCATTCCGAACTCGACATGGACGCGGTCGATCTGCTCGGGCGTGGCGCCTTCGAGCAGCAGCCGGTTCGCCTGCAGCTGGCGCGGCATCAGCATGCGGTTGCCGATAAAGCCGTAGCAGACGCCCGCGACCACCGCGACTTTCCTGATCTTCTTGGCGAGCTGCATTGCCGTCACCAGCACGTCCGGCGCGGTTTTCGCGCCGCGCACCACCTCGAGCAGCTTCATGACGTTGGCGGGCGAGAAGAAGTGCAGGCCCAGCACATCCTTCGGGCGCGAGGTGCTTGCAGCGATCTCGTCGATGTTGAGATAGGAAGTGTTGGAGGCCAGGATCGCACCCGGCCTGGCGATCCGGTCGAGCTTGCCGAACACCTCCTTCTTGATGTCCATATTCTCGAACACCGCCTCGATGATGAGGTCGCAATCGGCAAGGTCCTCGAGGCTGAGCGTCGGCGCGAGCAGACCCATCGCCTGCTCGACCTGCTCGGCGCTCATCCGGCCCTTGGCGGCGCTTGCCTCGTAATTCTTGCGCATCACGCCGGTGCCGCGGTCGAGCGCCTCCTGCTGCATTTCGACGATCCGGACCGGGATTCCGGCCGACAGGAAGTTCATTGAGATGCCGCCGCCCATCGTGCCGGCCCCGATCACGCCGACTTTACGGATCTCGCGCGGGCGCGTGTCCTCGGGCAACCCGTCGATCTTCGCGGCCTTGCGCTCGGCGAAGAAGAAATAGTGCTGGGCGCGCGCCGGGGTGCCGCTCATCAGCTCCATGAACAGCCGCCGCTCTTCCTGGACGCCCTCTGAATAGGGCTTGCGGGTCGCGATCTCGATCGCCTGGATGTTCTTCTCCGGCGCCTCGAAGCCGCGGAACTTGCGCGCATTCTCCTTGCGGAACGCCTCGAACACGCCCGGATCGGCGCCCTCGATCTTGTCCTGGCGCTCGCTCGTGCGCGGGATCGGCCGGAGGTCGCGCACCTCCTCAGCGAAGGCGACGGCATGCTGCTCGAGGTCGCCCTCGATGACGCGGTCGACGAGGCCGATTTCGTGCGCCTCCTTGGCGCCGATCGGGTTGCCGGTGGCGGCCATTTCGAGCGCCTTGCGCACGCCGGCCGCGCGCGGCAGCCGCTGAGTCCCGCCGGCGCCGGGCAGGAGGCCGAGCTTCACTTCCGGAACGCCGAGCTTCGCGGAGGGGACGGCGACGCGGTAGTGGGAGGCGAGCGCGACCTCGAGCCCGCCGCCGAAGGCCGTGCCGTGGATCGCCGCCACCACCGGCTTGGTGCAATTCTCGATGATGTCGACGACCTGCGGCAGCATCGGCGGCTGGAACGATTTGGGCGTGCCGAACTCGCTGATGTCGGCGCCGGCGAAGAAGGTCTGGCCCTGGCCGATGATGACGACGGCCTTCACCGCTTCCTCACGGTCCGCCTCCTCGATCGCCTTCACCAGCCCTTCGCGCACCGCATGGCCGAGGGCGTTGACGGGCGGGTTGTTGGAGGTGACGACCAGCACGTCGCCGTGCCGCTTCGTGGAAATCGGGCTCATCTTCATCTCCGGCTGGGAAGTGCCACCGCGATAGTCGCGCCCTTACGTGAACGTCAACCGCAGCGGGCAACGCTTCTGTTTCATACGTCCCGATCTCGAACCCCTGCCTCTTGAACCGCTGATTCCTTAGAACCATATAGGCTCTGCCGGGCGCTTCGGGCCCGGCGGCTGGAGGGCCGCGGCTCTTCGCCGCTCCTCCGCCTCATCAACCCAGGTTGCTCAAAAGGAGGACATGGACATGAGGAATATCGACTTCACGCCGTTCCGGCACTCGACCGTCGGCTTCGACCGGCTGTTCGACCTGCTCGAAACCAGCATTCCGTCGCAGGTGAGCGACAATTACCCGCCGTTCGACCTCGTCCAGGAAAGCGAGGACAAGTACCGCATCACGCTGGCGGTCGCCGGCTTCCGCCCGGACGAGATCGAGGTGACGGCGCAGCAGAACCTGCTGATCGTCTCGGGCCGCAAGCGCGATGACGACAATGGCCGGTACATCCATCGCGGCATCGCCGCCCGCGCCTTCGAACGCCGCTTCGGCCTGGCCGACTATGTCCAGGTGAAGAAAGCCGACCTGCGCGACGGCGTGCTCGAGATCGCGCTCGAGCGCGAGATCCCCGAGGAGATGAAGCCGCGCCGGATCGCGATCGGCGGCGCCGGGACGGCGCGTCGGCTCGAGAGCGGGTCGAGCGACCGGCAGGCGCAGAACGAAAAGGCGAGGGAGCTCGAGGCGGCCTGACCCCCCTGAGGCTTCCGAACGGCCGCCCCGGCGCCCTCGCGGTGCCGGCGCGGCCATCCCGTCCAGTCAGCAAGAAGGAGGATGACATGGCTATGCGCGATCTGATTCCCTGGGGCCGGCAGGATAACCGGATGCCGGCGACGATGCGCGACGAAGAGCGCAGCCCGTTCTGGCGGCTTCGCACGGAGGTCGACCAATTGTTCGACGATTTCTTCAGGGCGCCCTTATTCGGCGGCGGCTGGAGCCGAGCGATGGCGTGGCCGAGCGTCGAGGTCAGCGATGCCGACGATGAGGTGCGCGTCACGGCCGAGCTGCCAGGCCTCAACGAGAAGGACGTCGAGCTTACCGTCCAGGACGGCATGCTCGCGATCCGCGGCGAGAAGAAGAGCGAAAGTGAGGATCGCGGCAACGGCTGGTCGGAGCGCTATTACGGCCGCTTCGAGCGGCGGATCGCGCTCCCCGACGGCGCCGACGAGGCACGCTGCGAAGCGACGTTCCGTGATGGCGTGCTGACGGTCCGCATCCCGAAGAGCGAAAGCGCGTCGCGCTCGCGGCGCATCCCGATCAACGCCGGGACCCGACACTGATCCACTGGGCTCCGGACATTCCGGAGCCCCTTGTCTCAGCGATCGGCGTGACCGCCGTCAGCTTTGCAGGAGGTTGGGCCGGGCCTTCGGCGAGTCGCCGTGGATCAGATCGAGATAGGCCGAAGCGAGCTGATAATGCGCGCTGACCGCTCCGGCATGGTCGGAACGCTGCGCCAACTCGATTTCCTGTTCCGCCCGCCGCTCATAATATTCGACATCGTCCGACGCCATCTCGCCCTCGGCTGCTGCTCGTCACCGGTCGCGAAGCTTTCGGCTCCGGAACCAACGGCAGAACGATGATGCGGGCTTCGCCGTTCCCGAAAAACGCGCTAACGCAGATTAACAGTCGTTGCATTTCAGTAGGTTACGGAGCGTCTCCATTGCGAAATCCGGCGCCGCGCCGCCTGACCCAGCCAAGCGCGCCTTCCGTCATCAGCTTGAACTTTGGCGGCCCGGCCAGCGGCGCCACCAGCAACGTGGTACCGATCGGCAGCGCCCATTTGATACGGTGGTAGAGCTTTGAGGTCTCGAGATCGCTGTCGACGAGGTTAAGCCCGGGCCGCAGCTCGAAATGATCGAGTGCGAGCAACAGCTCCGGGGCGACCGCGGCCCGCTCGTCATGCCACACCAGGAAGAGCGCCACGGGCGCTCAGCGTGCGCGCGGCCCGCCGAACGGCAGCGGCGGCGGGGGCTTTCGGTCGCGCCGCGGGAGCTGCGCCTGATAGGCGACTCCGCAATGCTCGACGCAATAAGGAAAGCCCGGATTGGCCGCCTTTCCGCAGAAATGAAAATCGGGCTCGCCGGGATGCCCGATCGGCCATTTGCAGATTCGCTCGTTTAGATCGAGCAGGCTGGTCTTGTCGGCGATCTCCGGGCTGGGCTTGGCCGGCACCAGACGGCGCGGCGGCGCCGGCGGGATCGGCGCCTGCTGGTCGCTCGGACCCTGCCGGACGAACCCGCCGGGGCCGATCGACCGGATTTGCGGCGGCGGCGGCCCCGGCTCGCTCTCGGCGTCGGCGTCAGCAGCTTCGGACGGGGCGAGGGCCTCGGCGGAGCCGGCGTCCTCGCCGCCGATGTCGAATGGGGGCTCTTCCACTTCCATCGGCGCGGGCGGCGCCGCTTCCGCCGCCGGGGAAGCGGGCTCGGCTTGCGCTTCCTCCTCCTGCGGCTTGACGGGCGACGGCCGCGACTGAAGGCCGAGCCGGTGCGCCTTCCCGATGACCGCGTTGCGCGAGACTCCGCCGAGCTCGTCGGCAATCTGGCTGGCGGTGATGCCCTGCGTCCACAGCGCCTTCAGCCGCTCGATCCGCTCTTCCGTCCACGACATAGCAGCTGTCTTCCTTCGTCTTGCTTTGCGCCTGGCGCGGCGCAGGTCGAACGGCTGCGCCTGAGTACGTCGGGCCTTCGAAAAGGGTTTCGCGAAAGGGCGCCTGTCGCCCTGTCGAGCGCGCACGCGGCCGCCTGCCCGCCTTATGTGAAGGAGGCCGCGGCGTTGTTCAAGGGTGCGGCTGCCGCGGCGGCGTCCGGAGCTGGCGCGACATCGTGCCGGCAATGCTCGATCGCTGCCGCTGCGCCGTCACATCATGAGCCGTCCGGTAGAGCGCCGAGAGATAGGCCACGTCCCATTCGGCCAGCTCGCCGGCCGGTCGGGCGCCCGCATCCCGGTCGGCGAACAGGCCGAGGATGCTGCGCCCCGCGGGCATCGACACCGGCGCGCTTCGAGCGAGGGCGCGCATCGCCGCGTGGTCGGCGATCTGGAGCAAGGTGAATCCTTCGATGGCCTCCACGTCGAACACCACGAAGGACATCGCCATGTCCCGCCGTATCGGCGTCCGCGTCAGCGAGGGCATGACGCCGCTGAGCGACGGGCGAATCCGTCGCTCCCTTCCGACTTCGATATAGTCGACCGGTCTTCCGTCGGCGCCGCGCGCCTCCACCAGGTGCCACGCACGGACCGGGCCCTCGAGCTCCATGATTTCCCGGATTTCAGACGCCTCGAGCCGGGCGAACAGGCTCGCCCGCTCGCGGCGCAGGCCGCGCATGAAATCGCTGCCGCTGTCGGCGATCACGACGACGACGTTGGGCTCGCATCCCTCGCGGGCGGTGCCGACGCCGACATGCTCCGCGACCTGGCGCAGCCGCGTGGTGATCACCTCCGCATGGCCTTGCGGGAGGCCGACGGCGATCGGGCAGACCGGCACGGCGAACTTGGCGATCTGCTCGTCGGTCTCGACCGTCACCGCCTCGACGAAGGCACGCAGCGCCTCGCGCGTCGGCCGCGCGCCGGTGACGAGGATCGATTGTTCGCCTTCCTCCCGTTCGGCCGGCGGCAGCTGCGCGGAAGCGGCCGCGGCAGCGGCGGGCGGCGCCGCGGCCGAGGCGGCGAGCGCAAGCATGGCCGAGATCCGGCGCATGGCTTCGCTTTTACCATGGCTTCGGCCGCGGGGAAACGGTGCGGCGCTTGCGGCCTTTTGCGGCGGCTTGTAGCGACGCGGCGGTGAGCGATCAGCGTCCCGACTGGGTCAGCGCCGCGCCCGGCGTTCCGGTAATCCGCAACGTCAATTGGGGCGGCCTTCGCACGCTTTACGTCAAGGAGGTGCGCCGCTTCTTCAAGGTGCAGCTGCAGACGGTCTGGGCGCCCGCGGTGACGACGATGCTTTTCCTCGTCATCTTCACCATCGCGCTTGGCCGTCAGGGTCGGACCGTCCTCGGCGTCCCCTTCGCCGATTTCCTCGCGCCCGGTCTGATCGTCATGGGCATGATCCAGAACGCCTTCGCCAA